>NZ_CP018800.1:1276666-1595833 GCF_002795825.1 Mariprofundus ferrinatatus | reverse complement strand
CATGATGCCGGGCATGGATGGCTACGAAGTGTGCAGGCGATTGAAGGAGAGCCCGCGCAGCGAGGGGATTCCGGTGATCTTCGTGACTGCGATGAATGAGACCCGCGACGAAGTTCAGGGCTTTGAAGTGGGGGCTGTCGATTATATCAATAAACCGATCACGCCCGCGATCGTGCATGCGCGGGTGCGAACCCACCTGAAGCTCAGATCCGCTTACCGGTTTATTCGCGACACCTTCGGTCGTTACCTTTCAGAGGAGATTGTCGACAGCCTGATCGATTCGCCGCACGGCCTGAAGCTTGGTGGTGAAAAGCGTGATGTGACCGTACTGATGTCCGATCTCAGGGGCTTTACCTCGATCGGGGAGCGGCTGCCCGCCGAAACCGTGGTCGATATGATCAATATCTATCTCGGTGAGATGACCGAGGTGATCCAGAAACATATGGGCACCATCGATGAGTTTATCGGCGATGCCATCCTGGCCATCTTCGGCGCACCGATTGAGCGTGAGGATGACGCGCTGCGAGCGGTGCGCTGTGCGGTGGAGATGCAGCAGACGATGGAGAGGGTGAACGGGCGATACGTGGAGCTTGGGTATCCGGCACTGCAGATGGGAATCGGAATCAACAGCGGTGCAGCCATCGTCGGCAATATCGGCTCGAAAAAGCGCAGTAAGTACGCCGTGGTCGGCAGGGTGGTGAATACCGCATCGAGGATCGAGTCCTATACCGTAGGGGGGCAGATCCTGATTTCCGAAGAGACGCGCGATGCTTGTGCGGTTGAGGTGCGCATCGACGATGAGCTGAAGGTAACACCGAAGGGTATCAGCGAGGAGATGACCATCTTCGACATCGGCGGTGTTTATGGGGATGAACCGTTGCTGCTGCCGGAAAAAGTCGATGAGCCATTGGTCGAGCCCGCTTACCCGCTGGATGTGCAGGTGTGCCGGCTTGAGGGCAAGTTTGCACGCGAACCGTTTGGTGGGAAAATACTCAGGCTGAGCCATTCGGTGTTCGAGATGCAGCTAGAGAAGGAGAGCACGCCGCTTACCAGCCTGAAGGTGATACTGCCGGATGGCATATCCGAGTTATATGTCAAAACGATGCCCTCCCGTTCAGATGACCCATACAGGGTGCATGTCCGGGTGAGTTATATGCCGGAGGAGGCGGAGGCTTTTGTTAGCAGGCTTCTCACGGAGGTGGGGCAGTGAGCCTGCTGTTGCACATCTCTGATTCGCATCTCTATGAAGATCCGGCTGGCGAGTTGAAAGGGGTGCGTCCACGTGACAGCTATGCGTCTGTGCTTAAGGCTGCACATGATCGCTTCCCCAATCCCGATGCGGTCGTGCTCGGAGGCGACATGGCGCAGGATGAGGCTGCTGCCACGTATCGGAAGGTGGCTGAGATGCTTCCATGGCGTGTGCCTGTGATGATCTCTCCCGGCAACCATGCCAATATTTCCGTTCTCAAGGCGTCGCTGATCCCGGCCCTGGAAGAGCACTCCGTTTATAGCGACCATCTGCAGCTTGAGCACTGGCAGGTGATTACGCTCAATTCGCACAGGCCGGGAAGCATTGCCGGATTCTTGCGTCTCAGTGAGCTCAACCGTTTGCGTGCGCTGCTGCAGACCGGTGGTGACAAGCACACGCTGATCGCACTGCATCATCCTCCGCTCGATGTGGGCAGTCGCTGGCTGGATGCCATCGGGCTTGAGAACAGGGATGAGTTTTGGGAACTGATTGCTGATTTTCCGCAGGTCAGGGTAATCCTTGCCGGGCATATTCATCAGGCATTCGATACTTTCCATGACGGGGTTCGGGTGCTCGGATCCCCATCGACATGTATCCAGTTTAAACGCAGGAGTGATGATTTCGGCATGGATGATATCTCCCCGGGCTATCGCTGGATAAGGTTGATGGATAATGGCCAGATTCAGACAGCGGTGGAGCGCATTAACGGGTTTATTCCACCGGACCTGAACAACATCGAACCCTATTGATCATCTGATTGGCATAGGTGTGAGCTGCTGCTTCCGGCCATTCGGCAACTAAGGGTTGCCCGGTAGTGTGCAGATAGGGTTTCAGGAGGTTGTTTTGCCAGATGTCAGTGCACTGATTCAGTTGGGTTGGAAGCCATATTACCAGCAACAGCTCACGCTTGAGGAGTGGGAAAGCGCCACAATGGGGCGAGTGATCTCGCAGGAAAGAGGCGTAATCCATGTGCAGACTTCAGAGGGCAGGAGATCGATTCATATCTCTAAAGGTATGCCTGCGTTCGCGGTCGGCGACTGGGTTGTACTCGACGCATCGGGAAAATTTATCCGTCTGCTCGAGAGGCTTTCGCTTTTTTCCCGCAAGGCCGCCGGCACGAAGGTTTCAACTCAATTGATTGCTTCCAATATCGATACGGTGTTTATCGTCAGCTCCATGAATCAGGATTTCAACCTCAATCGTATTGAACGCTACCTGGCGTTGGCCAATGAGGCAGGCGTTGAGCCTGTAATTATCCTGACAAAACTTGATACCTGCGAAGATCCGGATCAATACATAGAACAGATAAATGCGATGGATCGGTTTCTTGAAACAGTTGCCGTGAACAGCCTTGATTCGGACAGTGTGCGCAAGCTGGATGCCTGGTGCGCAGAAGGGAAAACACTCGCCTTTCTTGGCTCGTCCGGTGTTGGCAAATCAACACTGATCAACACCCTGCTTGGAGAGCATGTCCAACATACCAGTTCTATCCGGGAAGATGATGCAAAGGGTCGCCACGCCACGACATCGCGATCCATTCACATGCTCCCCTCGGGCGGACTTCTGCTCGATACGCCTGGTATGCGGGAACTTCAACTGGCCGGCTGCGAGCAGGGGGTCGATGAAACCTTCCGCGAAATCGGTGAGCTTGCCGGGCAGTGCAGGTTTAAGAACTGCCAGCATGAGAATGAGCCCGGATGTGCCGTCCGTGCTGCAATTGAATCAGGGGATCTGGATGGGCGGCGCCTTGCCAATTACCTGAAGCTGATGAAAGAGCAGGAGCTGAATGCCGCCACCCTGGCGGAGAAAAGGGCGAAAGAGAGGGAGTTCGGGCGTTACATACATGCCTACAAAAAGTCTAAGTCAGGTAAAAAATAACCGCGCCATGTGAACAGATAGAGCCATGCAGGGCTTTCATGTCCAATGGTGGCTGACTCCTGCAGGTCATCAGGGAGCAATCTCGGCCATTCGTTCGAGTCCTGCCTGGCTCCCCAGTCCGGACAAATCTGGGCACTATTGGAATGAGGTGATTCCTATCAACTTTTGACTATCTCAAACCAGTCAGATGCAGCCATCTCTTCAAATTAACGATTATCATTGCTACAATAATAATGATAAGGAGCTATTTGTTTAGTTAGAAGTCGATTGGAGAAAGACATGGAACAATGCTATGAGTACTTAGGTTGTCACAATGTAGATTGCCCAATGTATAGACTGAAGGCGCCCATGCGCTGCTGGGAAGTAGAAGACACATTATGCAACAACCATGGCATTGAGCTTGAAAGGAGTAGTCACCCATACGCAAAGAAAGAAGATGTGTGTGCGCTTGGCTGCATCTACTACCATGAAGCAAAGGGTAGGGTATAAACTCCCAATTCAGTAACATTTAAATCTAATTATGGCCGCAAGTAGTCATTCAACTCAGTTGGTTCGAGTGACTCAAGGTTCCCCAGTCCGGACAAATCTGGGTGCCACTGGATTGAGACTAGCGCTCTAGCATTCTGACCGTCTTAGAACGGCCAGAAGCAGGCATTTGTATATCATGCTAAAGTAGGCTGAAACAGGATGGTTTTTCAGTTCACCATATTTAGTCGCAACTCAATCAACCGGAGGGAAGCAATGACAAGTTCAAATAATGAACAGGTTCAGAGTTTTCTGGACGATATTATTGTCAGCGATCCTGATAAATCAGATATCATAGAGAAACTTCGCAAAGTCGTATTCCAGACTGATTCGAATATCAATGAGCGAATGATGTATGGCGGCATAATGCTCTCTCTAGAAAGGGATTTTGGAGGTATCTTCGCTTACAAAAACCATGTCTCGTTCGAATTTTCTTTCGGAGCCAGCTTGGATGATCCAAGCAACATACTGGAGGGAGGTGGTAAGTTTCGCCGCCATATAAAAATCCACGGCTTGGCTGATATTGAGGCCAAGAAAGTAGCGTCTTTTGTTAAACAGGCATTAGAGCTATCGATAAACAGCTAAGGCTATGAATGACAGCTCTCGGCCAGCAACAGACACTCGACCTCGCCAGCTTCACCAAGTCAGAATAGTCACCAAAATGGTGTCTAATATATGTTATATTCCAAAACGATAAGAGCAGAAATCTTGAAAGGTAAGGCATGATTCATCGAATCTTGGACAAATCAAAACAAAAAGAGGTAGAAGAGCTATTCACTTCTGTATTCACCTCATCAGAGGGCGAAAAGGAAGGAAAATTGATTGGCAGCCTTTCTTTACAGTTGGCATCAAACATCGACAATAAAGAAATAATCTGTATCGGCGCATACGAAGATGAAACACTCATCGGTTGTATTTTTTTCACTCGCCTTCATTTTAGTAAGCCTATTCTGGTTTACATGCTCGCCCCAGTTGCAGTGAGCGCTGAACATCAGGGCAAAGGAATCGGTCAGGCTTTAATCAATTACGGGCTTGATGAACTGAAAAGGCGCGCTGCTAATGTTGCTGTTACATATGGAGATCCATCCTTTTATTCAAAGGTAGGGTTTCAGGCGCTTTCAGAAAATGTAATTAAGGCTCCGCTAAAGCTCTCAATGCCTTTTGGCTGGCTTGGGCAGTCTTTAACGGGAGAGCCAATTCCTACTATCAGTAAACGTCCCCTGTGCGTTAAGGAATTCATTGACCCCGTCTATTGGTAACCAAAAAAACATAATAATCACATGCACCCGGACAGAAAAAGCGCCGCGCGTTCCCCGCGCTGCTTTTTTGCTGCTGGTGATGTGAAGCGTTATACCTGATAATTGAATGACCGAAACTGGCCGGAAGCAGCCCTTCGTGAAGTTGATGCAGGCAGAAAAACAGAAACGGGCGCAGCCAGTGCGCCCGTTTTTTCATCGTTTCATGGGTTTATCCCGTCGCTTTAGTTGCTGTAATCGAAGTCTTTGTAGGAGATGTAGAAGAAGGCCAGTATATATAGGATGATAAAGACAACCGGGGCCACCTTGATAAACAGCGGCAGCTTCTTGGCCTTCTCTTTCAGGTTGCGCAGCAGCGGTGCGAGCGTGACGCGCTGGGACATAATGATACTGGTCTGGCGATCCATGATGGCGGTAAGGATGGTGTAGGCCAGTTCATGATGATTCTTCATCAGTTCGGTGAAATCTTCCTGTTTAAGATCGTAAACCACGCAATCTTCGAGGGCGGTTACGTCGGCACTCTTGCGCTTGCTGTTCAGGAAGCTGAGTTCGCCGAAAATGGTTCCGGATTCGATCTCGGCGAGAATGACGCGGCCCTCGTAGCGGTTATTATCCTCAACCTTGGCCTTGCCGGAGCGCATGATCTCTAGCGTGCCACCGGCCTGCCCCTCGGTAATGATCTTCTCTCCGGCAGAAAAGTTGGAGACGGTTATGCAGTCAAGGGCGCTGCGTTCAGCCGCCGTGACCTCTCTTTTCAGTATGTTCTTTTCCAGCCATGAAATATCAATTGCCATCTGTTTCTCCTGTGAAACCATCTCTGCACACCACTGTTTTCATGCGCTGTGCCATACCTTTTATGTTGCGTACGCTGACCTTTAGCACTCTTCCTTCAGTGAGATTAATCACCAATGCACAGGCCCTGACTGCAGCCTGATTATAGCAGCCACATCACGGCACCGGTAGTAAACATCGCAGCCGGTGCATTCCAGCGCCCCGGAACCACCGCGCGGCTCGCTGAGGTGGTCATGGCCGCGATCAAAGTGGCAATGAAAAGTATCTGCCAATCCGTGCCGTGGTAAACATGCAGGCTCCAGCAGAGCAGGATGGTGCAGGCCGCAATCAGAATCAGATGGCCGGCGAGCGTCTGGCTGGGGTGGGCCGGAAAGCCCAGCCTGCGGAAATTGAATTTAACGCTTCCGAAGCGGTCAATGAGGGCTGCAGCAGGAAATGCCAGGCAGAAACAGAGGGCCAGCCCGAACCCGAATTCAGGTATCGCCTGAAACCATAACGCGGCGATGAATATTGAGGCGATAGCCTGGGTCAGTGGAGGCAGGTTGGGGCGGAAGTAGATATCCATACCCAGATCATCCGCATCAGGGCTCCATGTCCAGGCCGCCCGCAGATGCTGCCAGAAAGGGGAGTTCACCGTGACGGCAGCGAGACTGAGAAGCGCCAGAAGGGCAACCCCGATCCAGAGCCAGCGGCTGTCCGTATAGACCGGCCACATCAGAACCCAGATCGCCAGCAGCGGGGGGATGGCGTGCTGGATGGTGTCCGGTGCAATGCCGCGGCGCAGCATCATGACCGAGAACCAGGCCAGTTGCAGGATACCGAACAGTACCAGTGCACTCAGGACAACGTCGCTCATAACTATGGATTCCAGCATGGCGGCAGGTTAGGGGCTGGAGGCGATTACAGCAAATGGGTTGTGAAGCTGCCTGCCTTTGCCGAAACTCCGCGAAGCCGTTAGATTGCTGTTCGAGTTTTAAGAGGAGGGATGGATGACCCAGGACGAAATGAAACGGAAAGTAGCTGAAGCAGCGCTGGCATATGTGAAGCCGGGTACGATTGTCGGTGTTGGTACCGGCTCTACCGCCAATATGTTTATTGATGCGCTGGCGGGTATGAAGGATGAAATTCTCGGCGCAGTCGCAAGCTCCGACGCCACTGCGGAACGGTTGGCCGGGCACGGAATTCCGGTTCTCGACCTCAATGATGCCCTGACGAGGGTGGATACTTTGTCCGTCTATATTGATGGCGCAGACGAATTCGATCCTGAGCGCAACCTGACCAAGGGCGGGGGCGGTGCCCTGACGCGCGAGAAGATCGTCGCGGCAGCCTCTTCACAGTTCATCTGTATCGTTGATGAGAGCAAAAAGGTCGAGTATCTGGGCGCATTTCCGCTGCCGATCGAGGTGATTCCGATGGCGCGTGAGCTGGTTGCATTTGAGGCGGCCAAGCTAGGCGGCAGGCCTGTATTGCGTGAAGGTTTCACGACCGATAACGGTAACATCATTATCGATGTGCATGACCTTAAGATTTATGAGGCCCGTAAGATGGAGGATCACCTCAACAGTATTCCGGGCGTGGTTACCAACGGTATCTTCTCGCATCAGGGGGCTGACATCGTTCTGATGGGTACACCTGCAGGCGTCGTTAGCCTCTGATCGGATCACGCAGCAGGCGTAGCGGCTTCATGGCCGGGACGGCTTCTGGGTGACGCCTCCTGCTGCCGGGTGATTCGAGTCTGTTCTATTAGAAAATCCGCACTAGAGTCCGCCGCATGCAGGTCAGCGATTTCGATTTCGAGCTTCCGGAATATCTAATAGCCAAAAGGCCGTTAGAGGCACGTGATGCCTCGCGCCTTCTCTGTATCCCCGAAGATGGCGGCGCGCTTGTCGACTCAATGATCCGCGATCTTCCGCTGCTGGTGAAGCCGGGTGATGTCTGGGTGCTGAACGATACCCGCGTGATTCCCGCCCGGCTGGTTGGCAATAAGCCGAGCGGCGGCAGGGTGGAGATACTGCTGCTGGAGCCTGCCGGCGAGAACAATGTCTGGCTCGCCTGGGGTAAATCGAACAAGCCGCTGAAGCCGGGCACCATCGTTGTGTTTTCAGACAGTTTCAGTGCTGAGGTGCTCACGCGTGATGGCAAGAATGTTGAGGTGCTGTTGTGTGCCGATGATGTGCCGGCCGCCATTGAATCGCATGGTCACATGCCGCTTCCCCCCTATATTGACAGGCCTGATTCCCGGGAGGACCGTGAACGTTACCAGACCGTGTTTGCCAGGCATGCCGGCGCTGTGGCGGCGCCAACTGCCGGGCTGCATCTGACTTCAGAGTTGATGGCGGCCATGCAGCAGGCGGGAGCAACCTTTGCCCATGTGACACTGCATGTCGGCCCAGGCACCTTTCAGCCGGTTCAGGTTGATGATGTGAACAGCCATGTGATGCATGAAGAGGCGTATATTGTGCCCGAGCAGACGGCCGAGACAGTCAATCGTGCCAAGGCGGAGGGGCGACGTATCGTGGCTGTGGGTACCACCTCCCTGCGTACGCTGGAGGCTGCCTCCGCTGCAGGGGAGCTGAAAGCAGGTGCGGGGCGTACTTCCATCTTTATCTATCCCGGTTACCATTTCCGCACTGTGGACGCACTGCTGACCAATTTTCATTTGCCGAAATCGACCCTGATCATGCTGGTGGCCGCACTTGCCGGTCGTGCAAGGGTGCTGGATGCCTACACCCATGCAAGGGAGTCCGGTTACCGCTTCTACTCCTATGGCGATGCGATGTTCGTGCCGAAGTTGTCTGACGCATGAAGCTGTTGATTGCCCAGATAGCCCCCAGAGTCGGTGATCTTGAGGGTAATGTCCGCCTGATACATGAGGCGTTGCGGGAGGCTGAGCATCAAGGGTGCGATCTGGCTGTTTTCCCGGAATTGACTGTTACCGGCTATCCGCCTGAAGACCTTCTCAAACGACCGGCATTTATGATCGCCGTGGATAAAGCGGTTGGGCAGGTGATTGCAGGCACATCTGCCGTATGCGCTGTATTTGGTGCCCCCCGTCGTGACGGAGAGTCGCTGCGCAACTCGGTGCTGTTGGCGCAGAACGGCAAACTGCTGGGTGTTTATGACAAACAGCGATTGCCCAACTACGGCGTTTTCGATGAGCAGCGGTATTTCTCCGCAGGCAATGGCACGAATGCGGTTGTGGAGGTGAACGGCCACAGGATTGGCGTTGGCATCTGTGAGGACCTTTGGCACGACGATCTGGCCAGGCGGCAGGCCGAAATGGATTGTGACCTATGGGTCAATCTCAATGCTTCCCCTTTTCATACCAATAAGCAGCTGGAGCGCGAAGCGCTGGTCAGACGCCGGGCAATGCAATTCGGCGTGCCGCTTGTCTATGTGAATCCGGTGGGTGGCCAGGATGAGATCGTATTTGATGGCGGCTCCCATGTGGTGGATGGTGCAGGAGATCTGGTTCTGCGTGCCCCCCTGTTCGAGAGCTGGGTCGGCACTGTCGATACCGAATCAGAGGAGGGGAGGATCATAAGCCCGCTTCCTGAAGCCATTGAGCAGGTGCACAGGGCACTGGTGATGGGGGTGCGCGACTACGTACACCGCAATGGATGCAGACAGGTGGTGATCGGCCTCTCGGGCGGTATTGATTCGGCACTGACTGCGGTGATCGCTGTGCAGGCGCTTGGCGCTGAGAATGTACTGGGTGTGCTGCTTCCCTCACGTTATTCGAGTGATCACTCGATTTCGGATGCCGAAGCCCTGGTCGCCAATCTTGGCATTGAAGCGGTTACACTGCCGATTGCCTCAGGAGTATCTGCCGCTGAAGATATTTTGGCCGACACCTTTGCCGAATGGGGCAAGAGTGAAGCGGATGTGACCGAGGAGAACATCCAGGCGCGCATCCGGGGTTTGCTGCTGATGGCGATCTCCAATAAAACCGGGCGCATGCTGCTGACTACCGGCAACAAGTCGGAGATGGCGGTTGGATATGCCACCCTCTACGGCGATATGGCCGGTGGCTTCGCCGTTCTCAAGGATGTCTATAAGACACAGGCCTTTGAACTTTCCCGCTGGATCAACCGGAGTGAAGAGGTGATTCCGTGGAATACAATTAGCAAGCCTCCATCGGCGGAGCTTCGCCCCGATCAGAAGGATTCCGACTCACTGCCCGATTACGAGGTGCTCGATGCAATCCTGAAGGCGAATATCGAGGAGCGGCTGGGCGTGGATGAAATTGCTGCGCGAGGTTATAATCGGGCGGAAGTTGAGCGTGTGGTACGTATGCTGCAGCTGGCGGAGTACAAGCGCAGGCAGGCGCCACCGGGTGTGAAAATTACCGAACGTGCCTTTGGCCGCGATCGTCGTTACCCGATCACACACCACTTTTATGAGTGGGAGAAATAAACTGCAGGATGATTAGTGGGTGCAGGCCTCTGCCTGCAGTCGTTATCAAGGAGAGTCCATGAAGAAGATCGAAGCAATTATCAAGCCGTTCAAAGTCGATGACGTTAAAGATGCACTCAGTGAGCTTGGTATTGACGGCATGACTATTACAGAAGTGAAAGGTCATGGTCGCCAGAAGGGGCATACCGAACTCTATCGTGGTGCCGAATATGTGGTTGATTTTGTCCCGAAAGTGAAGGTGGATGTGGTGGTTGGCGATGATCGCGTCGATGAGGCGCTTGCGGCGATCTGCTCTGCTGCTTCAACCGGCAAGGTGGGGGACGGCAAGATCTTTGTGTCACCGGTTGAGCAGGCCATCCGTATCCGTACAGGCGAGCGAGACGACGAGGCACTTTGATTCTCAGGCGATTGCCTTTTTGTGCGGCTTGTGACAAAGTCGCGCTTCTCATTTTACCGGGTGGGACTTTCTAATTGAACAGGAGAAATAGTTGTGAGTGACGCAATCAAAAAAGTCTTCGACATGATCGAAGAGAACGAGTGCGAGTTTGTCGACGTACGTTTTACCGATACGCGCGGCAAGTGGCAGCACGTTACCTATCCAATTCATCAGTTGAGTGAAGATTCATTCGAAGACGGTTTCGCCTTCGACGGCTCATCCGTTGCCGGCTGGTGTGATATTAATAATTCAGACATGGCGCTGATTCCTGATCCGACAAGTGCGAATATCGATCCATTCTTCGAGTCTTCCACGCTGGTGCTGGTTGCTCAGGTGATCGATCCGATTACCGGCCAGGAGTATAACCGCTGCCCGCGTCAGATTGCCCAGCGCGCACTGAACTACATCCGTTCAGCCGGTATCGCCGATACCGCATACTTCGGTCCTGAACTGGAGTTCTTCATTTTTGACGGTGTAACCTTCAGCAACGAGATGGGTAGCTGTGGCTACCAGATCGAATCCGAAGAGGCCGCCTGGAACTCCAACAAGAACTTTGCCGACACCTCTGAAGGTCTGATGCGTAACTCAGGTCACCGTCCACGTGTGAAAGGCGGTTACTTCCCGGTTCCCCCAATCGACTCACTGCACGAGATTCGTAACGACATGTCCCTGGTGATGTCCGATCTCGGTATTCATATGGAAGCGCATCATCATGAAGTTGCTACTGCCGGTCAGTGTGAGTTGGCGATGAAATTCGCTGAGTTGATCCAGAAGGCGGATGAGGTTCAGTGGTACAAGTATGTTGTGCACA
This sequence comes from Mariprofundus ferrinatatus, assembly GCF_002795825.1. Classification (NCBI taxonomy): domain Bacteria; kingdom Pseudomonadati; phylum Pseudomonadota; class Candidatius Mariprofundia; order Mariprofundales; family Mariprofundaceae; genus Mariprofundus; species Mariprofundus ferrinatatus. The sequence continues at coordinate 1,584,470 of NZ_CP018800.1, read as the reverse complement.
ACGTAGCCCATGCCCACGGTAAGACTGCAACCTTCATGCCTAAGCCGATCTACGGCGACAACGGCACTGCCATGCACGTGCACCAGTCCCTGTGGCTGAATGGCAAGAACCTGTTCGCAGGCGACAAGTATGCCAACCTCTCACAGGAAGCGCTCTGGTACATCGGTGGTATCATCAAGCATGCCAAGGCACTGAATGCGATCACCAATGCCTCTACCAACTCCTACAAGCGTCTGGTTCCGGGCTTTGAAGCACCGGTTATGCTGGCTTACTCCAACCGTAACCGTTCCGCCTCTATCCGTATCCCGGTTGTAAACTCCGATCCGGCTCGCCGCATCGAGGTTCGCTTCCCGGACTGCACCGCCAACCCGTACCTGGCATTCACTGCCATGATGCTGGCTGGTCTGGACGGTGTGGCCAACAAGATCGATCCGGGCGAAGCTGCAGATAAGAATCTCTACGATCTTCCACCGGAAGAGGGCAAGAAGATTCCAACCGTCTGCGGTGGTCTGGAAGAGGCTCTGAAAGCGCTGGATGCAGATCGTGACTTCCTGAAAGTCGGCGGTGTCATGGATGACGACATGATCGATGCCTACATCGAACTGAAGATGGAAGAGCTCAATGAAGTTCGTATGCGTCCGCATCCGAAGGAATTTGAACTGTACTACTCAGTATAATTCCATTTCCGGAAACAATAAAAAGGCCGCCCCATGGGCGGCCTTTTTTATTGGCGATGAAGGGTTCAGTGGGTTTGCGGATCACTCCACTTGATTAGAAAGTTCTGGTCCGCATGCAGATTGACCCAGCGCTGAAAATGGTTGCGCTCGATAAGTATCCACGGACCGGGCCTGGTGGAAAACAGGACGTGATCGGCCACTCTCCGTACATTCCAGGGGTTTCCCATTTTATTTGACCAGCGTCTTCCGAAATTGGAAATACCGGTTACTTTAACGATCTGCTGCTGCATAACTGGTCCTCCATTCTGTTTGTTGGATCAGTCCGGAGCGTCTCTGTCTGATCCTTTACTCTCTCTATCGGTCCGCTTGAGAAGAAATTAAGGGAATCACTCCCAGCCTCTCTGAAGGTTTTCACTCTGAGGATTGAACAGGTATAGTTATGCAATGAGTGAGCAGATCGATTCCATCCTCCAGTATGTACCTGAAAACCTGCATGGCGATGTACGGCGCCTGTTTAACATTTCCCCCCAGTTCTCGCAGCTGATGCGCAGTGCCGGAGAGGAGGAGTGCAGGCTGTTGTTCAGGCCGCTTGAAGAGGCAGTGCTGCCGGATGCCGGAGAGACATGGGTGCCGCCAAGCCAGAGCAGCGATCTGGTTGCCTGCATGTCTCATTTGCGCCGCTGCAAGCATCGCGGGCACCGCCACCTGATCTGGTGGGAAATGGGTCTGCGGGGTGACATGGATATCTCCTGCCGAGCCATCGCCGACCTTGCGTCAGGGCTTATGGGCGAGGCGGTAAGGATGGCAGAACGCCTGATCGCACCCCGTTACGGCCATGTTGAAGGAGGCTCTTTCTGTGTGATAGGGCTTGGTAAACTCGGCGGCCGTGAGTTGAATCTCGGCTCGGATGTCGATCCGCTCTTTATATGGCAGGGCAACGGTAATACGGTGGGCGGGCGACAATCGATTCCTGCTCCTGAATATTACATGCATCTCTCACGCATGCTGATTCGCCTGATGAGCGAACGTACTGCGGACGGCATTGTCTGGCCGGTGGATATGCGTCTGCGGCCGGGCGGCGACGGATCCGCCATAGTCCAGCACCTTGAAGCAACCCTTTCCCACTATCTTGAATATGGCCAGACCTGGGAGCGGGCAATGTTGATCAAGGCGCGTCCCGTGGCCGGAGATATGCAGCTGGGTGACGCCTTTATCGAGGGTATTGCACCCTTTATATTCAGACGTTACCTCGATTATACCACGGTGGCAGCACTGGCGGAGATGAAGCGGCGTATTGATGGCCAGGCAGGTTCTGGCGGTATTGCCCCGGGTTATGATGTGAAGCGCGGCAGGGGCGGCATACGCGAGATCGAATTCATCATCCAGTCGATGCAGCTGCTGCATGCCGGACGCAACAAGGATCTGAGGATTCAACCAAGCATGCAGGCGATCGATCGGCTGATGGATGCGGGTGTGATTGCAGAAGAGGATGTAAGCGAATTGAAAGCGGCCTACCGCTTCTGGCGCCGTATCGAGCACGCGATTCAGTCCCGTCGTGGCGAGCAGACCCATAAATTGCCTGATGATTATGCCGATTACCTGAGTACCGCGACCGGCATTGCGGATATTGAGCAGCAGATGGTGCACCACGCCGCCATTGTTGAGAGCGCATTCGGCAAGTTTGTGAAACCGGTCGGCGAAGAGCAGAAGGAGAGGGACTGGCTCTCCGGCGCAAATGAGGGGCTGCAAGGTCGCTCTGATGAGGATCGTGATCGTATGCTGCTGGCGCTTGAGAGGGTTGATGCATGGCTGTTACGAGGGCTGCTTCCAGAACGGAGCAGAGCCCAGGTGAGCCGTATCCTTGATCAGGCGATGCCGAAATGGCTTGATGATGAAAATGGTGTTACAGCGCTTGAAGCGTTTGCAGACCTTATCCGTTCGGTTTCAGGGCGTGCGACCTGGATCGATCTTCTGGCCACGCATCAGGGTGCGCTGGATTGGCTGATCGGTGTGCTTTCGGCCAGCCGGTATCTTGCTGACCACATTGTAAAAGACCCTTCCTGGCTGGAGTGGCCGCTGATGACCGAGCATAGCGAAGCGGATATCAGGGATATCTGTGCCGGCCTTGATTCACTGGATCAATTTGATGATATCGAACAGGCTCTGGCCGATATCGGGCGCTGGGTGGATCGGGCGCGCCTTCTCTGTGCTCTGGCAGTGGATGCGCATACGGCAGATGCAATGACTGTCGGCGGATGGATGGCAGATATGGCTGATGCTGCAACGTCTGCAGTGATTCGCCTCTGCCTTTCTCAGATGGATTTACCTAAGGATTTCCCGTTCGTGGCATTGGCGATGGGTAAACACGGATCGCATGAGATGGGGCTGGTTTCCGATCTCGATATGGTGTTTGTGCTGGTGCATGACAATCCCGGAGAGATGTGCGGTAAACGGAGTTTCGGTGAGCATGCCCAGCGTATCGGTCGCAGGGCGATCCAGTACCTGACAGCAGCGCCACCGTTTGGTGCCGGTTTTGAATTCGATGCCAGGCTTCGGCCATCGGGCAGTAGCGGCGTGCTGGTGACCAGTCTGAAGGGCTTCCATGACTATCAGCTGGGTGAAGCGCAGACATGGGAGCACCAGGCGCTCTGCAGATCCAGGGCGGCGGCTGGCCCCCAGGATGCAAAGGCGGCAGTGGAATCCGTTGTTGCTGAGGTATTGAACAAGCCTCGGGATCGAAAAGCGCTGGCAGCCGATGTATTGGAGATGCGCAGCAAGATGGTTGAACACCTCTCCAGCAGATCTGATGAGATCATCAACCTGAAACAGGATGAAGGCGGCCTCGTCGATATCGAGTTTCTGGCACAGTATGCCAGGCTGGCATTTGGAGGAGCTGCGCGCAGGACGATCGATGTTCTGCGTGACATTCCGGACTGCGCGCCGGCTGCCTGGAGAGAGGAGGGTGGCTGGCTGGCCGATAGCTATCTCGATTACCGCCAGATGGAGAATGCATTGCGGGTGGAGCTTTGGCGCTCTATCGGAAAACTTCCCAACAGAGCGGAGGCGACCGAGTGGGAGACGATGCGCCGTCATGCCGCCATCACCACGCCTGATGCGCTGAAAGATCGCATGCAGAGGGTTCGCGCAGCTTACAATCGCTTACTTGTCACCTGAACTTTTCAAGAGATTGGTTGGAGGCAGGGGCGAGAATCGAACTCGCGAATAAAGGATTTGCAGTCCTCCGCCGTACCACTGAGCCACCCTGCCGTTATCAACCACTTACATAAGGGGATTATCCCTTTTAAACCTGGAGCGGGTAACCGGGCTCGAACCGGTGACCTCGACCTTGGCAAGGTCGCGCTCTACCAACTGAGCTATACCCGCGAAGAGGGCGAATATTGCCTTCTGTTCAGGCGTTGTCAAAGGGGATCGTGGTTTTACAGTGAAAATGCAGGGTCTGATTTGCCAGTGATAAGGTTTCTGTTTCGATCCGATGGATTGGTTGGAGGCAGGGGCGAGAATCGAACTCGCGAATAAAGGATTTGCAGTCCTCCGCCGTACCACTGAGCCACCCTGCCGTTATCAACCATGAAGAAAAAAAAGGGGGGCGCTGCCCCCCTTTAATCTGGAGCGGGTAACCGGGCTCGAACCGGTGACCTCGACCTTGGCAAGGTCGCGCTCTACCAACTGAGCTATACCCGCGAACGGCGCGAATAATGGCGAATGATCGGGTGGTGTCAAGCATTGACTTTCGGGATGAAAGTAGATCAGATTGTATCTCATGGCCTGCAGTCGATATGACGATATCCACCCGATGTGTCAGGCCCTGATCTTATCCAGCAATATCCATAACCAACTACCGGGAGATGTCTCTTGATCGATATACAGCAACGCAAGATCTACATTCTTGATACCAATGTGCTGGTGCACGACCCGAATTCCCTGCAACACTTCGATGAGCATGATGTTGTGCTGCCGATTGTGGTGCTCGAAGAGATGGATAAGGTGAAGAAGGGTCTGGATGAACTGGCCCGAAATGTGCGCGAGGCTTCACGCCAGCTCGATGAGTTGAGTGAGGCGTGCGATGACCTTTCAAAAGGGTGTGAGTTGCCTGGAGGCGGCAGGCTCTTTTTTGAAATGTCTCACCAGAAGGCGCTGGACCTGTTGCCGGAGTCTCTGGCCAGAGGTGGTGGTGATAACCGGATTATCGCGGTCTGCCTGTCGGTAAAGCAGGAGCATCCTGATCGTCAGGTCATTCTGGTATCCAAGGATATCAATCTGCGTGTCAAAGCGCGTGCTCTCGGGCTGAAAACTGAAGATTACCGCTCCGATCGTGTGATCAGCGATCTCTCCATTCTGCCAAGCGGCAAGGTTCGTCTGGATGAAGAGGTCTGGACGGCAATGGCTGAAGGAATGGAGATGCTGGAGCATGACCGCGGCAATCACTTTGTGGTTACCTGGCCTGAAGGGATGGATATGCCATTTCTTAAATCATTCGTGGTTCTTCCCGGTGAGCGCGAAATTGCCATGCATTGCACCCAGATCGATGAGAATCGCAGGGTACATCTGTGCGATATCACCTCATACCGTACAGAGCGGCATGCCATCTGGGGCATTCAGGCCAGAAACCTTGAGCAGAACATGGCGATGAACCTGTTGATGGATGCCGAGCTCGATCTGGTCGCGATGCTGGGGCTTGCCGGTTCCGGTAAAACCCTGCTGGCGCTTGCAGCAGGTCTGCATCAGACGCTGGATATGGGCTTGTATGAGAAGATTCTGGTTACCCGCGCCACCGTTCCTATGGGGCAGGATATCGGCTTCCTTCCGGGTACCGAGCGTGAAAAACTGGAGCCGTGGATGGGTGCAATTACCGACAACCTCTCCATCCTGCTTGGCGATGAAGCCCAGAATATCGGCGATGTCCTGGGCCAGCACCGGATCGAGATTGCCGCACTCTCCTTCGCACGAGGGCGAACTTTTACGAAGACATGGCTGATTGTAGATGAGGCGCAGAACCTGACGCCGCACCAGATGAAAACGATTGTAACGCGTATGGGTGAAGATTCGAAAATTATCCTGCTGGGTAACAATGCACAGATCGATACGCCATATCTCACCGCGCACACCAATGGCCTTACGCTTGCAGTGTCAGCCTTTGCCGGCTGGGAGCATGCCGGACATATCGCACTGAAGGCGAGTGAAAGGTCAAGGCTTGCCGCCAAGGCTGTCGAAGTTCTTTAACAGGGCGAGCTGGATATTACCCGGGACTTTACGATTCAACAGGGGTTCTGAGCCAGGTGAACGCATCATCCTTGGTTTTCACCACTTTCATGATCTTGCTGCTGGAAAGCAGGTTCCGATAGGCGACATACATTCTGGCAAGGCCAAAGGTGAGCGGTGAGGTTGCAATGATGGCGAGCCTGGTCTGTACCCCCTCGACATCCGATTGATGAGAGAGCTTGCTGAGCTCAATGATCCCTTTTGTTGTCAGGTTGATTTCGGCGGCGTGACTGAAGTCGAGCAGCTCGTCGTAGTTGTGGTATTCGCTGTCGCACCGGTACTCCTGCAGGTAACTGCTGAGCGCAGCAATGAGATCCTGGTCTGACACGTGGCCGTCCCAGGTGGTAATAATCACTCTGTGCTCTCGATCAACGTAGTGTTTGGCGGTCATCTCATCCCATTGTAATGCATACGCGCATCACGTCCCTTCAGTTGTCTTGAAATATAGTATAGACCAGAAAATGGGAGCTGCCAGTCAGATTGCCCCGGTTGGCGCGTGGGTGATGAAAACAGCAAGATAGAGAATGGTGCCCGCGACCATCGGGTGTTTCATCAGATTCTTGAATTCAACCATGCTCTCCTCCTTGTATAACCTGTCTGGCTGGGTGCGATCATAATGGAGGGGTGATTGCTGGATGTAAGACCTGTCACAATTGCTTGTCCCGCATGCAACAAGGCGTTTTAAAGCAGAAGGGGCGTTTGTGGCCAGCTGTTGCTTGAACCGAGAAAATGAACCCACGCCTCATCTGGTCGGCGATATTCTGCAAGTTGCAGTGCGAGTACATGCAGGTCTGCATCGGAGATGTCGCTGGTTTGCTGCTGGCGCGCTTTGATTCTCTCCCTTAACAGGGAGGGCTCTATATCCAGCCAGTAGAAGTAGGGTGGTGTGTCACAGGTATCGGCGAGTGCTTTAAGCCGCCGGCGTGAATCAGGATGGATAAATGTTGCATCGAGGATGACCGGGAAGCCCGCATCAAGGGCGGTATTGGCAGCAGCAAACATGGCCCTGTAGGTGAGTATATGCATCTCCCGGCTGTAGAGCTCCAGCTCAGGGTATAGCGGGGCAATCCGTTTGCGTGTGGCATCGCTGCGAATGATGACCGCGCGCTCAATGCCACAGCCGATGAGCGCCAGGTGGCTCTTGCCGCTACCGGAGAGGCCGGCGACTGCGAACAGGTTGCCCCTGCGTGATTCGGTGTATTGCAGGGCCAGGTCAAAATATTTTGCCGCTTCGTCAAGTTGTGCCTGACGCTGAGGGCCATCCAGTTCATCAGCCAGCAGGCAGGCTACCTTGCCGCGTACCGAGGCGCGGTAGAAGAGGTAGAGCGGCAGTAGTTCAAGACCATCGTAATCACCCGAAAACTCAAGGTAACGGGAGAGAAAGCGCATGCCCAGATCGGCTCTTCCGTGGGCATCGCAATCCATGATCAGGAATGCCACATCATTCATGGTATCGATGGTGGCAAAGTCATCATTGAACTCAATACAGTCGAACAGGCGCGGGCGATCATCAATCAGGGTGATATTTTTCATATGCAGATCGCCATGGCAGTGGCGAATGCATCCTTTACGCTGACGAATTTCAAGCAAGTGCTGCAGTGGTGGCAGCTCCTCTTCTGCAAATTGCATTAAGACTTCGATCGTCTGCCTGTTCAAACCGCTCTCCAGATGCCTTGATGCTGAATTCAGGTTCGTTTCGATATGGGATCTGAGCAGCCCGATATGATCGATATCGTAATTGGGTTCGGACTCGGCATGAAATTCTGCGGTATCGGCAGCGAGCCGGTCCATCCATGCTGCATTGAAGCTGTCTGATGCAAGTCTTTGATCGAGCAGGTCATTCTGGGAGAAACGGCGCATTTTCAGGCAGTAATCGACAATGTTTCCACGCTCCCCGAATGAATAGTTACCGTGCTCTTCGCTGACCGGAACGGTATCGATATAGATTTCCGGCGAGATCCTGCGATTGAGCTCCAGCTCCCGTTCACAGAAATATTTGCGTTTGGCGAGTGTGGTGAAATCAAGAAAGCCGAAGTCGACCGGTTTCTTGAATTTATAGGCGTAGTCACCGGCCAGGATCACCCACGAGATATGGGTCTGGATCATCTCGATATGCGCTGCCGGATGCGGATAGATGGCAGGCTCGAAAAAAGGGCGGATATGGTCAGGGAGCTGTTCCATGTTTAATCCTTACCTTTAAACAAAACAGGCCCCGACAAAAGCCGGGGCCTGAAAGTTGTGCAGCAACAAAAAAATCAGCCGTTATGGATAAACATGCCACGGTTGATATCACCAATGCTGATCATGCCGACAAGCTTGCCATCATCGACAACCGGGATTCGACGCAGGTTCTTCAGGCCCATATAAGAAGCTGCTTTCAGCACCGGAGTGTCGGAGGCGACGGTCATCGGATCGGGTGTCATGACATCCCTGATCTTCATGCACATGACACGCTTATAATTTTCTTCCATATCCTCGAAATCGCGAGCGGTTTTTGCGTCATGGATATACTCGCCGAAATTCGGATACAGCGGCAGCATGGTGTCGCGAATGGTGACGATGCCGATCAGCTTGCTCTCATCTTTGTCATCAACCACAGGCAGCGAGCCACAGCGGCGCATAACCATTTTTTGCGTTGCATCGTGCAACGAGTCGCCTGCCTTGCAGGTTAGACTGCCCCGAGACATTACATCTGAAACTTTCATGATTCCCCCTAACAATCGAAACTTTCCATAATGCGTCTGCATTACAGTGGCGAGCATAGACCCATTTTTCATTTTGTGCACCCGCTTTATCAGCAAGTAATCAGTTGACAGTCTAGTGCGAAACGGTATTGTTCCGCGCCCATATCAAGGGCAGTTGAGAGGCTGCAAGGAGCAAGTAAACGTGGCAAACCATGCATCTGCACTGAAACGTGCACGACAGGATCAGAAAAAACGTCTGCAGAACCGCACGCAGAAATCTTCTATGCGTACTGCAATCAAGAAGGTACTGGCTGCTGTTGATGCCGGCGACAAAGAGAACGCAACTGTTGCACTGCGTGAGGCTACTTCGCTGATCGATCGTGCCGGCCGCAAGAACCAGATTCATTCCAATCAGGCAGCCCGTCGCGTCTCCCGCCTGAATGCAAAGGTTAAAGCGATCGCCTGATAGCGCGCATCCGATTTTCTAAAGCCCGTCCGACTATTTGTCCGGCGGGCTTTTTTTTGTTCCTGATAATGTAGGGTTCGTTCAGCGGAATCCGGAATGGAGTTTAGGAGAGCGAATGAAAATCCTGATCATTGGCGCATCGCGCGGCATCGGCCTGGAACTGGTGAAACAGGCAATTGATGCAGGACACTATGTAACGGCTTTAATGCGTGACAAGTCGGTATTCGACGACCACCCGCATAAACGGCTGAAGGTGCGACAGGGGGATATCCATACCCGTAAGATCGTTGAGGGGGCATGCGTCGGGCAGGATGCCGTGTGCATTACCGTGGGTATGGTTCCATCCAGCAAACCGGTCAACCTCTTCTCTGAAGGGAGCAGGAATGTTCTGAGCGGCATGAAGCGTGCCGGGGTCAAACGGCTGCTGGCGGTAACCGGAATCGGCGCAGGCGATAGCGAAGGCCATGGTGGTTTTCTTTACGACAAAGTGACGCGTCCGGTTTTGCTGAAACATCTATATGACGATAAGAACCGTCAGGAGGAGATCATCCGGGCAAGCGATTGCGACTGGACCATTATTCGCCCTGCACTGCTGACCAGAACAGCCAAAACAGGTAACTATCGCGTGTTAACCGACCTGACGGGCGTTAAGGCGGGAAAGATCTCGCGTAAAGATGTTGCCCATTTCATGCTGGGAGAACTGGAGCATCCCGAGTATATTCACCAGACACCGCTGCTGACCTACTGATTCAAAGGCGGTACGCTTTTCAGGCTTGAATCAGCGTCCCAGTGCCTTGATCTCTTTGGCCGCCTTTTTAGCGATATTGGATGCCGCCTCCAGCTGATCCACCAGTGCAGAGTCGATTGCTGCTTCAATCAGCAGGGCCAGCTCTTCGTAATGCTCGGCGCTCAGGATTGAGCTGGCATCGTCCGGAATTATTTTCTTGAACGATTTAACAACATGGTGTGCATGTTTTGACTGGCTGGATTCCATAAATGTTCTCCCGATACTTCCGATTAAAATGACGATGGCAGAGCGTCTTTGCTGAACAGTTCGGCGGCACTTCCCACCAGTTTCGGATCGGGTGGAAGAACCACTTCCGGATCTTTGTCAGGGTAGGGCAGGCTGTTAAGTATGTAGCGCATACAGTTGATGCGGGCACGCTTTTTGTCATTCGACTTGATCACGGTCCATGGAGCATCGGCGGTGTCGGTATAGAAGAACATAGCCTCTTTCGCTTCTGAATAGTCATCCCACTTGTCCAGCGAAGCGATGTCGACAGGGCTCAGCTTCCACTGTTTGAGAGGATCCTGCTTGCGAGACTGGAAACGGCGCAGCTGCTCATCACGCGATACGGAGAACCAGAATTTGAAAAGTTTGATGCCGCTGCGAACCATCAGGCGCTCCAGTTCAGGGGTCTGGCGCATGAATTCCAGGTAATCGGTGGGCGAGCAGAAGTTCATCACCCGCTCAACACCGGCACGGTTATACCAGGAGCGGTCGAAGAGCACGATTTCGCCCTCGGTTGGCAGGTGTTGAATGTAGCGTTGGAAATACCACTGTCCCTGCTCGCGGTCATTCGGTTTTTCCAGTGCAACAACATGGGCGTGACGAGGATTGAGGTGTTCATTAATACGTTTGATGGTGCCGCCCTTGCCGGCGGCATCGCGCCCTTCGAAGATCATGACAATCTTCTGGCCTGAATCACGAACCCAGTTCTGCATCTTCAGAAGTTCGATCTGCAGCTTGTTTTTCTCTTCCTCGTAATCGGCATTTTTCAGTTTCTCTTTGTACGGATATTCACCGCTCTTGAAACTTTGCAGGAGGGCCGCTTTCGATGAGAGATCCAGCTTCTCATCCAGCGCTTTCGCAGCCGCTTTCGGCTCCTTGTTTAACTCCAGGACATTATTCTCTTCCTGTGTTTTAGCGGTTGTCATGGCAAGCCCTCCTAAAGGACTTGGCATTATATCGAATGATTCTGGCGAATCAATGATAGCGACTCAGCGTGTGACTTATTGGTTCAGTCATCCCCTTTGCCGGGAACAAGATCGGGATTGGCGGCCCTGAAGCCGAAGAAAACGCCGATGATGGCAAGTGGTATGCCAAGCCCCCACAGTATCTTGTCGCCAGCCTCAGCCCGGTATTCAAACAGTATCAGGACGCCGAACAGGCAGACGCCGAAAATAATAATGTCCATAACCCGGGTACTCTTTTTCATAAATAATCACTCCAAATGACCGATTGGCCGCCATGGTAACCGCCCCGGGATACATTGAAAACAGAGCTGTTCGGCAGAACTCCCTGCTCTCCTCTGTGCGATTCGGGGTGGCCCAAACAGGCATTTATTGTGAATTAAGGTTTTATTCATCTCCTGTCACCATTATGCTGCGTGCGCGTCAGAGCTGAACGCCGAACACATGGAGTACTGTTTGTCCGAGAATATCCGCGAGATACCTTACAACTACACCTCATATTCAGATCGGGAAATTGTCATCCGCTTTTTGGGCGAGGATGCATGGGATGATCTGAATGTGCTGCGTACCCAGCGGCGTACCGGCCGTTCCGCCCGTATGCTGTTCGAGATTCTCGGCGACCTCTGGGTGGTGGAGCGCAATGTGTTTCTGCGTAACGACCTTCTGAATAACCAGAAACGGCGCCAGCAGATGCATCAGCGCCATTACGACCGACTGGCGCGCATCACCAAGGGTGCTTCGGACAATCCGCGTGCCCAGAAGGTGGCGGCCTGCACCGGCCGTATGCTGGAAGATTTTTATACATGGTTCGACCAGGAGCCGGTCAAACGAAAAAAGGCTCGCCGTGCTTTTGCCAGACACACCCACCCGAACAATGTTCATTTCGATGCGTTTACGCTGACCCATCATGCCACTGATGCCACCGATTGGCGTCACCATGCACCGTTCTGTGTGTTAACCCCCGATTCGGCCGATGAGATCCCGGGATTGATCCGTGCGGTCGCCGAACTGGAGCTGGTGGTCATTCCACGTGGCGGCGGTACAGGCCTCTGTGGCGGCTCGGTACCGCTCTCCAATAATGCGGTAATGATCAACCTGGAAAAACTGGATTTTATCGGTGATGTCGAAACAAATGATGTCGGTAAGATGGGTAAAGTAGCCACGATCAAGGCAGGTGCTGGTGCGGTTACAGGCAAGGTGATGGAGGCGAGTCTCCCCAATGTGTTTGCTACCGATCCGACCAGTCTATGGGCTTGCACCATCGGTGGTAATGTCGCCTCCAATGCCGGCGGCAAACATGCAGTGATATGGGGAACCTGTGTCGATAACCTGCTCAGCTGGAAGATGGTGACCGCAGAGGGTAACTGGCTTGAGGTTACCCGCATGAACCACAATATGGGCAAGGTGCATACCGAGAAGGAGGTGGAGTTTCACCTCGTGCATACCGATTCGATATCCGGCCACAGGATCAGCGAAGAGAAGCTGCTGCTTCCCGGTTCGGTATTCCGGAAGGAGGGTCTCGGCAAGGATGTTACGCGCAAGGCAATGGGTGGTCTTCCCGGTATCCAGAAAGAGGGTACTGACGGGCTGATTGTTGAAGCGACATTCGTACTGCATCGTCCGTTTGCGGTCACGCGTACCGTCTGCTGTGAATTTTTCGGTCAGGAGCTCTCCGATGCGACCAAAGCGATGGTCGATATCAAACACCATGTTGATGGATTGCCGGAAGCCCATCTGGAAGGGCTCGAACATTTCGACGAAAAGTATGTCAAGGCGATAGAGTATATCTCCAAATCGACCCGTCGAGAGGCGCCACGTGTTGTCCTGCTGATCGACGTTTCCGGTGATGATGAGGCTGCTGTCGGCAGTGCCTGCGCCGATATCTGCCGCATTACCTCCAAGGGCAATGGCGAAGGCTTTGTGGCCATTACACCTGCCGACCGTAAACGCTTCTGGGGCGATCGTGGCCGTATGGCAGCTATCGCACGCCACACTCGGGCCTTCAAACTCAATGAAGATGTGGTGATTCCTCTCGATCGCCTCTCCGAGTACAACGATTACGTTGAACATTTGAATATCGAGAACTCGATCACCAACAAGAAGGAGGCGCTGGAGTCGATTGCCGCCTATCTTCACAATGCCCGTGACCGCATCAGCGGCAACCGGCTGGAGACAAGCGACCTGGATCTGGATGATGATCCATACCTGACCGAAAAGCTGGACGGCTGCCTGAAACTGATCGCCACAACGCGTGAGAACTGGTGTCGCCTTCTGAAAAAACTGGATGAGCCGGCCAAAGAGGTGGCGCATCTTCTTGAGGGGATCGAATACAAGCGCAATGAATCTCTTTTTCGGGTGATCCAGCGCGGTGCCAAGCGCATCTCCTATCGCAATGAGGTGGAGGGGCCACTCTGCGACATGCTGCGGGGCCATGAATCGCTGACCGAAGGCGTGAAGAAGGCGCATAAGCAGGCGCTTTCGGGCCGAATTGTGGTCGCCACCCATATGCACGCAGGCGATGGTAACGTACATACCAATATTCCGGTCAACTCGAACGATTACCCCATGATGAAGAAGGCGCACCGTGTGGTGGAGAAGGTGATGGCCAAGGCGGTGGAGCTCGGTGGCGTGATCTCCGGTGAGCACGGAATAGGCATCACCAAGCTTGAATACATGGACAGGGAGTTGCTGAAGGAGACGGCTGATTACCTCAAGCGCGTCGATCCCGATCACCTCTTTAACCGCGGTAAGCTGATGCCCGATACAGATCTGCAGCTTAGCTATACGCCGAGTTTCAACCTGCTGAAGATGGAGTCGATGATTCTTGAGGCGGCGGATCTGACCGAGCTCTCCGATGAAATCTCACCCTGCCTGCGCTGTGGAAAGTGCAAGCCTGTCTGCAATACGCATTTTCCGCGCGCCAATATGCTTTACAGCCCTCGCAACAAGATTCAGGCGACCGGTGCGATGATCGAGGCATTTCTTTACGAGTCGCAGACCGGATCGGGAATCTCGTTCGAGCAGTTCTCCGGCATGCAGGATCTGGCCGATCACTGCACAATCTGCCACAAGTGCGAAACACCGTGTCCGGTCAATATCGATTTCGGCCATGTCACCGAAAACATGCGCGCGCTGCTGAAATCCAAGGGGCAGGCGAAGATGAACCTCGGTTCGAAGCTCTCGTTGATGTTCCTTACCCTGCAGAACCCCAATGCCGTCCGCTTTATGCGCGAGACTGTGATTCGCTGGGGTTATTCGGGCCATCGCATGCTTAACAGGCTGGGCAGAATGAGCGGGCTGGTGCGTAATACTCCGGCAGCGAGCCGTAACCTCGAAGGCGTACAGGCCCAGGTGATTAATTTTATTGAACGGCCACTACCGGCTCTCAAGGCTGGCACTGCACGCCAGCGGCTCGGTATCGAGTCGAGCGACAAGAACATGATTCCGGTTCTTCGCGATCCCAACAAGGCCAATGGACGGGCGGTATTCTACTTCCCCGGCTGTGGCTCGGAGCGACTATTCTCAGAGGTTGGGTTGGCTACACAGGCGATGCTTTTCGATCTCGGCGTCAATGTGGTGCTTCCTCCCTCCTATCTCTGTTGTGGTTACCCATCAACGGCCAGCGGCGACCATGAGCAGGGTGACAAGATTTCATACGACAACAGGGTGCAGTTTCACAGGATCCGCAATGCGCTCTCCTATCTCGATTTCGAGGCGGTGATTGTTTCCTGTGGTACCTGTTACGACCAGTTGACCAAGTATGAACTGGAGCAGGTTTTCCCCGGGGCACCACTGATTGATATCCACGAATACCTGATGGAGCAGGGTGTGAAAACCGAGCGAGTAAGCGGTGCAGAATACATGTATCACGTGCCTTGCCACTCTCCGCTGAAACGTCACGGCAGCAAGGCGGCGATTGAGTCGCTGCTGGGTCAGGATGCGGTGAAATCGGAAGAGTGTTGCGGCGAAGCGGGCACCATGGCGGTGGCGCATCCGGCTATTGCCGGCAAGATCCGCACCCGCAAGGAAGAGCAGATGGAGCTCGCGCGCGCCCAGTTGCCCGGCAAAGGGGAGCAGAAGGTGCTTACCTCCTGCCCGTCGTGTCTGCAGGGCCTCTCGAGACTGGAGGGGCAGAGCGGAGTGCAAGCCGACTACATCGTCATTGAACTGGCCCGCCATCTGCATGGTGAAGAGTGGCAGAAGCAGTTCATTAAGAAGGTGAAGAGCGGCGGCATTGACCGCGTACTAATGTAATCATGCCGGCTGCAAGGCTGCTGCTGATCGCATGCCTCTTTTCGCTGGCAGCCTGTGCCAGCGGACCACCGAGAAATGTTGATAATGCCTGCGCCATATTCAAAGAAAAGGATGACTGGTACGAGTACAGTTACGACTCATTCAAGAAGTGGGGCGTGCCGGTACACGTGCAGCTGGCAATTATCTGGCAGGAGTCCCGTTTCCGCGCTGATGCCAAGGCCCCTAGGGATTATCTGCTCGGCTTTATTCCATTTGGTCGCAAATCCGATGCCTACGGTTATGCGCAGGTGAAGGATGATACCTGGGATTGGTACAAGGATAAGGCTGGCAGCTGGGGAGCCGATCGCGATGATTTCGAGGATGCCACCGACTTTATCGGCTGGTATGGCAACTACTCCTATAAAACACTCGGAATCTCCAAATGGGATGCCTACAACCAGTACCTTGCCTATCACGAAGGACACGGCGGCTGGAAACGCAAAACCTATAATAGAAAACCGTGGCTGATTCAGGTGGCCAAGAAGGTGAAGGCGAAGGCCTCGATCTACAGTGCCCAGCTCAAACAGTGCCAAAATGACCTGGATCGTGGCGGATGGTTCTGGTGAGTAATCACAATGCATCAGAGCTTGAAATGAACCGGGGCTGACTACCCTTGCCGGCATCGTATGCCGGAAATGAAAGGGCCCGGATCAACCGGGCCCAGTCTGTTTTTTTATACGTTGGAGTTATCTTCCACTGGGGTGTCACCATTGCTCTCGGGTGCTTCCTCAGGGGCTGCCTCTTCATCAGCCGGGGCTGCTTCTTCATCAGCCGGGATTGCCTCTTCAGTAACAGCAGCATCGGCTTCATCAGCTGCTGCAGAAGTTTCTACTGCCGCAGGTGCTTCAGCTACAGCTTCTGATGCAGGAGCGGTACTGCTTGCGTCATTGTTTCCGCTGCAGGCAGACAGTGTCATGGCCGCAACAGCAGCGAGTACCAACAGGTGGAGCTTATTCATATCTTTTGTGTCCTTGAAGGGCGCGTGTACGCCAAATAATTCCCCCACGGGGAGGCCGCACTGTAGGGTCAAAAAAATCACAGTGTCAACTGGGATATTTGGGGCTCTGTGCCGGGTTGATACAGCAGCAGATAAGCGCGATGCCGGTTATTCGGAGTGCAGCAGGAGTGACAGCAAGAGGGCGAGTAGCAGTATCCAGAAAAGAACCACGAAAACTGCCGCGCTCCTGTTTTTTGGCAGCCGTATCGGATTACGGATCGCCTCATCACGACACGCTTTCCAGACATGGTCTGGGATCAGGTATATGGCGAGCCAGATGCCGGCAGATACCAGCAGCAGGTCATCAAGGTAACCGATCACCGGGATGAAATCTGGAATCAGATCAATGGGTGAGAGTGCATAGGCGACAACCGCGGCGGCAATCATGCCGGCCAGCCATGGTGTTTCAGGATGTCGGGCAGCAAGATAGAGTGCCTGCAGGTTGGTTTTGAGTTCGCCAGCCCATGCCCGCAGCCGGGCTCTTATATTACGCCTCTCCATCTTCGATAATGGTGCAGACAATCGAGCGGCTCTTACGGGGACCATCAAACTCGCAGAAGAAGATATTCTGCCAGCGCGACAGGCCAAGACGCCCATCGATCAGCGGAATGGTTTCCGAGGGGCCGACAAGCCCCGCCTTGAGGTGCGAGTCGCCGTTGCCATCCTGCTGATCGTGCAGCCAGATCCCCCTGGGGATCAGTTTCTGCAGCAGGTGAACCACATCACCCTGCACACTCTCATCCCAGTTCTCCTGAATCATTATGGCGCAGGTTGCTCCCTGTGCATAGACGGTAACGATACCGTTTTTGATGCCTGATTCGTGCACCATGGCCTCAACCTGATGTGTGATATCAACCAGCTGCTCACGGCGATCGCTGGAGATCTGAATCGTAGAGCGCATGCCTTCTCCTGAAACAAGTTTCTTCCTTTGCCATATTATAGTCCAATATGGAGAGTGTCATTTTATGAATGCCACGATTATATCCCGCCGCGGAGTATCCGAGTGAGCCTGTTGCAGCTGTACCCAGGGCAGCGGATGTGCGACCTGAAGGGGCTTTACCTCGGATTGAACCTGCACAGGCAGGCTGCCGACGGAGATCTGCTGATCTACTCGAACTACATCGCCAGTCTGGATGGACGCATTTCACTGACACTCGATCACGAGCACGACACCGAGGTTCCCTCAGCCATCATCAACAAACGCGACTGGCGCCTCTATCAGGAGCTGGCTGCACAGTGCGATGTCATGATTACCTCAGCCCGCTATTTCAGGCAGCTGGATCAGGGCAAAGCTCAGGATCTGCTGCCGGTGGGGCAGGAGCCTGAGTATGCCGATCTTGTGCAATGGCGAGAGCAGAACGGGCTCAAACCTCAGCCCGCTGTGGCTATTCTCTCTAATAGCCTTGATATTCCTGTAGCTTCGCTGGAAACATTGGCCGGACGACGGATTCTGATCTTCACCGGCATAGATGCCGATGGCTCGAAAGTTGTCCCGCTGGAAGAGGCAGGGGCCGAAGTGATTGTTATGGAGAGTGCCGAGGTATCAGGCACAGAGTTGAAAGCCGCGCTATCAGGGCTTGGTTATCGCAGCGCCTACATGATCGCAGGCCCTAAAGTGCACCGCACCCTGCTTGCCGACAGGGCAGTCGATTACCTCTTTCTCACAACCCGCTTGCGCTTGATTGGCGGCTCTGGCTTTGACACCATTCTGACCGGGGATATAGGGAATGCTCTCGACATGCATCTGTGCACGCTCTATCTGGATCAGGATGAGACAACTGCACAGCTCTTCTCACAGTTTGCGTTGCATGAGGATTAACAGAGGTTCATATTATCCGACCCGGGCCATGGAAGGCGCGGTCAGGCATGTTGCCTGATTGGGAGGATTGATGCTGCAACGGATTGGCTTTAGCGGATTGGGAGTTATATTGGCGGTGCTGTTCTGGCCCGCTGAGGCACTGCTGCATGTTATTGTCTATGGCGATGAGAGTTTTCTGGAAAACCTGCTCAGTGGCGATGCCAATGAAACCTGGATGCGCTTGATGATTTCCTCAACCCTGATCGGCTTCGGCTTTTTCGCACAGCGCGCATTTGGCCGGCAAAAATCCCTCCAGACGCGGTTGCAGAAGAAGAGCGAGCGGTTGCAGGAAATTATCGACCGCAGCTACGATGCCTATGTCAGCGCTGATGAAGGTGGGAATATCATTGAGTGGAACCGCAGTGCCGAAATTCTGTTCGGCTGGCCACGTCAAAAGATTATCGGCAAACCGCTTGAGACCATAATTCCGGAGCGTATGCGTGAAGAGCATCGGCGTGGCATGCGCCAGTATCTGGAGAATAATATCGGTTCCTGGCTTTATAAGCCGATGCGGACTCAGGCACTGCATCGCGACGGTTTCGAGTTTAATGTCGAGATGGTGGTCACGCCGCTAAACAGCGAAGGCTCCATCGAATTCTTTGCCTTTATCCGCGAACAGACGGACTGAAACTTCCCCTCATTATCAAGGAGTATAGATGATTAACCTCTACGGCATTCCCAATTGCGATAGCATGAAAAAGGCGCGCAAATGGCTGCATGAGCATGCTGTCGATTACACCTTCCATGATTATAAAAAGGAGGGGGTGGATGCTGCCCGGCTTTCTGGATGGGTGGAGAGGGTGGGCTGGGAGCCACTGCTTAACCGGCGCGGACTTACCTGGCGTAAGCTGCCGGATGCAGCTAAAGCTGATCTCGATGAGGTGCGTGCAGTCGCGTTGATGCAGGAGTTTCCCTCAATGATCAAACGACCTGTTCTTGTTGTTGGTAAACGAATAGAGGTGGGCTTCTCTGAGCAGCGCTATAGTGAAATCTTTCAGTGAGTTCGCACCAGCATAGAAAAATCACGATCCCCGGACCTGTCGGGGGTCTGCAGGCACTTTATCATCCTGGAGAAGAGGGGAAGCCAGCGGTCGTGGTCTGCCACCCGCATCCGCAATTTGGCGGCACAATGCGCAACAAGGTTGTCTACTGGATGGCCCGCGCCTTTGAGGGGCAGGGGTGCTCCGTGCTGCGTTTCAATTTCCGCGGTGTCGAGGAGTCTGAAGGAGCGTGGGACGAGGGTCGTGGTGAAGCTGATGATGCCAGGGCGGCACTTGAGTGGATATCTCAGATGCATCCTGATGAAGCCCTCTGGCTGGCCGGTTTTTCGTTTGGATGTTATGCAGGGCTTCAGGCGGCGAGAACGGATAGCCGCGTATGCCATATGTTTGCCGTTGCACCGGCAGTAAACTACTGGTCATTCGCATTTATGCGGGGTGAGACGCGCCCGGTAACGGTGATTTCAGGAACCGATGACGAGATCGTCCCGTTTGAACGGGTCAGGACCAGTGTAAGGGGTAAACCGCACATCCACTTTTATGCCATTGAAGGGGCGGGACACTTTTTTCCGAACCACATGCCGCAGATGACCGAAGCGCTGCTCAAGGATGCCTTCGGCAATCATTAGACCTCTCTCCTATTTTACACTCTTGATCAGGGTGCCCGGAGCCGGTTTTTCATCTACGCCCAAGCCATTGAGCGCAGCCAGCTTTTCAGCGGTAAAGCGGCCGAGCAGATTGTTTCGCTGTGCTGCCAGACTTTGCCATGAATCGCCTGCCTTCCACTTGTAAATTGTAATCTTCGGAATATCCCCGTCTTTGACTTTGTCGTAGCGGCGGAAACTGTTGGCAATCTGACTGAACTGGTCGACATAGTTGTTAAACTGATCGCGATCGCTCCACATCGAAAGCATGTAAGCCTTTCTGCCGTCAATAAAGACATGTGCATCAATCATGGCCTGACTGACCTTGGGAGCAGACTGACGAACCTGCCCGTGCGCATATGGCATACCGCTTCGAACACCCTTCTCAAGCTTGAGGATATGTCTGTCGGTGAACATTCTTTTCACAATCTCTTCAGCCGTCAGCCGCTTCTGCATCTCATTCATGGTGAGCATAAAATAGACATCCTTCTGCCGGATACGGGCTGTCAGTGCCATGGGAGAGTTGGTGATCACCCAATCCTTTGGAAAGGCAAGCTGAATGCCCAGCTCCGGATGCAGGAAGCGGCGCCCGACTACCGCACCCTGTTCGGCACTGTCGCCATAGGCATACCCATCGACTGCGGCCAGCAGTGCTTCCCTGTTGACCATGCCGGTGCGACCCTGCAGTGCGGAAGCATTGGCGATAGCCTCTTCAATACGCTGGGATGTTTCAGGGTGCGAAGCGAATGCGCCGTGATATTTCTCGACCTTTTCGCCTGCATCGGTCCTCTCTTTGGTGTCGATATCATCCAGCCGTTTCAATGTTTTCAGAATGCCGATCGTCGCTTTCGGATCGTAACCGGCCCTGGTCAGGTAACGGATCGACAGCTCATCGGATTGCAGTTCGGCATCTCGGCCATATCCCTGCAAGATGGCAGTGGCCATCAGATCACTGACCATTCCGGCAGCTTGCGGAATCGGAACAAAGATTGAGGTGATCATCATGCCTGTCTGATAGGCGCGAGCCTTGGAAATCTGCTGCACCGAGTGGCGGGCGGTGACATGGCCCGCCTCATGCCCCAGCACGGCAGCCAGTTCCGCTTCATTGTTCATGTGGTTGATCAGCCCACGATGGATGAAGATATAACCGCCGGGCAGCGCGAATGCATTAATGGTGTCGTCATCAACGACATGGAAGCGGAAAAAGAGATCCTTGCGATCTGCCGTGGCGGCAACTCTCTGTCCGACCGAGTCGACATACCTGGCCAGCGGATCGGAATCAGGAAGCAGGACCATGTTTTTTCTCATCTCGGCAAACACCTGTTTACCGATGGCCAGTTCCTCCTCCTCCGTCATCATGACGAAGTCCTGCTGGCCTGTGGCTGGATTGGTTGCACAGGCAGAGAGCAGGCATATCAGAACTGTCAGGACGATGTGGTTGAATTTCATCTTTAGGCCTCCTGATATTTCATGCGTGAACGGGGCTGGGTTGAGTCATACTATTCCAGATCGTAGGGGGAGTGCAAAGCTAGAAATAGTCCGCCATTAGATGAAGTGCGTATTTTTCCCCGCACCATGACGAGTTGTCCCTGCTCCACAATACTCGATGCCCTGAACCACTTTCTGCTGCTTCGCGGCACTGTGACGGTCAGCTTTCCAAGCTGAAACCGCCACTTCTCTACCGTTTTGGCTTCACCGCGAATCAGGTGGAACTGGCCGATATGCCTGTCTGTGACATTGTCGGCATCAAGAACAGCGAAGGTGTCGGTTTTCCAGATGCCGCGTCTGGCATTGCGTGCCTCTGCTTCCGCTTTCAGAAGCCTTTCACTCCACCTGAAATTTGGAGCGAAGGTGTAAACGTGGGCCATGCCACTGCGCAGAAGCTGTTCGTTTATCCAGATGCCATTTCGCAAGTAAATCTGGGCCAGGGTGCGATCATAACTGTCTTTCATGTCCCGATCGGTTTTAAGACGAACCGTTTTGCCGGATATCAGCTGTTCAAGAAGTCGTTTTGCCTCGCCACCGAGTGGCTGTCCGGGCTCTTCGTTGTGGGCCACTTCGGGGGTGTTGATGCCGAGCAGGCGAATTTTTTCACCAGTTGTGGTGCGGAAGGTGTCGCCGTCGAATACTTTGTCGACCTCCACCCATCGTGACTGACTGACAACCGAGAGGGTGCCGGCATGCGCGCTGCCTGCTGCGAATAGCAGCAGCGCGACAAGCGTGTTAACCGTTTTTAGTAACAAGGCTTCCTACAAGCTCTGAATAGGAGGCAAGGCCGTGGCGCTGCAGGTATTCGGAGAGGCCATCAAGCAATTTTCCGCACATCAGGGGATCGTAGAAGAGTCCGGTGCCGATGCCGATGGCATCAGAGCCTACAACTGCAAATTCAATGGCATCCCTGGCACAGGTAATGCCTCCCTGGCCGAGAATAGGGATGCTCTGTTTTGCTGCAATGGCGCGTGTCTGGTGAATCTTCCAGAGAGCCACCGGCTTGATAGCGGGTCCCGAGAGACCGCCGGAGATATTGTCGATGACCGGTTTGCGTTTCTCGATATCCACCGCCATGCCGACCAGCGTATTGATCACAGAGAGTCCGTCACTGCCCGCCTCAATGACCAGCCGTGCGGTTTCAGCGATATCGGCACTGTTGGGTGAGAGTTTGGTGATCAGAGGCTTCTTTGTCATCGGGCGCATCGCCTCAACGACACGGGCTGCCATGCAGGGATCGTTGCCGAAATGGACACCCCCCGCCTTAACGTTGGGGCAGGAGATATTGATCTCGATTGCCGTGACCGGTGAATCATCAAAAATGCGTGCCACCTCGGCATACTCTTCGGGTGAAGTGCCGTTTGCATTGGCCCAGAACTGGGTTTCGTGATGTGGCAGTCCGGGAAGAATATGCTCCACCACGTAACGGGCACCCGGATTCTGTAGCCCGATCGCATTTAGCATGCCGGACGGGGTCTCGTAAACGCGGTGTGGTGCATTTCCCATGCGCGGCTCCACCGTGGTTCCCTTGAGGATGACGGCGCCGATGTCACGATTGTCCCAGCCCTCGACACGGGTGTACTCTTCTCCGAAGCCAACACAGCCAGAAAGCAGGACGAGCGGAGTCTGAAGCGTAAGGCCGGCAAAGGAGACGGAAAGATCAGGTGTATTTGACATGGGGCAATGCTAACCTGATCGTATGTTGCAGCCTAGCTTGTTTGTGACGTCTGCCATAGCATTGGATGAGATTCAGACCTGCATTGCCGGCAATGGTGGTCAAGTCGTATAAGGATTGTGTCGATGAATGAAACCGAGTTGAAGAGCAATCTCTCCATGCGTAAAGGCATCCGCTGGAAGCTGATGATAGCCGGGGCCGGCACCATCGTCGCAATTGTATCGCTGCTGACTGTGCTGCAGGTAGCCAGCCAGAAAGAAGTCATGAAAAAGTCGCTTGATGCTCACACATCTTTCCTCAAGGCACAGATGGATAAAAAAGCGGACAGGGCATCTGTGCAGATGGCCGGCCATCTGACCGATCTTGTCGCAACCTTTCGATTGTCGCTTGCCTACCAGTATGTCAGTGAACTGGTGCGCGATGTTGATGATCTTAAATATGTGATCCTGATGCAGGAGGATCAGCCCAAAATTGCGTTTGGCCCCAATCTGAGCAGTGAAATCAGGCAGGAGATTCTCAGGGGGCATGCATCCGAATTTGCAGTTAGTCAGACCGGGAGCATCAAACACGACTTTGTCGTTGGTGATCTGGCCTTTATGGAATCGATCGTGCCGATCCGGATAGAGGGTGAGCAGTGGGGCGTTCTCCGTCTCGGGTTTTCACTGCAGGAGCTGAACCAGTCGCTGAAAGAGTCGGAGGCCTATGTCGCGGAAGAGATCAATAACCTGGTACTGCAGGCAACACTGACAGCGCTGCTTTTTCTGTTCGTTGGCTCGATTCTGGTCTACTTTCTGGCTGGCATGTGGACGCGTCCGATTAGGCAACTGGTGGCCTTTTCCCATGAGATCGCCAATGGTGATTTCGATGCCACGCCGCATATCAGCACAAGGACCAATGATGAGATCGGTGTGCTTGTATCCTCGCTGGAGGAGATGGCAGCCAGCCTTCGCGAATCCTATGCCAAGCTGGAAGATCACAGCCTGTTGCTGGAGGAGCAGGTCGAGATTCGCACCAGGGAGCTTGCCGAGGCGCGTGACAAGGCCATTGCCGCCACGCAGTCAAAAAGCGAGTTCCTGGCCAATATGAGCCATGAGATCCGTACGCCGATGAATGCCGTGATCGGGCTGACCCACCTGACGCTAGATCGTGAAACCGACAAACAGCAGCGCAACTACCTGACGAAAACGCTTGAGGCATCCGAGGTGCTGCTCTCCATTATCAATGACATTCTTGATTTCTCCAAGATCGAGGCGCATAAAATGGAGCTGGATCGGATCGATTTTGAAATGGATGAGGTGATGCACAATCTCGCCAGTATCGGTGGTGTACGCGCCAGTGAGAAGGGACTCGACTTCCTGATCGATTTCCCTCCGCATATGCCTCGGCTGAATGGAGATCCGCACCGGCTTGGCCAGGTGCTTCTGAACCTGGTGAACAATGCGGTTAAATTTACCGAAGAGGGGCAGGTTATCGTTTGTGCCCGCCTGCAGCAGTCCGATGTTTCCGGCCATTTGATCCGTTTTACCGTGACCGATACCGGCATCGGTCTTACCGAGGAGCAGCAGTCCAGGCTATTCCAGGCATTTACCCAGGCCGACAGCTCGATTACCCGCCGCTTCGGAGGTACGGGCCTCGGTCTTGCCATCTGCAAGCAGCTGGTTGAGATGATGCACGGTGAGATCGGCCTGGACAGCGTTGAAGGCAAGGGTAGCAGCTTCTATTTCACTGCCCGGTTTGAGGCAGCAAAGGAGAGTGAATCACAAACATTCGATGTTCCCCACGAACTGCAGAGGCTACGTACTCTGGTTGTCGATGATAATCCTACATCCAAGCTCATTCTCTCACGCTTTATCGAAAGCTTCGGCATGCGACCGGAGTGTGTCTCGACTGTGAAAGAGGCAGCCAAAGAACTTAAAGCGGCTGATGATCCATATGGTTTGATGATTGTTGATTGGACACTGGAAGAGACACAGGGTCTTGAAACACTGGGCCTGATTAAGAAGGCAGCCAGAGTAAAAGCGTTTCCACCGGTCATCCTGACTGCCAACTACGGACAGAGCATTTCTGATGAAGATGCCAGGGCGGCAGGGTTTGCGATAACGCTGTTAAAACCCGTGACTGCCTCCTCGATTCTGGAGTCGATCGTATCCGTATTCGGTTACAATAATGTAAGTGAACAGACGCAGGAGCAGGAGAAGAGCGCAGGCAAGAGTGTGAGCCTGCATGGCGCAAGGCTACTGCTGGTCGAGGATAACCCGATTAACCAGATGGTGGCCGAAGGGCTGTTGATGCGGGCCGGTGTAAGCCTGTTTGTGGCCCATAACGGTCAGGAGGCTATCGATGCTGTACGCAGTGACAGCTTTGATGGGGTACTGATGGATATGCAGATGCCGGTCATGGATGGCCTTGAGGCAACGCGTATTATCCGCTCGGAACCGGCGTTTGCCGATTTGCCGATCATCGCCATGACGGCCAACGTGCTGCCTTCAGATGTGCGAGACTGTTTTGAGGCTGGCATGAACGATCATATTGCCAAACCGATTGATCCTGCAGACCTCTACTCCAAGCTGGAGAAGTGGATCAGCAGCTTCCGGCTTGGTGAATCGGGGATCAGCCAGAGTATAGAAGGGGGTGGCCTGCCGAAGTTTGAGGGTATCGATACGGCCGATGGTCTAAGGCGTGTAGGTGGCGATCCGCAGCATTACCGCAACATTCTCGGCAAGTTTGTTGAGAGTCAGGGAGATGTGATTGCCGAGCTTCGACAGGCAATGGCTGGCGGTGATGGTGAGAAAGCGATCCGGTTGATGCATTCGCTCAAGGGTGTGGCGGGTAATATCGGTGCTAAAACGTTACATGCTGAGGCAGCTCGTCTGGAGGGGCTGCTTCAGGATGGTGGCACGATAGCAGAAGATGATTATTCCAGTGTTGAAAAAAGTATGGCAGAGGTCATTACATCAATAAGTAGCGGGATCGGGGGAGAGCAGGCGGAGATCGAGCCGGAGTTTCCCGAAGGTCAGGAGGAGGCCGTTGAGGCCGAGCTCAGTGGTGAGTTTGACCGTGAGCAGGCCGATGCCGTACTCGCACGCATGCGTGCTATGCTTGAGGATTATAACGGTGATGCGGTGGATCTGCTTGGTGAGCTTGAGGCTGTGCTGGCCAATACAGCCATTGCTGCGAAACTTCCGCGCATGAAAAAGTATCTCGACGGTTACGATTTCGACGCCGCACTGCTGCTGCTCGAAGGGGTTGAGCAGGATGTCAGGAAAGCCTGACAGGCCTAGCTGGGCTGCTCGGGAGATGAGCCGATCAGGTCGCGGGCATGCAGGGTCTGTCCACGCATCTCTTTAGAGTCGTCCGACAACAGGTAGAGATAGGCGGGAACCACGGTTGCCGCTTCCGGCACCATATCCGGATGTTCGCCGCCGTAGGTGCGCTTGAACAGCTTGGTGCGGACACGCCCCGGATTTAGCGTATTGAACCGGTAAGGTTTTTCGGGATGTTCCATCTGCCACATGGCTGCAGCATAGGCCAGCGCACGTTTGGCCAGTCCGTAGCCGTGCCAGTTGGCCTTATCCTCGGAAACCATTTCGCACGTGGTAAAGATGATCGATGCGGAAGGGGCGCGCTTGAGTAACGGCAGCATGATCTGGGTCAGCATGTTCGGTGCCGTGAGATGGATATCGAGCATTTTCCTGAAATCCTTCGTTTTCACATACTGCATCGGCGTGCAGCGCTCGATCTCGCCGGCGCAGTGCACCAGCCCGTCGAGATGCGGAATCTGATCTTTCAGGGCGAGGAACAGTTTGCCGTAATTATCGAAATCATGGAGGTCGAAAGGGATGCAGAGGCAGCGCCCGCCCAGTGACTCGATGCGCTCCATTGTCAACTGCAAACCCTCTT
This sequence comes from Mariprofundus ferrinatatus, assembly GCF_002795825.1. Taxonomy (NCBI): domain Bacteria; kingdom Pseudomonadati; phylum Pseudomonadota; class Candidatius Mariprofundia; order Mariprofundales; family Mariprofundaceae; genus Mariprofundus; species Mariprofundus ferrinatatus. The sequence goes on along the minus strand of NZ_CP018800.1, from coordinate 1,557,536 downwards.
CGTTGCGTCCCAATGCAATCACGTTGGCACCTGCTTCACCCAATGCCGCCGCAACCTGCTGGCCGATACCATCGGATGCGCCGGTTACCATAATGATTCTATCTTTGAATTCTGACATCTGATTCCCCCTGCCTGCGGCATAGTAACGATAGCTTCCGAAAAGCACATCCTCTGATATGCGCTGCGAATTCGAAGCCGATACTGATCTTGCGAGGGGCGGCTGAATCGAAACACTGCTTTTGATCCATGGAGATATTTCTCACTACAGAAATCGAGTCTGGTGCCGATAAATAGATATTATGGGGCTGCGATCATGTTGATCTTCTTTTTCGTATTTACTGTGGTTCTTATCGCCATCGTGGGGTACATCAGGTTTGTTGCAGGGACGAACCGCTCTAAAGGAACGATGAATTAATACTGTTACAGTTTCGATTCAAGATTCGAATAAATGAAACAAATACACACTTTGCATATGGTTTGCAGATTCAACAGGTGGGGCTAAAAAATATAATATGTTTCATGTTGTAGATGATAACGAGCACGTTCGTGAGCTCATTGTTGAGTTGCTCGATGTCGCCGGATATGGCGGCAAGGCTTTCTCCTGCCCGTTTGAATATCTCGATTATGTAAACAGTGACAGCTACATCTCCCCGGTTGCGATAATCACTGATGTCCGGATGCCCAGGATGAACGGCTATGAACTGATTGAAGAAGTTCGAGAGAAATTTCCGAATCAAAAGTTCGTGGTTATTTCCGGCTATGAGGGAAAAGATGGAGCAGTTAGAACAGATCCCTGCCACTTTTTGTCCAAGCCGTTTAACCCCGAGCAACTCATAGCCGTAGCGGATGCAATCGTAAGATGTGATATGTAGAGTCTTTCAGCAGTCGGTTCGGTATCTACAGCCTTGCTAGAGGAGTCCGATCAGGAAGCGTGGCGTTGTGCATCGGGCTGTTTTCGATTGTCAAAATAACAGAAAACAGTAACGGCACGCGGTATATATCAGAAAGAACATACTCTTATAGTCCCGGGACAGGTGCCTGATACCACACTCTGGCTTGAATCGTTCTGCTTAACCCATAGCTTGCGCGGACATTTTTTCCGGAGGCTCATCATGGCCGATTATCAGTATATCTATTCGATGCAGGGGGTCGGCAAGGTTGTTGCCGGCAAGAAAGAGATTCTCAAGGACATCTGGCTCTCCTTTCTGCCGGGTGCGAAAATCGGCGTGCTGGGCCTGAACGGTGCCGGCAAATCGACACTGCTCAAGATCATGGCCGGTATTGATACGGAGATTCTCGGTGAGGCGCGTCCTGCTCCGGGTATCCGCATCGGTTATCTTTCGCAGGAGCCGGAGCTCGACCCTTCCAAGGATGTGCGTGGCAATGTCGAGGAGGCGGTGCAGCCGATCAAGGATGCACTGGCTGAACTCGATGCGGTCTATGCAGCTTACGCCGATCCCGATGCCGATTTCGACGCCATTGCCACCAAGCAGGCCAAACTCGAAGCAATTATCGAGGCGGCCGACGGCCACAATCTCGATCGCAAGCTGGAGATCGCTGCGGATGCACTGCGTCTGCCTGCATGGGATGCCGATGTGACCAAGCTGTCCGGTGGCGAACGCCGCCGTGTGGCGCTCTGCAGGCTGCTGCTTTCAGCCCCCGACATGCTGCTGCTGGATGAGCCGACCAACCATCTCGATGCCGAGTCGGTGGCTTGGCTGGAACGCTTCCTTCATGACTATTCAGGCACCGTTGTGGCAGTAACCCATGACCGTTATTTCCTTGATAACGTAGCCGGCTGGATTCTTGAACTCGATCGCGGCCGCGGTATTCCGTTCGAGGGCAACTACTCATCATGGCTGGAGCAGAAGGAGAAGCGCCTTGCCATTGAGGAGAAGCAGGAGACTGCACGCCAGAAGGCGATGAAACATGAATTGGAGTGGGTGCGTCAGGGGGCCAAGGGGCGCCATGCCAAGTCCAAGGCGCGCTTGAAGGCATTTGATGACCTCTCAAGCCGCGAGGTGCAGGAGCGTAACGCTACCAAGCAGATCTATATCCCGGTCTCCGAGCGTCTGGGCGATACCGTGATCAAGGCTGAAGGAATCAAGAAGGGTTTCGGTGACAAGGTGCTGGTGGAGAACCTCTCCTTTAACCTGCCCAGAGGAGGTATTGTCGGCATTATCGGTGCCAACGGTGCTGGCAAAACCACGCTCTTCCGGATGCTCACCGGCCAGGAGCAGCCCGACTCGGGCACGCTGACCATCGGCGAGACGGTTCAGCTCTCCTATGTCGACCAGTCGCGTGATGCGCTCGACGGCAACAAGACCGTCTGGGAGGAGATTTCCGGCGGTGCTGATTCAATGCTGCTCGGCAGGGTCGAGGTGCCGAGCCGTGCCTACTGTGGACGCTTCAACTTCAAGGGCGGCGATCAGCAGAAGAAGGTGAGCGTGTTATCCGGCGGTGAGCGCAACCGCGTGCATCTGGCCAAGATGCTGAAGTCGGGTGGCAATGTACTGCTGCTGGATGAGCCTACCAACGACCTTGATGTTGAAACCCTGCGTGCGCTGGAAGAGGCGCTACTCGACTTCCCGGGTTGTGCTGTGGTGATCTCGCATGACCGCTGGTTTCTCGACCGTGTCGCCACGCACATGCTTGCATTTGAAGGTGAGGGGCATGTCGAGTGGTTCGAGGGCAACTTCGAGGATTACGAGGCGGACAAGCGCCGCCGTCTCGGTGACGACGCCACCGAGCCGCACCGCATCAAGTACAAGAAGCTGGTCTGATCAAATCAACAAGGGCGGCCATTGGCCGCCCTTTTTAATGTCCCGTTCTGTATTCGGGTGGTTTTTTCCTGAGGCACAGATGCGTACACTTTGGCGGCAAAGAGTCTGGAGGTGTGTATGGATAAACCAGTAATAGTGATCGGGATCGGGGAGATCGGGTCGGTGTTTGCTCGGGGTGTTATGAGACTCGGCTACCCGGTCGTTCCTGTGACCCGAGAAATGGATATGACGCTGGTGGCGGATGATTTTCCGGAGCCGGAGATGGTCGTGGTCGCCGTGGCTGAGAAGGATCTGCATTCCACGCTGGCGCAGATCCCCGATGCATGGTGCGACCGGCTGGTGCTTTTGCAGAATGAACTGTTACCGCGCGACTGGGAGCCGTACGACTTCGAGAATCCCACCGTCATTTCGGTCTGGTTCGAGAAGAAGAGGGGGATGGATTCGAAGGTGGTGATCGCATCACCCGCCTTTGGCCCCAATGCAGGCGTGTTGCGCGAGGCTCTGGCTACGCTCGATATCCCGGTGCGCGAACTGGATAGTGACGAGTCGCTGCTGTTCGAGCTGGTGCTGAAAAACCTCTATATCCTGACCACCAATATCGCGGGACTGGAGTGCGGCGGCAATGTGCGCCAGCTCTGGTTGGAGCATAATGACCTGGCCTGCTCGGTAGCTGGCGATGTATTCGATATCCAGGAGTACCTCACCGGCAAGAAGCTCGACCGAAAATTTCTTATCGAAGGGATGCTGAAAGCATTCGACGGCGACCCTGAGCATGGCTGTATGGGACGTTCGGCACCGGCACGTCTGGAGCGGGCGCTGGCCATCGCTGATGAGGCGGGGCTGGAGGTGCCGACCCTGCGCCGCATTGCCGCGGCACAGAAGTAAGGCTGTCTGAACAGGAGGGCGGTATGAAAAAATATCTGATCGGAAAACCGATGCGATTCTTTTTCCTTGTAGTGAGCACGATTCTCTTGACAGGTATCTGGCTCACCGGCTTTGGAACGGCGCACTGGCTGCTCTATATTCCGGCGATCTTTTTCCTCTTTGCCGCTGCTACCGGCATCTGCCCAGGAATTATCTTCTCTAATCTGCTTTTTGGTGGGAAGCGCGATACTGAGTAACAGGTCACAATACTTCTGAGTAGAAACGATAAGTATTTCGTCCTGCTTCCTTGGCTTTGTAGAGAGCTTTGTCGGCGTGATTGATCAGCCTATCTTCATTGTCAGCATCGGCTGGATAGGCGGCCAGACCGATACTGATTCCGATATTGATTTGTTGATTCTCTATCGTGAATGGCTTGGTTAGCTCGCTGATGATTCTCTCGGATATTTCAGATGCGCGATCTCGAGAGTCGGGATGCACGAGAATGATGGCAAATTCGTCGCCACCCAAACGCGCAACGACATCGGTATCACGGCAATTTTTTGCCAGAATAGCAGCGGCCTGCTTCAGTAGCGAGTCACCAACCTGATGGCCAAAGGTATCATTAACAGGTTTGAACCTGTCGAGGTCAAGCAGCATCAGAATGACAACTTTCTTCTCGCGACGAGCCAACTTTAAAATTTCATCAAAACGACGGTGGAATTGATTGCGATTGGCAATGCCGGTTAACTGGTCGGTCATTGCCAAGCGTTGAATCTCATCCTGAGCAAGCTTGCGTTCCGTGATATCCTGCACTGTTCCATCAGAGCGGATTACATTGCCATTGTTGTCGCGCTGGTGCGCGCATACCTCATGCACCCAGCGTACTTCTTTGTTATCTTTTCGTATAATGCGGTGAATGATGTCATACGGCATATCATTATTGAGCGACTGCTGGTATCGCTGGCCCACCATATCAAGGTCGTCTGGGTGGATGGTGCTTAGGAACCCTTCGTAACTGGCCTCGAACTCACTTTGGTCAATGCCGAAAATATTAAAGATCTGATCCGACCAGCTGAGTTCATTATTTGTCAGATTAAGGCTCCAGCTACCTATATTGGCTACTTTTTGAGCCTGTGATAAGTCATCCTGCATCTTCTTTTGTTCTGTGATATCGGTTCGAATGGCAACGTACTGGAAGGGTCGGCCTGCCTCGTTTAAAAAAGGTACAATTGTGGCATTGACCCAGTAGTACCCCCCATCTTTTCGTCTGTTTTTGATCTCTCCGTGCCACACTTTGCCTGAGCCGATAGTTTGCCAAAGTTTCTCGTAGAATGCTTGGGAGTGTTCCCCAGACTTCAGAATACGGTGATTCCGATGAAGCAGTTCCTCCTGATGATAACCACTGATTTCGCAGAACTTACTATTGGCGTAGACAATGTCACCGGCGGCATCCGCAATGCTGACGATAGCATGCTGATCTAGGGTCGCCTTTTGAAAGGCTAGCTCCCTGTTGACCTCAAGAAGCTTCCGCTCCTTGTCTCTTAATTCCAAAGTAAGGGAAAGCACTGAGGTGCAGCGTGTCAGGAAGTCGACATGTTTCTGATTATACTCAGTGCCGTGGGGAAGGTAGAGGACCAGCACACCAAGTACGTGCTTGCCAGAGAGAATCGGTACGCTGTAGTGCCCATGCGGAGGCATGTCTGCATACATTTTTTCGTGGCCCTCGTTAATACAGCTAGCATGAACTGGCGAGCCTGTTGACGCAGCCTTGCCACAGAGACATTCACCAAAACTGATTTTGGCACAGCCGTCGATGATGGAGTCATCCAAATTGCGTTGTGCTTCCAGCTTCAGAACCGGCTTTTCACCGGGGCGCTTAATAGTGAGAAAAATGCCTGCCTTGGGCTGCAAAGAGAGCCAGCTTAGCGAAAGTAGTTCATCCAGAAAAAGGTGCAGCATCTGATTCTGATCAACACTTGTAGATGCGATCGAGAATAACCGGCTCAGTGTACGGCTGTTCTCTTCATGTTGATTTATGGGCTCACTCTTGGCCATTTTCGCCTCCTAATTGCTGGCAAATGGTGCATTTGGCGACTGTAAGCCTATTTTCTATGCGATCTTTTTGCCGCTTGCAAGGGCTAGTGGAAGTCAGTATTCACTGCAGTTCAATCGGATTCGGTCACCAGGTCGGCACCGAGTTCCTTCGCGAATAGTTATCTAGGCCAGCGATTACGGCACCCGGCGTCTGCAAGGATGTGTCGTGTATTGCGTCGACGCGGCAGAAACAGAGAGGCCCGGTAATGCCGGGCCTCTCTGTATATTGAGAGTGATAAGCTTAGCTGATCTCCATCAGACACTCGTCCGGGTTGACGCTGTCACCCTCGGCGACATGGATTGCCTTGATGGTACCGGAGACAGGTGCAAACACCTGATTTTCCATCTTCATCGCCTCGACTGTCATGACGGTATCACCGGCCTCGACATGGTCGCCAACGGCAACGCTGACGGTCACCACGCGACCCGGCATCGGTGTGGTAACATCGCTGTCACTCCGCGCTTTAGGCCTGCGAGAGCCTTTGGATGCCTTCCTGGTGTCGATCCTTCCCTCGATGGATGGCACCACCTCGGTGAGCGATTCCACCATCACCTCTTCAAGGATGTTATCCACCTTCACATAGAACGGACGCACATCCTCGCTCTTGTGGCCGGAGCCCTCGATCTTGATGTTGTACTGCTCGCCGTGGATGGTGATATTGAACTCGGTAGGCGCCAGCGATTGTGCTGTAACCACCTCTGAGTGTGCTCCAGCCGGTTCTGTCGGGGCCTCAAGCGGTTCCGGGTTGAAATGACCGCTTTCGCGCTCTTCGAAGAACTGCAGTGCTATGGTCGGAAACATCGCATAGGAGAGAACATCCTCCACCGATTTCGCTTTGTCACCGATTTCCCGGGTCAGGGCGTCCATCTCATTCTGCAGCAGATCGGCCGGCCGCACATCAATCGGTTCCTCATCGCCAATCGCCAGCTTTCGTACATCCTCGTTGATTATGCCGAGTGCCTTGCCGTACATCCCCTTGAGATAGGACTTGGTTTCATTGGTAATCACCTTGTACTTCTTGCCCGAAACGACATTGAGTACCGCCTGAGTGCCGACGATCTGGCTGGTCGGGGTGACCAGTGGCGGGTAACCAAAATCCTTGCGCACGCGAGGAATCTCATCGAGCACCTCATCCATCTTATCCTGTGCACCCTGCTCTTTGAGCTGGTTGGCGAGATTGGAGATCATGCCGCCGGGAATCTGGTTGATGAATACACGGGTATCCATGCGGGTGGCATCGGACTCGAAGCGGGAATATTTCTTGCGTACTTCACGGAAGTGGGCAGCTACAGCCTGCAGTGCCACCAGATCGAGCCCTGTGTCGTACTCGGTGCCGGCGAAGGCGGCTACCATCGATTCGGTCGCCGGATGGCTGGTGCCGCCTGCAAGCGGGCTGATAGCCGTGTCGATAATGTCACAACCGGCATGCACAGCTTCCCACTGCACCATCTCGGCAACGCCGGATGTGGCGTGGCAATGAAGGTGCAGCGGAATCGAGACCTCGTTTTTAAGTGCTGAAATCAACTCACGGGTGTTGACCGGGGTCAGCAGGCCGGCCATATCCTTGATTGCCAAAGTGTCGCACCCCATATCCTCAAGCCCTTTACCGAGATCGACAAAATACTCAAGCGTGTGCACGGGGCTGGTCGTGTAGCAGATCGTGCCTTCGGCGTGACGGTTATTGGCCTTCACCTGTTTGATTGCCGTACGTACGTTGCGCAGGTCGTTCATGGCATCGAAGACGCGGAATACATCCACACCGTTGGCCGAAGCCATATCGACGAACTTCTGCACCACATCATCGGCATAATGGCGATAGCCAAGCAGGTTCTGACCGCGCAACAGCATCTGGATACGGGTGTTCGGCAGCGCTTTGTTCAGCTCGCGCAGGCGTACCCAGGGCCCCTCCTTAAGGTAACGCAGGCAGGTGTCGAAAGTGGCGCCGCCCCAGGCCTCGACCGACCAGTAACCGATTTTATCCAGTTTGTCGCAGATCGGCAGCATATCATCGAGCCGCATACGAGTGGCCAGCAGCGACTGGTGGCCGTCACGCAGGGCCAGTTCGGTAATCGCCAGTTTTTTCTTTGCTTCATTCATAATTATATTCCTTCAGCAGGGTGCATTTTTCGGCACACGGACGTGCCGCAGCTAAGCCGTAAGCGACTGCAAAACGACGCTTTTGCAGTCGCATCCAAAGGGACATGACAGGAAGCCATGAACCCATATCCATTATGCGTCACAGACCGCAGTGGGCTGCAATCGCCACTGCTACAGCCGCCGCGATATCTTCACGCGTCTTCTTCTGTTTGTAGTTGAGCAACTCGGGATGCTTGTCCATAAAACCGGTATCGAATTCGCCCTGCATGAACACATCCGATCCGGCAATCGCGCTGTAGAATGGCAGAGTGGTGCGTACGCCGCGGATGTCGTACTCGGCCAGGGCACGCTTGGATCGGCGAACGGTGCTCTCCCAGTCAGGACCGGAAACGGTCAGCTTGGCACACATTGAGTCGTAGTGGGGCGGGATCTCGTAGCCGGCATAAACGCAGCCGTCGACACGGATACCCGGTCCGCCGGGCGAGTTATAGCGGGTGATGCGGCCCGGTGTCGGCAGAAAACCGTTCTTCGGATCTTCTGCATTGATCCGGAATTCGATGGCGAACCCGTGAAACGAGAGCTCCTCCTGTGTGAAGGGCAGCGGCTTGCCTTCGGCAATGGCAATTTGCTGTGCCACGATATCCACATCGGTGATGGTTTCGGTAATGGTGTGCTCTACCTGCAGGCGCGTGTTCATCTCCATAAACCAGAAGTTGTGATCCTTATCGACGAGGAATTCGACCGTACCGGCATTGACATAGTTGACTGCTTTTGCCGCTTTCACGGCCACGGCACCCATCTCAGCTCGCAGCTCAGGCGTCAGAAAATTACTCGGGGCAATCTCGATGAGCTTCTGGTTGCGGCGCTGGATTGAGCAGTCACGCTCGAAGAGGTGCACCACGTTGCCATGCGAATCGGCCAGTATCTGGAATTCGATATGGTGCGGCTCGACAATGCACTTCTCCATGAACAGGGCATCATCGCCGAATGCGGCAGTGGCTTCTCGTTTGGTGATATCATAGTTCTCGCGCAGCTCGGCATCATTGTCGCAGCGACGGATGCCGCGTCCGCCGCCACCGGCAGCAGCCTTGAGCATCACCGGATACCCCATGTCGTTGGCAAGCACGAGAGCTTCATCAATGCTGGAAAGTTCACCCTCGGACCCGGGGATGACCGGCACGCCGGCAGCAATCATCGACTCGCGCGCCTTGGTCTTGCTGCCCATGTCGCGGATGGCATCGGGGGAGGGGCCAATATAGGTCATGCCAGCTTCGGTCACGCGCCGTGCAAACTCATCGTTTTCGGAGAGGAATCCGAAACCGGGGTGCACGGCATCGCAGCCGGTCTCAACAGCGATGGTCACAATACGGTGGATGTTGAGATAGCTCTTGACCGGATCAGGTCCGATCATCACCGCGAAATCGGCCTTTTTTACATGCAGCGCGTTGGCGTCGGCCTCGGAATAGATGGCAACTGCCTTGATGTCGAGTTCACGACAAGCGCGAATAATTCGGATGGCACATTCGCCGCGATTGGCGATGAGAATGCGTTTAAACAATGTCACGCTCCTTGCCCTGATGGGGTGGCGATCATACCGGTTGGCCTGCCTCGCAGTAAACCGGTTTGTTTCTCAAGTGGAGGGTGTTCCAGACGACAAAAATGATGCGACCTGATCCGGAAATGCGCGCGTATCAACAGGCTTGGCAATATAACCCGTAAAGCCCGCCTCAAGAATTTTCTCCATGTCGCCACTCATGGCGTGGGCAGTCAGAGCGACAACAGGGGTGTTGCAGAGCGCGGGTATCGCTTTGATCTGCTGCAGGATCGCGTAACCATCCATTTTCGGCATCTGAATATCGAGCAGGATCAGATCCGGGAATAGGTTCTCGATCTGCTCAAGGAATGCTTTGCCATCCTCTGCTGTGGTCACTTCTGCACCGTGGGCCTCCAGGATGGCGCTGAAGAGCATCAGTATGCCCTCGGTATCATCCACGACGGCTATTTTTATGCCTGAAAAGTCCCTCATTTGATGACCACTTCACCATGGTGACAATAGGCGAGCCTGTTGCCCCCCTTTGCTTTGGCGATCTGAATCAGGCTGTGGCAGTTTTGCATAAGTTTTTCAGCTGTATCACCATCCTCCGGGAAGAGAGATATGGACGCGCAACAGGTTAGGCCATGTTCACCCAGCATATCTTCGCCAGGGAACGGGTAGGCCTCGATCAGGTTTTTCAGCCGTTTTGTCACCAGTAGTGCCCCCTCCAGTTCGGTCTGGGTCAGGATCATTGCGAACTCATCTGTCCTGTGGCGGGTGGCAATGTCGGAGCCTCTCAAATTCTTCATGAAAAAGTCGCCTACCTTGCGCAGGGCCGAGTGTACATAACCCTCGTTTGCGCATTCACTGAAACGGGCAAACTCATCAAGATCAACAAGTATGCAGGCGAGATTCTGATCGTTGCGTTTGGAGCGGGAGAGCTCCTGTCCAAGGCGGATCTGGAAGTAGCGATGGTTGAGCAGTCCGGATATTTCATCTTTGAGGCCGGCCTGATACGGGTAGAGGGTCTCAAAATAGTGGATCTCCTGCAGCAGTTGTCCCTGGGTGAAGGCCTCCTTGCTGACACACTCTTCAATATGTCCCATCAGGCGCATCCTTTCGGCAACCGTCAGTTCTTTGGCTGTGACAACGATGATAGGGATATCCTGGGTGCTGGGATGCTGCTTCAGTTGCTCTGTCACCTCAAATCCATCCATGCCGGGCATCATGAGGTCCAGAATGATAACATCCGGCTCAACCTGTTCGGCCAGCCTCAGGCCATCAGGGCCGTTGGCTGCAGCGTGCACCCTGTATCCCTGTGCTGAGAGGGTGGCGGTATAGAGTTCACGGATGTTTTCGTCATCGTCGATGGCCAGCACATGCATGGTGCGGTGTTTGCTGTGCAGGCCTTTGCCGAGATTATGCAGCTTGGAGGTGAGTAGTTCACGGTCAATCGGCTTGGTCAGATAGTCGGTGGCACCCAAGGCAACGCCCAGCTCCTGATTCTCTGAAACGGAGCAGATGATGACAGGAATATCGCAGGTCTCTGCCTCACTCTTTAGTTCCTGGAGTACTTCCCAGCCATCTTTGTCGGGCATCATGATATCGAGAAGAATGAGAAACGGCCGTTTTTTGATGGCAATATTCAACGCTTCATCGCCATTTCTGGCATGGCAGACCCTGTAGCCGGCCCCGGAGAGGTAGAGGGTGGTTATCTCCAGCGAGTGGGCATCATCATCGACGACAAGAATCAACGGCGCATTTTCCCTGACTCTGCTCGAACCCAATGGAGGTTCTCCAATCAGGTCAGGCCCAGTTGCCGGGATACCAGATGATTTGGCCGCTTTAGGTCGCTTGGTTTCCACCGGCAGCGTGAAGGTAAAGCAGCTGCCTTGGCCAACCGCACTCTCCACCGTGATGGTGCCGCCATGCATTTCAATCAACTGTTTGGTGAGTGTCAGTCCAAGTCCGGTGCCCTCAAAGTTACGCGAATGAGATCCGTCAACCTGCTCAAACGGATTGAAGATGATCTTCTGATCCTCAGGGCTGATGCCGATACCCTGATCGTATACTGCGATCGATAGGGAGGCGTAAAGCTCCTCCTCGCCACTGATAAAGGAGGCCTTGTCGAAATTGACGACAATCGTGACCTCACCACCCTCGGGACTGAACTTGATCGCATTGGAGCAGATATTGTAGAGGATCTGCTTGAACTTCGTGCGGTCGAGGAAGATGTCAGGCAACCCGGCGTCACACTGGAGGTTCAGTGTGACGTTCTCTTTGGTTGCATACCCCTCAAGCACCAGCATGATCTCCTCAAAGAGCGTTGCAACGCTGACCTTCTCTAGCTTGAGACTCATTTTTCCGGCCTCTATCTTCGAGAGATCAAGGATGCCGTTAATCAGCTCCAGGAGATGTTTGCCGGATACATTGATGTTCTTCAGGTACTTGCTCTGGGCCTCGTTGAGGGGGCCGATAAAGCCGTCGAGAAGAAATTCGGAGAAGCCATTGATCGAGGTGAGCGGGGTGCGTAGTTCGTGTGACATGTTGCTCAGGAATTGCGATTTGGCCTTGTTGGCGCGGGTTAGTTCCTCGTTGGCCTTCGTCAGGTCTGCAGTGCGCTCCATGATGCGAGATTCCAGATGTTCGTTGAGCGACTTGAGTTCCTCTTTCTCCTGTTCAATGGCCTGAAAGAGATGTGCTTTCTGGATCGCGTGTGCCGCCTGATTGGCAAGCAGATCAAGAATGCAGACCTGATTCTCATCATAGTCACGGGGGGTGAAGTCATTGACGTAGAGGATGCCAACAATATCACCGCCCAGCGTCAGCGGTACTGCAACAAGCGCTTTTACCCCTTCATTGGCAAGGACGGTGTTGAGAGAGAATGTGTCTGATTTGGATATATCGTTGATCACGAATGGTTTGCGCTCGGTAAGGATGCGCTCGGTCAGCCCTCCCTCCCTGATGATCCACGGCTCCTGCGTTTCAAACCCTTCGGAGAAGCCGGAAGCCGTATGCAGGGAGAGGGCCCGGGTTGAATGATTGTAGAGCGAAATGGTTCCCGCCTGGGATCCGGTAACCTGCATCGCTTCGTGCAGCACAAGCTTGAGCATCAGTGACAGGCTGCCGCTGGTGTTGAGCTGGCGCCCGACACGGTTGAGTTTCTCGAACTCGGCGAGCATGCGCTCAACCTGTTCCTTTTCATTTTTTCGCTTGCGTACCTGATCATAGAAGAAGTGTGCGGCCTTCCCCTCCATTATCTCCACATCGGTTGAGAAATGCTGGCGTAACTGTTTGGAAACTTCGCTGCAGCCTGTGACATTAATAGCCATGTCACATTCAGGAAGTTTATCAACACTGTAACAGATGGGGATGGCTCTGGTTTCAGCCAGCTGCAGTGCCGGCGCATCAATGCGGGAGTCAGAAATTGCAACCACCTCAATGTTACTGTCATCCAGCAACACATCGAGTAGGGCTTTGCCGCCTTGGCCCGCCCCCGCAATTGCAAGCCTGAATGTACGCTGCTGCGTCACGCCACTTCTGGCTGCTGCAGGTATTGCCTGACACACTGCAGGACTGAAGGTATATCGAATGGCTTGCTGATAAAATCCGTTGCGCCGCGAGAGATGGCTGTTTCGCGTTCTTCATCTTCAGGAAGAGCGCTTACCATGACGATGGGCAATTCAGTACCATAGAGTTCGCGCAACCTGGCCAGTACCTGGTAACCGGTCATGCCTGGCATGGTGATATCCATCAGCACGAGCGACGGACGTCTCTCTTCGGCAAGGGCTAGTGCGCGGGCTCCATCAGCCGCCTCCCTTACGACATAGTTCGAGGACTCAAGAACTGCGACCTGCATTTCACGGATCGAGTCGTTATCATCAACAATTAGAATCATGGTCACTCCTGTGAGTGGATGGAAAGTTGACGCAATGTCTATCTATATAATTTCTAAATAACAAGCCATTTTGTCTGATTTGGTCATTAATTTGACGAAACAGCCTTGCCTGACGGCAATCAGGTGCCAGGCAGGGCAGAAGATCGTCATATTTTCGACATGGATCACTTTTGATCCGGCCTGATTGTCATCAGTTCCGCCGCTTGCCGATATTGTGAAATCGCGTAATGTCCGCAATCATCTTTACTGGTAACTTCAGTTGCTTGTAAAGGCCGTTATTGGGGGAGTACTGCAATGTTTGGACTTGGAACAACAGAGCTGATTTTGATCCTGATTATTGTCGTGGTGCTATTCGGCGCCAAGCGGTTGCCACAGGTTGGGGCAGGGCTTGCCAAGGGAATCAAGAGCTTTCGCAGCAATATTTCTGATGATGACAAAAAGGACGAATCTTCGGTCGATTCTGCTGACGAGTCTGTCGAGAAAAAGTAACAGCTCCCATTGGGGTTTGAACTACCATGCCTGATATCGGATTTTTGGAGCTGCTTCTTGTCGGCGTAATCGCCTTTCTGGTGCTGGGGCCTGAGCGTATGCCAGAGCTCTTCTCACAGGTCGGTCGCGTGGTGCGCAAAGGACGCGACTGGGTCAGTGATGTAAAACGCCAGATCGATGAGGAGACCGCACCGCTATCAACACCGGTTACCGAGATCAAGGATGCTCTGAGCGAAGGCGATATCAGCGACATCAACAAAGAGATTATGAAAAAGCACGGGCAGGTGATCGATCCGGCCGTAGCGCTTGGTTCTGCAGCCGGCAAAGCTAAAGATGGGGATCCGCAGAATAGAGATGAGGCTTCGAAGTGAGCCGGGATGAGATGGAAGAGAAGGGGGCGCTGGACGATTCGGGCAAGAGTATTCTCCTGCATCTGGCTGAACTGCGCCGCCGCTTCAGCATAGCCGTTGTCGCATACATGATCGGCGTCATGGTGCTGATAAATTTCTCTGAGCCGGTATTCGATTTCATCTCTGAACCACTCAGGGCAGCACTGCCTGAAGGCACGCCATTGGTGTTTCTCAATGCTCCTGATGTCTTTTTTACCTACCTGAAGATCGCGCTGGTATTAAGCCTGTTTGCCACTTCACCTGTAACCCTCTATCAGTTCTGGGCTTTTGTAGCCCCCGGCCTCTACCGTCACGAGAGAGAGGCATTCTCATCCTACTTCTTCGGCAGTCTGGGGTTGTTGCTGGCCGGCGGTGCTTTCGCCTTTTATATTGTATTTCCACTGATCTTCGAGTTTTTCCTCAGCTTCTCCACGGAGAATATCCAGGCCATGCCGGCGGTGAAGGAGTACCTCTCGCTGGTGCTGAAGCTGCTCTTCGCCTTTGGTGTCAGCTTCCAGATCCCGATTGTGATCATGCTGCTGGTTCGGCTGAATATTGTGGATGCCGAGTCACTGGCGGACAAGCGTCGCTATGTGATAGTATGGGCATTCGTCTTTGCAGCCATTCTCACTCCGCCCGATATCATCTCTCAGGTACTGTTGGGGGTTCCGATGTTGCTGCTCTATGAGGTCGGTCTCTATCTCGCGAAGATGAAAAAACGGAAAACCGAAAAGGAAATTGAAAATGTCTAAGCTGTTCGTCGCGATTGCCATTATGCTCATGCCAACACTCGTCCTGGCCCACAGCGGCCATGGTCATATCGAGGCCGTATCCATCTGGCACTGGTTACTTGAATTCGATCACATCGGCTGGATTGTCCCGGTAGCAATTGTTCTGTTTGTGGCTGTAAAGCGTGGATGGCTGAACAAAAGCGTGTGAATCATATCTTCACTTCTGATCAGGAGAGGCTCTGTAAGAATGCGTTAGAAGATATCGGGGCTGTTTCTCAAGCAATTAATGGGGATGGGGTGGATTCCCCTGCCGGAATGTGCTCATTTTCCCTAAACTGATTTTTCACCTATACTCGTTGTGAGCAGGGTATCTCTCAGGTGCACTGCTTGGAGCCGCTTCAACCATTATCGCGAGACAGGGCAGAAGGCGTGGCAGTTTGCATGATCGTTATATCAAGGTGTCTGCACCAGCCGCTGAATTATGGCTGAAACTCTTATATCTATTACGGAGAAGCTTATGGGGTTTCTGAACAGACAGGTGTTTCTACTGGGGAACCTTGTAGAGCGCCTTTGGCCATTTAATAGGGAGGCCGGGACAAAAATGCTCCTTAGCCATGGGGGCGATACAGATGAATTTTATTCGGGTAGTGAGAAGCGCAGGCATGTGCGCTTCCCGGTCTCCCTCTCGGTGCGGCATAACCTGGAGTTGCCACTGCTCTGCAAGGATTATGTGCTCAATGCGAGCAAGGGCGGCGTTTTTATTCAGTGCGAGGATCCTTTTCCGGTCGACACAATTCTTATACTCCACTTCTATATCCCGCCGGAGGAGAAGCTGCTGGCCGAATTCAGTGGTGAGGTTACTGAGATTAGTGACGGCTCGAAATATGCAGCCGGTATGCATATAAAGTTTTTTCACTACAGTGATGAAGATATGAAACGCTTTTTATCGTATCTTGAAGAGAGCAAGAAACTGCTGGATGTTAATGGCTGACACGCTTCATGCTTAGCCGTTGATCAGGACAGCCTCTCCGACAGCACTGTTCTCAAACAGGTCAAGCATATCTTTGTTTTTCATGCGGATGCAGCCGTGCGAGGCGGGGGTGCCGATCTTATCCTCTTCGTGGGTGCCATGGATGTAGATAAAACGCCGATGTGTATCAACCTTGCCGCGGCGGTTTTTACCGGTTTCGCAACCTGTCAGCCATAAAATGCGGGTAAGAATCCAGTCCCTGTCCGGATCATCGTTTTCAGGATCATAAATGCAGAACGGCTCGCGTGACCGGAATGCCGTGAGCAGTGGCAAGCCATCCCCGATCTTTTTGGCAATGCGGTGCCTGCCAAGCGGTGTTTTAAAACTCCCCGAAAGGTTGCCAGCACCTTTGGCTGCAGTGGAAACAGGGTAAGCGTACCAGACGCCTGTTTTACGCCGGTGGTAGAGCATCTGTTCAGAGAGCGAGATAATTATCACTGGGCCAGTGTAGCCCGAACATTTGAATATTTCACGACTACTATTGCATTGTCTCTGGCAGTCGCTTCGCTAGAGTGCCAGTCCCTGATGACGAGAAAGGCATTCAAGCGATGAAAGAGAGACACGAACATATCCTCGGCGAAGTGGTGCGGGCCTACCTCGGCTCCGGCCAGCCTGTTGGATCACGCACGATTTCCCAACAGGGAGACCTTGGTCTTTCCCCTGCATCGATCCGCAATGTGATGGCCGAGCTCGAACGGCAGGGAATGCTTGCCTCACCGCATACCTCTGCTGGACGCGTGCCGACCGATTCGGGGTTGCGTTATTTTGTTGATTCACTGATGGCGGTCGATCCAGATATCAATCGTCAGCTGGAGACATCCATGCCGGGGCACCTCGGCAACGCATCCGAGCGCAGCATGCTGTTGAAAAAGGCCACCGATGAGCTGGCGAGTCTGACCCATTTTGCCGGCATGGTGTGGGTCCATGAACAGGGGTTCAACCGCATCAACAGGATCGAGTTGGTGCCGGTCTCATCCGAAAAGGTGCTGGCGGTGATTGTGACCGATAGCGGCGAAGTGCAGAACCGCCTGGTTGCACGCCCCAGGGAGATCGGTGACCAGAGGCTATACGAAATCTCTCAGCGGCTTAACGAACTGCTCTCAGGCTGCAGCCTTGAAGAGGTACGGTCACGACTGCAGCGCGAGATGGAATCAGATCGCCTGAGGGTGCGACATCTTCTCGAGGACTTGAAACGTTGGGCCGATGCCCCCACAGAGGGTCAGACTGAGATGTTTGTCAGCGGTCAGCGCCAACTGCTTGAGATGCCTGAGTTTGCCGTGGTGGATACGATCCGCTCGCTGATGGCTGCGATTGAAGAGCGTGAACAGCTGTTGCATCTGGTTGAACAGGTGGAGCGTGAAGAGAGTGGCGTGAAGGTGTTTATCGGCTCCGAGCATGCGCTGGTGAACATGGAGCAGGTATCCGTGGTGCTGTCGCACTATTCGGGACCGGCCAATATTGTCGGCACGCTTGGTGTGATCGGGCCAAGACGCATGCACTACGAACGTGTGATGCCGATCGTGGATTGTACGGCCAAGTGGGTGAGCAGAATGCTCTCCGGTGGCCTTAACGCGAAATAAGACAGGTAGAGTAGGAGTGGCACATTGACTGCAAAGAAGAAAAAAGAAGCGAAAGCGACAGTGGAAAAGGATCAGGCGATTCAGCTCGATGAGAATGGCGATGAGGTGATGCCTGAAATCGAGATTGAGGTCGATCCGCTCGAGGCTGCCGAGGCAGAGATTGCTGAGCTCAAAGACAGGCTTCTGCGCACGCATGCAGAGATGGAAAATCTGCGCAAGCGTACCGAACGCCAGATTGCTGATGCACATAAATTCGGCGTAGAGAAATTCGCCACCTCACTGCTCGATGTCATGGACAATCTTGAGCGTGCTCTGGCCGTTGAATCGGGTAACGAGGAAGCTGTGCGTGAAGGTATTCAGCTGACGCTGAATAGCTGGCACGAGATGATGAAACGCTTCGAAGTGGTTCGCATCGATGCAACTGGCGAGGTGTTTGATCCGCACCTGCACGAGGCGCTTTCACAGATGCCGAGTGAGGAGCCGGCAGGTACGGTAATCGCCCAGCATGTTGCCGGTTACACGCTGCACGGCCGCCTGATCAGGCCGGCCAAGGTGCTGGTCTCCAGCGGCCCTGCATGATTCTAACGGGTGGCAAGAGGGCTGTGGCTTTCAGCCGGAGCAGGGTTCTCTTACTCAAAATATTTTTATTAAGGGGTTGAAAACGGGAAATCCTCCCCCCATAAACACTTTCAAGACAGTTTTAACGTAAGTTTTTACCTATATTCAGGAGTACGAAGAAATGGCAAAAGTAATTGGAATTGACCTCGGCACCACCAACTCGTGTGTAGCCGTAATGGAAGGCGACAAGGCTAAGGTGATCGCCAACAGCGAAGGCGACAACACCACCCCGTCCGTTGTTGCATTTACCGCTGATGAGCGGTTGGTTGGCGCATCTGCCAAGCGCCAGATGGTGACCAACCCGGACAAGACATTCTACGCGGTGAAGCGACTGATCGGCCGCAAGTTCGATTCGGCAGAGGCGAAGCACCATAAGGAGCTGGTCTCCTATCCGCTGGTAAAAGCCGACAACGGCGATGCCTGGTTGGAGGCTGACGGCAAGAAGATGAGCCCGCAGGAGATCTCTGCGATTACGTTGCAGAAGATGAAAAAGACTGCCGAAGATTATCTGGGCGAAACTGTAAAGGATGCGGTGATTACCGTTCCTGCCTACTTCAACGACTCCCAGCGCCAGGCGACCAAGGATGCCGGCGCAATCGCCGGCCTGAATGTACTGCGTATCGTTAACGAGCCGACGGCTGCGGCACTCGCTTACGGTCTGGATAAAACCGAAGAGAATCACCTGATTGCCGTTTACGACTTGGGTGGTGGTACTTTCGATATCTCGATTCTTGAGATCGGTGACGGTGTTTTCGAAGTGAAGGCGACCAACGGCGATACCTTCCTTGGCGGTGAGGATTTCGACCAGGTGCTGATCAAGTATCTGGCAGCAGAGTTCAAGAAAGAGCATGGTGTTGACCTGATGAAAGACAAGCTGGCTCTGCAGCGTCTGAAAGAGGCAGCCGAAAAGGCCAAAATCGAACTCTCTTCAAGCACTCAGACCGAAGTGAACCTGCCGTTTATCACGGCTGACGCATCCGGACCGAAACATCTTCTGATCAAGCTTTCACGTGCCAAGTTCGAGAGCCTTGTTGGTGATCTGGTCGAGAAATCGATCGAGCCATGCAAGCAGGCGCTCAAGGATGCCGGTGTCAAAGCTGCAGATATCCACGAAGTGGTGCTGGTCGGTGGTATGACCCGTATGCCGCTGGTGCAGCAGAAGGTGCAGGAGTTCTTCGGCCGTGAGCCGCATAAGGGTGTAAATCCGGATGAGGTGGTTGCGATCGGTGCTGCGATTCAGGGTGCGGTACTCACAGGTGATGTGACCGATGTACTGTTGCTGGACGTAACCCCGCTATCCCTCGGTATTGAGGTTGAGGGTGGCCTGTTCAACAAGATTATCGAGAAGAACACCACCATTCCGACCAAGAAGAGCCAGACCTATACTACGGCTGCCGACAACCAGACGGCCGTGACCATCAAGGTGGCACAGGGTGAGCGCGATCTTTTCGCGGCCAACAAGCAGCTCGGCCTGTTCAATCTTGAAGGTATTGCGCCGGCACCGCGCGGCATGCCGCAGATCGAGGTGACCTTCGATATCGACGCCAACGGCATTATGCACGTGCATGCCAAGGATAAGGGTACCGGCAAGGAGACCTCCATTCGCATCGAGTCCGGCTCCGGCCTCTCTGAGGAGGAGATCGAGCGCATGAAGAAGGATGCTGAGGCCAATGCTGATGCGGATAAGAAGCTGAAAGAGAAGATCGAAGCGAAGAATCGTGCCGATGCACTGGTCTACTCCACCGAGAAGTCGCTGAAAGAGCATGGTGACAAGGTGGATGAGGCGACTCGCAAGGAAATTGAGGAGGCACTCGAGGCGCTGAAGAAGGCGATCGAGGGTGGAGATACCGACACCATCGCTGCCGCTGAAGAGAAGCTTGCTGAGAAAGCACAGAAGCTGGGTGAGGCGATCTACCAGCAGATGCAGCAGGAGCAGGCTGAAGCTGCAGGTGGCGAAGCTGCCGGTGCGTCATCCAAGAAGAATGATGATGATGTTCTCGATGCTGAAGTCGTGGATGAAAACGACAAAAAGTAAGGCGTGAGCCGAGACGTGAGAGGAGCGGGGGCTTTAGGGTCTGCCGCTCCTTTTCACATCTGTTCGATGTGAGCAGAGAGCGTGAACGAGTAACGATAGCAGGGAGTGAGTGTGTCCAAACGCGATTATTATGAAGTACTGGGTGTAGCCAAGGATGCCGATGAGAACGCCATCAAGCGTGCTTATCGAAAACTGGCGATGAAATACCATCCGGACCGTAACCCGAACGATGATAAGGCGGCGGAAAACTTCCGCGAGGTGACCGAGGCCTACGAAGTGCTCACCGATGAATCCAAACGCAAACGATACGACCAGTATGGCCATGCAGGTGTGGATGAGCAGATGCAGGACTTCTGGGGCCGTGGGGGCGCCCAGGATTCACATGCCTTCCGTGATTTCGGCGATATGTTCGGTGATGTGTTCGGCGATATGTTCGGTTTCGGCGGCGGTGGTCGTGCCACGCGTGGTGCAGACCTGCGCTACAATCTCACAGTTACCCTCGAAGAGGCGGCGAGTGGAAAAGAGGTTGAACTCAATATTCCCAAGCATGAAAACTGCGACACATGCCATGGCAGTGGTGCCAAGCCCGGTTCTAATCCGGTTCCATGTTCTACCTGTGGCGGCCATGGTCAGGTACAGATGCAGCAGGGTTTCTTCGCCGTGCGCCGTACATGTCCTAGCTGCCACGGTTCCGGCACACGTATCGAATCGCCATGCCAGAGTTGCGGTGGTTCGGGCCGAACAAGAGTGAACAAGAAGCTGAAAGTGAAGGTGCCGGCCGGTGTTTATGATGGTGCACAGGTGCGTGTCAGCGGTGAGGGCGAAGCGGGTGAACATGGAACGCCGGCGGGTGATCTCTACATTGTTATTTCACTCAAACCGCACAAGATCTTCGAGCGCGATGGTGCCGACCTCTACTGTACGATGCCTGTGACATTCCCGCAGGCCGCTCTGGGTGCGGAGGTCGATGCTCCGACGCTGGAAGGCAAGATCAAGATCAGGATTCCTGCCGGAACCGAGGGTGGGCGCGTATTCCGTCTGCGCGGCCACGGTGTGCCGGATGTGCGTGCCGGTGGCCAGAAGGGTGACCTCTATGTGCGCATGCAGATTGCCGTGCCGAAGAAGATGAGTTCGAAGCAGGAGCAGTTGCTGCGTGAATTTGCCGATGAGACAGGTGATGATGTCTATCCGGAGCGCTCCTCTTTTCTGGGAAAGGTTAAGGATTTCTGGGAAGATCTTTCCAAGGAGGGCAGGTAATGTCTGACATGAGAATCATTGTAGTCGGTGCTTCCGGACGCATGGGACGTATGCTGGTGCGTGCGGTCAGCGGCAGTAAAGGCACCATTCTGGCCGGTGCGACTGAGCGGCCGGGTTCACCGTTTATCGGTCGCGATGCAGGAGAACTGGCCGGTGTCGAAACACTGGGTGTTGGGGTTGTCGACGACATCAACAGCTGTGCGGAGGCTGATGTGGTGATCGATTTCACTTCCCCGGTGGCGACGCTGAACCATGCCAATTTTGCGGCCAGTCGCGGCATGGGTATGATCATTGGGACAACCGGGTTTGAACCGGGGCAGCTCGACGAGCTGAAGGAGATCCTTTCCGGATCACCTGTTGTGATGGCAGCCAACTATTCGGTAGGCGTGAATCTGGCGTTAAGCCTGATTGAGCGGGCTGCTGAGGTGCTGGACGAGGATTACGATGCCGAGATATTCGAGGCGCATCACAAGCATAAGGTGGATGCTCCGAGTGGTACGGCACTGGCTATGGGGCGTGCGCTGGCAGCAGGCCGCTGCGTACCGCTGGAAGAGGTGGCGGTTTACTCCCGTGAAGGCATTACCGGTGCCAGAAAGCCCGGATCGATCGGCTTTTCGGTGGTACGAGGCGGCAATATAGTCGGCGAACATCAGGCGATGTTTATCGCCGATGAAGAGCGTATCGAGATCAACCATGTCGCTGCTGATCGTATGGTTTTCGCCAAGGGCGCCGTACGCGCTGCCTCGTGGTTGATGGATAAGAGTGCAGGCTGGTACGATATGCAGGATGTGCTGAACCTGAGAAACTGATCAGCTCCGGCATTGTGTAGCATTGAATTGAACCCGGCCTGCGTGGCCGGGTTCTTTGTTTTACTGCCCATATTCAGGGGTGCGACAAAATGTCGCGCCCTCTGATTGTTCCTGCTAAGCTTATCCTTAATGAAACACATCCCGGGGAACGGATAAGGAATTCGCAATTAACATCACGGAGGTGTATGAGTATGGATAGAGATCAGACGGAACATCTGGATATAGAGCGTCGTACGATGCTGAAAGGGGCCGGTGCACTGGGGCTGGGTGCACTGGCATCGAGTGCGGCACTGGCCGGCATCGGTGAGGCGTTTGCCGCCGATGACCATTCGATGCACCACGGCCATGCCACCGGCGCCAAGAATGCAAAGATGATCGAAGCGCTACACAACTGTATGCGCACCGGGGATGACTGCATTCACCACTGCCTGATCGAGTTCAAGGCGGGCGATACCGCCATGGCCGACTGCGCCAGGATCGTGCTGGAAACCGGCGCTTTCTGTGCAGCCCACGCCAAGCTGGTGACGATGGACTCAGCATATATGAAGGAGTTGTGCGAACTCTCCATCAAGATGTGCGGTGCCTGTGAGAAGGAGTGTCGCAAGCACGAGAAGAAACATTCGACCTGCAAGGCGTGCGCCGATGCCTGTGCTGATTGTATCAAGGAGTGCAAGAGCTACCTGAAGGCGTAGTTCTTAGTACGCTGAAAACATACTGGCCCGGGTTTGTCCCGGGCTTTTTATTATCTGCGACAATTTGCCCAATTGGATGCAAGGCTACGATGGCTATTGTTTCACCCCAAGTCGGGCATGAGGGCTGGCCCAAGCCAACTGGCTCTCTTGTCCGCACAATTCTCGTGCCATATTTCCCTCCGGAACATATTCGCAAGCCCGGTCCTCACTCAGGCCGGGCTTTTTGCTGTTTGAAGTGTAATTGTAAATGATTCTATGCGCTGAAAATGGAAGGTTGTGCCGGAGCAGCAGGACTATCCCGGGGATGAGACAACGACCATGCCCCTCCGGCACATGCGTATCATGTGGGACAGGCTGTTGATGGGAATGCGACAATTTGTCACATCTGCTGGCGCTCTCTCTTATGTAGCCTGCCAGCTTATTTTCAGAGAGGCTGTCGGCATGGTAGTTTGCAAGCAATGAAGGGTTCGGATGTTTGTTGATAACGCGCTTCGGGATGTGGCAGGTGCCTATAACCTGAAACGTCTTTTCGTCTTCAGAAGTGCTGTGATTGCAAGTGAACTGGCCGCTACCGGTCTTGCCGTCTATCTGCTTGCGGTGGAGCTGCCTCTGCTTCCTATGCTTGCAGTCATCGCAGTATATGCCGTGTCAAATGTGATACTTTGGCTTCGAATCCAAAATAGACCTTCGGCATCGGCAAATGAATTCTTTCTGCATCTGGTGGTTGATGTTATTGCGCTTGCTGCTCTGCTCTATTTTGCTGGCGGCTCAAGCAATCCTTTTGTATCCCTGTTCTTGCTGCCACTGGTTATTGTGGCGGCGACGCTTCCCAAGCGCTACGTCTGGGCGATGGCTTCAGTAACACTTGGCTGTTACACGTTCCTCATGCTGATCAATGTGCCATTAACACAGGAGATGGCGGTTCACGGACATGCATCGCATGGCACTCATGCTGGCCATGCAGCCCCAGCAGGCGACTTTAGCCTGCATGTGTTGGGTATGTGGTTCAGCTTTCTGCTGGCTGTCGGATTGATCCTCTTTTTTGTAGTCTCAATGGCTGAAGCACTGCGCCAGCGAGACCAGAAACTGGCTGAAGCACGCGAGAAAAACCTGCGCGATGAGCATATGGTTTCACTTGGTACGCTGGCTGCGGGAGCTGCACATGAACTCGGTACTCCGCTGGCAACCATGGCCGTGCTGACCAAAGAGATGGAGCAGGAGTACAAGGGCCAGCCAGAATTGGTGGAGAAAATTGAAATCCTTCGCTCACAGGTAGACCGCTGTAAGGCGACCTTGGGTCAGATTAGTGCCAGTGCAGGGCAGATGAAAGCCGAGAGCGGACATAGTGAAGATGTCAGAAGCTGTTTGAATCACTGTATTTCGCGCTGGCAGGAGTTGCATCCCTCGACATCAATACATGTTTCGTTGGAGGGAGATGAGCCGGTTCCGAGTATTGTTGTCGACGAGACCCTGAATCAGGCTGTAATCAATGTGCTGAACAATGCTGCCGATGCCTCGCCGGAACAGATTGAACTGAACGCCATGTGGTCTGTTGCGGAACTCAGACTGGAGATACGGGATTTTGGCGAAGGGCTTACTGCGGCTGCATTGGATGCACTAGGGAAACCATTTTACACCACCAAAAAAGATGGGCACGGGCTTGGCTTTTATCTGGCCAGTGAGGTGGTGCGAAGGCTTGGCGGTGAGATGAATATCAGTAACCATCCCGATGGTGGTGCCCTTGTTAACATTCGTCTGCCACTGCAGAAGTTGAAAACGGAGTAGCTGATGGAGTCAAACAGAGATCTGCCGAATCTGCTGCTGGTCGATGATGATGCGCTGTTCTGCCGCATCCTCTCATCTGCGCTGGAGAAACGCGGGTTTGCCGTTCAGGTGGCGAACAATGTTGCTGATGCTATTGAACTGGTGGGTGATGCAGCACCGGAATATGCCGTGGTGGATCTGAGTATGCCTGGTGATTCCGGTCTGGTGCTGGTCGAGAGGCTTCATCAGCTGGATGAACACACCCGCATTGTTGTGCTTACCGGTTATGCCTCAATTGCTACGGCAGTGGAGGCGATCAAGCTTGGCGCCACGCACTATCTGGCTAAGCCTGCAGATGCTGATGAGGTGGTTGCGGCACTACAGAAAAAGAGTGGCGATGCCGCTGCCGAAGTTGCCGAGCAGCCGATGTCGACCAGACGGCTGGAGTGGGAACATATCCAGAAGGTGCTGATGGAGTGCGACGGCAATATTTCAGAAACTGCCAGAAGGCTTGGTATGCACAGGCGTACCCTGCAGCGAAAACTGGCCAAGCGACCTTCCAAAACATAAATGGCTTCTACCTGGACATATCGCTGAAAGCAGGGTGATCAGAAATTGGCAATTGCCCTGATCATGTTCTCTTTTTCATTGTTACTCAGGTGGCCGAAATGATCATCTACCCACCTGACTGATGTGACAGGACAATAGGTTCTGCACTCGTGTCTTCTGACAGGGTTTGCACCATGACAGCAGATGCCATCAACTTTATAGAGGCAGTTCGGGTCCGAATGAAAATGAATCGGAATATCTAGTTTTGTGACATCCATGTCTAACATAGGTCGGTAACATAGGAAAAAATCCCGTGCTGTTCCAGAGAAATGTTCAGCTCCATTCTGATATAGATCGATGCGTCAATGAAGCCTGATTCAGGAGGCCCAAACGCATGCGATCCGGAAAGCATGCGACAAATTGCCATGCGGCAAAATGCCGCGCGACATTTTGCCTAATTTTCACTTTATAACTTCCTCCTAACCTTCGCCTCCACTTCTGGAAGGGGAGGTAAAGCGATGGATATAAGTATGCTGATCGACAAAGGCGGCCCGGTAATGTGGGTGTTGCTCGGTTACTCGGTTGTGGCAGTCGCTATTGTGGTCGAACGACTTATACATCTGCAGCTGTTGCCTAAAGTAAACAGTGGCCTCGACAACCTCTACACAGCAGAGGGAAAACGCGTTTCTCCTGAAACTGCGATTGCTGTTGGTGTGAAGGAGGCAGCTGAACAGGGTGTAAAGGATCTCGCCAGGGTGGCCTCGCGTATTGGTTCCGAGCAGTTGGCTCGTATGGAGACAGGGCTGCGCACGCTGGCATGGCTCGGTAATACCGCACCGTTACTCGGGCTGTTCGGCACCATCACCGGCATGATCAAAGCGTTTCAGGTGATCGAGGCCGCTGGCGGCAAGGTGGATGCAATGGTTTTGGCCGGAGGTATCTGGGAAGCGATGGTGACTACCGGAGCAGGCCTCGCCGTAGCGATCCCCATTCTTTTTCTGCTGCACTTTCTCGAAGGTCTGGTGGATAAACGCGCCAAGTCGATGCAGCGGGTGGCATCCATGGTGATTGAGCAGCTTCCACATGCTCCGGAATACAGTGTCAGCGATCAGATTAAACACGGGGACTCTCTGGCCCATGCAATTTGAGGGAACACGCAGGAGTGGCCAGGCCCCGAATCTGACACCGCTGATCGATATCGTTTTCCTGCTGCTCGTCTTTTTCATGCTTACCGCTCACTTTATCAATGATGAGGGGTTGCCGATTGAGTTGCCCGAAGCGGTGAGCGCCACTGCACTTGACGAGAAGGAGCCGCTGGAAGTGGTGATTGAACGTTCCGGCGCACTGCGCATTGATGGCAAGGTGATCTCTTATGAAATGCTTGCCGGGCAACTGGCCGATGTGCTGGCTGGTCGCAGTGACAAGCGGGTGGTGATCCGCGGTGATAGCGGTGTGACGCTGGGCGATTCGGTGCGCGTGATCGATGCTGCGCGTCAGGCCGGTGCCACTGGCGTCGATATCGTTACCGAGAAACCCAAGGGGTAGATGATGTCCGGGGAGGGGAGAGGCATACGGCAGATCGGACTGCGCTCAGCGGCAGTTACACTCTCCCTGCTGCTGCACGGGCTGCTCTTTATCGGCTTTGGCGGCGTAACCTCTGCTCCCGCACCGGATCCGATCAATCCATCTGTAACACGCCTGAGTTTTCTGACCCATGCTCCCGAGCCTGCCCCGGTGCCGGAGCGGATTCAGGAGAAGCCTGAGAGGGTGGAAGCGAAAAAGATCGAAAAGGTAAAACGTCCTGAAGCGAAGAAGGTAGCGAAGGTGAAGCCGCAGGAGGCGAAACAGGAAGCACAGCCTGAAACGGCAGTGCTCCAACAGGCGGTAGCGGAAGCAAGTCAAGCTGCTCCCCAGATTAATGAAGGGGTTATCCAGCTGGAAAAGGAGCGCTATCTGGCTGATGTAATGGCACGTATTGAGGAGCACAAGTGGTATCCGAAAGCGGCACGACGTCGGGGAATAGAAGGCGAGGTGAATGTTCGCTTTGTCCTTTTTCCGGATGGATCAGCACGCCAGCTGATGGTTGATAACGGCCCTTTGCTGCTGCTGTCGGCGGCCAAAGAGGCAGTGGAGAGGGCTGTTCCGTTACCGAAACCACCATCAAATGTTCACTGCCCGCTGGAGTGCGAGTTTCGTATGCGCTTCAGGCTGGATGCGACCTGATAAAACGATTTTATTAATACTTAAGAGGAAGGTGGTACGATGAACCTGAAAATGAAAAAGCATGTGACAGCGGCCGCATCGCTGCTGGCCATGCTGATGACACCATGGATGGCCGAAGCAGAAGATATGGGGCTGATGCGAGTCGATTCGACAACGATCGATGACCGTTTTGAATCCAAGCGCGGAGAGCCCTCCAATGTCGCAGTGATTTCCGGAGCCAAAGTTGAAAAAGCGCATGCCGAGAACATCAAGCAGATCCTTGATGCTATTCCGGGAGTGACGGCGGAGCTGCAGAGTCAGGATTCGCTGAAGATTCATATCCGCGGTGTCGAGAACCAGCGTTTCATGGGTGAGAAGCCGGGTGTGGCCGTGGTGATTGATGGCGTACCGGTGTTTGAGCGTACGGGACGAGTGAATATCAATATGGACGACATCGAATCGATCAAGGTGATCAAGGGTGGCGCCTCCTATCTCTTCGGTGACGATGCGCTGGCAGGAGCGGTGATTATTACCACCAAACGCGGCGCCAAAATGGCTGGTGGTAGCGTTTCCGCTGAAGCTGGCAGTTTCGGTTATAAACGTGGCATGGCACGTGCCGGTTTTGCTACGGATGTGGCATCGGGCCATGTGCAGGCCAGCCGTCGCGATGCCGACAGTTATTACTTCCAGGGAAAATATAAAGCCGACTACCTGAACGGAAAACTGCAGTTTTACACATCCGACTCCAGCGACCTCACCTTCGGCTGGGAGGTGGCCAAGCGTTTCAAGGACAGCCACGGAACAGTCACAGGTGTGACGCAGGCGGCAGTCGATCCGACCAGTGTCGATGGCCGCGATTTTGCCCGTAACTACAATGTCGACCTCGGCAAGTTCTACCTGACCTATGCCAATGACATCTCCGAAACCAGCAACCTGATGGTTAACCTCTACCAGTTCGGTGATCACACCCGCTTCTGGACCGCTCCGATTCGCTATGATGTGAACCGTCTGCCTGTGACCGATGTGAATGCCTACCAGAACGATAACGACTACAAGCAGATTCAGCGCGGCATCAAGGGCGAGTGGCGTGGTAGCAGCGAAAGTGTCGGGTGGATGGGCGGAGTCGACATTCGCGATAACAGCTACAAGAACCGGGTGACCATTCTGGCCGATCACCGTACCAGCCCGAGTCCGTTCGGCGGCGTGGTTACTGCCGGAACGCTGATTACCAGCGACAGGACGAAAGAGCGTATGTATGCCGGATACGGGGAGCTTAAATTCCGTGTAACCGATGCATTGACGGCGACCGCAAACGGCCGTTACGACCATATCCGACTCAGTTATGAGGATTACCTGCCGGCTGCAGCTGCACCCTTCCTGCAGAAGAAATTCAATGTCGGCTCCTGGCGTGGCGGCTTGAACTACGATATTAGCGACTCGGTATCACTATACACCAATGTATCGACCGGTTTCCGTGCCCCGACCATCCAGCAGCTTTTTGCCGGCACCATTTCGCTGACCGGCACTGTGGCTGCAAATCCGAACCTGACACCTGAACAGGCTACTAACTATGAGATCGGCCTGCGCGGCAAGGTCGACATCGGCGCAGGTGATGTCGAGTGGGACATCGCGGCATTCCAGATTGATCGCAAGGATTTCATTCTCAACGTGGCGGGTCAGTATGCCAATCCGGCGACCGGTGTGATGGACCAGTACCAGAATATCGGCGGCATGCGTAACCGCGGCATGGAAGTCTCCCTGAAGAGCGACCAGAGCCAGTTCTTCTCCATGGATGTGGCCTACACGCTTCTTGATGCCAACTTCACCCGCTACGACAACTTCAACCTGCTGCTGGGCAACCGCTTCAGCCCGATGCCCGGAGCGAATGCCATCGTCAACTACAACAACAGCGGCAAAGTGGTTCCACGTGCGCCGAAACATAAGCTGTTTTTAGCGGCGCGTATCAAGCCGTTCGAAGGCTTTACGCTCACCACCGAAATGAACGCCCAGAGCAGCTACTTCGCCGACGAGATCAATCAGGAGAAGATCGGCGGGCATGCCATTTTCGACCTGATTGCCAACTACGACTTTGCCACCGGCAGCAACAACCGGGTGAAATGGTCGCTCTATGGACGCGTGGATAACGCCTTTGACCGCACCTACTACAACACCGCACGCGGCTACTACGACAGTAATGCCGACTTCGTCTACAACGCCGAGGACCTCTCCATCGTGGTCAATCCGGGCCGCCGCTGGAACGCCGGTATTACGGCAACATTTTAATCCATAGAACGAGGGAGAAGGATATGAAAAAACAACTGCAACATCTGATGATTGCAACTTCGGCAGCTCTGCTGCTCTCCGGCACGGCTATGGCCTGTGGTGGAAAGCAGTGCTCTGCTGAGGACTGCAGCTTTAAAGGTGAAAAGGCAGCAAGCTGTTCAAAGGGAGATGCAAAGTCCTCCGGATATCATAAGAGGTCGGGACACCACAATATTCCGGGCAACAGCCCGGACTATGTGCGCAAGATTCTCAAGAATGGAAACCTGAACGACAAACAGCGTAAAGAGGTAGGAGAGCTTCTGGTTGCAGCCGAGACCGGTGCAGCCAAAGCACATGCGGAAGCACAGATTACGGTTGCCGAGTTCCGTACAACGCTGCATAGCGGCGATCTGAAGGATCGCGATATCAAGGCGTACGCGAAGCGTATGGGGGAGCTGCGTGCAGCCAAACTTGAAGCGAACCTGATGGCATCGGTGAAGGCTTCACGCCTGCTTACCGATGAGCAGAAAGCAGGGCTCTATTCCGGCAAGAGCTGGAAAGGCAGCAAAAAGTGAAAGCGAGATTATTGATGGGAGCCACGCTTGTCGTGGCTCTTTTCTCCTTCACCGCCGAGGCGTCGATGCACTGGGTACCTGCGCCAGCAGTGAAGGGTCATGGACATGCCGGTCACGGCGGCGGCCACGGTGGCGGGAACAGTCGCCATGCAGGTGAAACATACCTGCTGCATGGTGGCGAAGGTGCAGAAACTCAGCTGATGAGCCCTCATCTGGCTGTTAAGGCACTGCAGCCGGAGCAGGGCAGGGTCAGCGTGAAAGCGATGGGTACGGGCAATTATCATGCATTGGTAGCAAAACGCAGTGCGGGTGAGCTGCATGAGTCGGCCATTCGTTATATCTACATGAATGGTAAACCATCGGGTGTGTCGCCATCGCTTTTGATCGGTCACGAAAAATCGGCACTGGAGATTGAACCGGCGCCATTGGCACGGGAACACTGGCGCTACTACTCCGGAACGGATGCCGTGTTTGTGATTCGCTACAGGGGTGAGCCGCTTGCCGGAGCCAGCATGTCAATGACAACGGGCAATGGCAGTAGCGCAGAATTCACAGCCGATGCCACAGGCCGTGTGACTGTTCCGTTGCCTCAGGATTTTACCTATGAAAAACCGGGGCGGGCTGCCAATCCACCAGCTGAATTTTTACTGACAGCCAGGCATGGCGATGATGGCCAGAGATTTATCACGACCTTCTCATATGACTATCACATCAATCCTCAGCACTGGCAGTCCACAGAGCTTGGTCTTGCTATGGTTGGCGGCGGTATGTTGCTCGGTGGCTTTATGACGCTAAGGAAGCGTCGTCGTAAGGAGAAAAAGTAATGCCTGTCTGGAAAAATTTATCGGTCATTCGCAAGGTGGTACAGCTGCTGGCATTCCTGTTTCTGGTTTATGGGTCGGTGTTTGTCGGCTTCTACTCGGCGGATAAAATCTCCGGCGCATTCCCGGCGCTTGCCTGTGCCTATGATGCGAAGACAGCGGATTACTGCGTACTGATTCCGCTTCAGCATCAGCTCGGCCACGGCGTCGGGCGCGCTATCGGTGCAGGTACCTTCGCCCTTAGCATGCTGCTTCCGGTTCTGACGACGCTGGCGACATTCCTGCTGCTCTTCGTGCTGCTCAACAAGGCATTCTGCGGCTGGCTCTGTCCGCTCGGCTTCTTCCAGGAGGTGCTCGGTATGATCGGACAGAAGCTGCGTCTGAACCGTACAGAGTCTCTGGATGAGAAAGTCGTGGATCGCATACGGCCTGCCAAATGGCTGATGCTGGGGCTCTTGGTAATCCTCTTTCCGCTCGCTTCGGGAATCGGCTTTGTCGGCCATGAACTGGGTGATCCCTTCTGTAAAATCTGTCCGAGCCGCATTCTCACCTCGCTTGCGGCAGGGCAGCTCAATCAGCTCTATATTGATACCTCGTCAACCGGTTACATGATCCTCTCGATTATTGCCGATACGCTCTTTGGTCTGATTCTGGTGCTGTCGCTCACCATGCGTCAGCCCTTCTGCCGCATCTGTCCGATGCTGGCAATGCACGCGATCTTCAAGAAGATCGGGCTGGTCAGGCTTGTGAAGAACTACACGCCCCGCTGTGACAAGTGCGGCCTCTGTGCCAAGGCTTGCCCGATGGATATCCGCGAGATCCACACATCGAAAGAGAAGGATATCCTGATGCCCGACTGCACCCTGTGCGGACGTTGTGTGGAGTTTTGCCCTGATAAAGGGGTCATGGCGATGAAGTATGCGGTGATTCCGATCAAGGTCTCCGATCCACAATACTTCAAAGAGCGCAACAGGGCACAGAAGCAGTGGGAGGGTAAACAGAAACCTTCCCGTCGAGTCAAAAAGGATTGATGGTGGAGGTGCTTCTCTCATCCATGCTGGCAACATTCATCATCGGCCTCTCATTCGGGGCCGGTGCATGTATGTTCACCTGTATTCCGACACTGGGCGTGATGCTCTTATCCCAGGACCTTGGAGCAAAAGAGACATCACTGCAGACGTGGCGCTTTAATGCCGGCCGCATGGGCGCTTATGCACTGCTGGCAACAGTATCAGGTTTGGTTGGCGCATCACTGGTCGGGCTGCTTGATATGAGTCATGCCAACCTGATCTTTGCTGCCATGCTGCTCTTCTCTGCCGTGCTTTTATGGCGTAAGGGGAGAGTCGCTGGCTGTTCTTCCCGCAAGAAGAAACAGATCAGGGCTGGACTCTTCGGCATCGGCTTTGCGATGGGGTTGCGTCCCTGTGCACCGCTTGCCGGTGTGATGGCTGCCGCCGCAGCTACCGGTTCAGGCGCATACGGTTTGCTATTGGGCCTCTCATTCGGTGCGGGTGCAATTGTGGTTCCACAGCTTGTCTTCGGCTACGGATTGGGAAGGGCTGGCGGCGAAATCCGCTCGCAGCTAAGGGGACGTCAGCAGCAGCTTTCAAGAGTCGGTGCATCGGTGCTGGCCTTTGTCGGCATCAGCGTTGGTATGGGGTGGTTGTCGCTTTAATTTCCTGAGAATATTTTTCCTTGCAGGGTGTACGTTCGTACACCATACTGCAGCGCATGGTGAGTAAAGACCCTTTCTACCTCGGCCGACTGCAGGATTATTATGCACTGCACCGCCTGATTCCATCCTATGCGGAGATCGCCGCCCTTGTCGGCGTGAGCAAGCAGGGGGCGGTTAAATTTGTCGATCGCATGATCTTTGCCGGTTACATCAGCAAGGGGCCGGGCGGTCGCCTTTCACCGGCCAATATGTTTTTCGCACGTCCGCATGTCGGTAAGGCACCGGCCGGTTTTGCGAGCCCTGCCACCGAGGCGCTTGGCGATGCGATTACCATCGATGAATATCTTGTTGAACATCCATCCAAGACCGTATTGGTCGAGGTGCGTGGCGAGTCGATGATCGAGGCGGGTATCCACGACGGTGATTTCCTGATCGTTGAACGCAACACCAACCCCTCTCTGGGTAAGGTGGTGGTGGCTATCGTCGATGGCGATTTCACGATCAAATACCTGCGTTCGGGCAAAGATGGCATGTATCTCGAGCCTGCCAATGCCGATTACCCCAATATCTATCCAGAAGAGTCTCTCGACATCTACGGCGAAGTCGTCGGCCAGTTTCGTAAATTTTAACAACGGGCAACGCTCCGGTTGCCCACTCGGGTTGGTGGAAACATGACAATGGTCAGCAACTGGCCCAATGCGATTGCGCATATCGATTGCGATGCCTTTTATGCCTCCTGCGAGATGGCGCGCCGACCCGATCTGAAGGGGAGGCCGATCTGTGTGTTGTCGAGCCAGAATGCGATCGTAGTCGCCAAGAGTTACGATGCCAAGGCGCTCGGAATCACCACCGGCATGCCGGTATGGGAGGCGAAAAAGCTTGCCCCTCATGCCGAATACCTTGCCGCCGATTTCCGCTACTACGGCCAGATTTCCGATAAGATGTTTGCCATCCTGCGACGCTACAGCCCCGAGGTCGAAGTTTACTCGATTGATGAGGGGTTTATGGAGATGAACGGTATTCGCACACTGTGGCGAAAATCGTTCCGCCAGCTTGCCGACGACATTCGGCTTGCTATTGTCCGCGAAACGGGCATTACCGCCTCGGTTGGTGTCAGCGTGACGCGTACGCTGGCCAAGATGGCATCTGAGTCGAACAAGCCGAATGGTACGACGGTGATACCCGGGAAGCGTATCGAACGCTTTCTCGCCGATATTGCAGTTGCTGAAATTCCCGGCATCGGCAGAAACCGTACAGCGCTGTTGCGCAAGTTCGGTGTTCATACTGCACTACAGTTCACATGTGTTGAGGATGGCATGATGACCCGTCTGTTGGGGCGGCATGGTCTGGCCCTGAAACGGGAGCTTTGCGGAATTTCAGTCACAGGCGTGGAAACAGAACCGCCGTTGCCGAAAAGTGTCGCCCGCACCGCCTCGATAGGGCAGCTGACAACCTCGCGCGAGATTGTGAGTGCACACCTGAGCTATCACACGATGCGACTGGTATCTGAGCTTGTTGCCAAGCACCTGCTGACCCGTCACATCCATGTCTTTCTGACGCTGGCAACATTCGAGCGCAATGGAGCCGATATCCGGCTCGAGATTGAAACCGGCAGTCTGCGGCGGATTATGGCGGCGGTGAAAACGGGGTTTGCTAAACTGTTCCGGGCAGGGGAGAGCTATCGCGGCTGCGGTGTGGTGGCGACCCATATCAGCCACGCAGCTTCGGCCACGCCCGACCTCTTCGGTTTCTCGAAAGAGGATACCCGTCAGCTTGATCTGATGCTGACGGTCAACCGTATCAATAAGAAGTATGGTGATTCCACAGTCTCTCTCGCCGCCATTCAGATGGTGAAAGGGAGGAAAAACCGACCGCGCTTTCACTATCCGCTGATTATGGCTGGTTAACGCGAAGCTTGCTCAATGGCGACGGATAACAACATATCAAACCTGCAAACTGTTACAGAGGTGTTATAATCAGGTGTAAGGCCGCTGAACATAGGCTTACAGGAGGTCTCCTATGCATAAATTATTGTTTGTATCACTCTCCACATTTCTGATGCTCGGACTGAATGCAGCATGTATAGATACAGCATATGCGGGCATTACATCGGTCACCCACAAAGTGGTGCGTAGCGACGGTTCCCAGGCCACGAAGGATGATAAACACGAATTCAATGGCGGAAGCAGAAGTTTCTTCGAGAATATCAATGAGCCAAGCACCATGCTTGGGTGGGTGGAGGATGTAACCGAATCCGAGGCCTACCGGGAAGGGTGGGTACGCATCTATCTTGACTGGCCGGTCACCCTCAAATCAATCGTCCTTCACAAGGCTACTACTGGCGATAAGAGCATAGGCGATGGTTGGGTGAATCTTGAAGTGCAGACGGTTAAGGGCAAGTGGGTCAGGGTGTTTAATCGTCAGGCTCAGGATGTGAAGAAACCCGTGAGCATCAGTAAAGAGCTGCAGGCGATCGGGCCTACCAAGGGTGTGCGCATCACGTTCAGGTCGCCAACCAGTATCAGGGTCGGGCCTATCGATCTCAATTTCTAAGCACCTTTTCCTGCTAAAGCGTCGGCAAAGATTATCGCTTGCGCTTTGGCGCTCTTCTTCTACCATTTCAGGCCGCTGATCAGGAGGGGATTATGGGCGTTGTAGATGTGATTGCGCAGATTAAAGAGGGGAAAAGCCTTGCAGGATCCGATCTTGCCGGCCTCGATTTTTCGGGTCAGGACCTTTCAGGAGCCGATCTCTCCGGTGCCAACCTTCACGGTTCAAAGTTCAATGGAGCCACGTTGAAGAACGTAAACTTCTCCGGAGCTGATCTGGGCCACTGTGATTTTGGCGGCTCTGATATGAGCGGCTCTGACATCACCGGAGCGAACCTCGATGGTGCCGAGATGATCAATGTGAATCAGAAGGGTATGCGTATTGATCGTGATCGCCTGATTTCCCGCGTACGCAGTGGCTGGACATTGGACGGTGTCGACCTCTCAGGCATGAACCTGTCCGGTGAGGATCTGCGATATGCCAAAATCACCTATGCAAATATGCAGGGGTGCAACCTTGAGGGTGCTGACCTTCGCGGTGCGGTGCTGTATGAGACCGACCTCTCCTGGTCGAACCTGACGAATGCTGACCTGCGCGGCGCAAGTCTGAAAAGGGCCAACCTGACCAAGGCCAACCGTCAAGGTGCCAAGATACGCAAATGGGCACTCAAGCGCGCATTTATTGCTGGTAAGACCGCTTACCTCGATTAATCACACTACCAGTGCAGTAGTAGGCGCTATTCACGACAAACAAGAGCTGCTTGCAGTTGCATGCATCCATCTCCTGCATGAGAAGCTGAGCGCATAACGCTATTTTGGCGCTTTCAATCTGCTTTCTACTCACCGTTACCCATCTCCGGTGTCCTCAAATAATTGAAAGCACGCTTGCTATTTCACCGGCTTTTCGTTAGAAAGCGCGCCCGCTCGAAGGGGCAAATTCGCACACCGTCATTTCCATTGTGCCCGGAAGGGTGAGAGGCGGTGGAGGATAATAACAATCGGAGGACTTAAATGTCTCAGTTTACTATGAAGCAGCTGCTTGAAGCAGGTGTGCACTTCGGTCACCAGACCCGCCGTTGGAACCCAAAAATGGCACCGTATATTTTCGGTCAGCGTAACGGCATTCACATTATCGATCTGCAGAAAACTCTGCGTCTGGCCAATGAGGCCTACTCATTTATGAACGCGCTGGCAGCTGCCGGTGGTCGTGTGCTGTTCGTTGGCACCAAGCGTCAGGCCCGCGATGCGGTTAAAGAGGAGTCACTGCGTGCCGGTCAGTTTTATGTAAATCACCGTTGGTTGGGTGGTACGCTGACCAACTTCTCAACTGTTCAGCAGTCTGTTCGCAAGATGAAAGATCTTCAGCGCCAGAAGGAAGAGGGCGTGTTTGAGCTGCTGACCAAGAAAGAGGCCCTGCAGATGCAGCGCGCACTGGATAAGCTGGAGCGTTCACTCGGCGGTATCAAGGATATGGTTGAGCTTCCTGACTGTCTGTTTGTGGTTGATGTGCGCAAAGAGGACCTGGCTGTGAAAGAGGCCCAGAAACTGGGTATCCCGGTTGTCGCTGTCGTGGATACCAACTGCGACCCATCCGGTATCGATTATGTTGTTCCTGGTAACGATGATGCCATTCGTGCTGTTCGCCTCTTCTGCAGCAAGATTGCTGACGCGCTTCTGGAAGGTGCCGAAGCATGGACACTTGAGAACAGTGAAGATGGCGCCGACATCGTTGAGGCGATGGCTGCAGGCAGTGAAGAAGTTGAAGCAGACGTTGCAGCCGAGCCTGCAGCCGAAGCTTAATAATATTGAGATTACGGAGAATATAGAATGAGCATTACGGCCGCAGATGTAAAAAAACTGCGTGAAACGAGCGGCGCAGGCATGATGGATTGCAAAAAAGCATTGACTGAAACCGGTGGTGATTTCGATGCAGCGGTTGATCTTCTTCGCAAGAAGGGACTGGGTGCCGCATCCAAGAAAGCCGGGCGCGTAGCAGCAGAGGGCGTTGTTGTATCCGTATCCGAAGGCAATGTCGGTGTTGTACTGGAAGTAAATGCCGAGACCGATTTCGTAAGTAAGAACGAGAAATTTGTTGGATTTGCAAATGCTGTTGCCGAGCTGATCATCAAGCAGAACCCTGCCGATGTTGATGCGCTGAAGGCTATGGACTTCGACGGGGAACACACTGTTGAACAGGCGCTTTCGCAGCTGATTGCGACTATTGGCGAGAATATGAGTATCCGTCGTTTTGAGCGCACTGAAGCAAGTGGCGTGGCCTCCTATGTGCATGGCGCCGGAAAGATCGGCGTGCTTGTCGGTTTCGATGGTGATGTTGATACCGATCTGGCTCGTGGTATTGCCATGCATGTGGCCGCTGCCAATCCGCTATTCATCGCCCGCGGCGATGTTGATGCGGATACCGTAGAGCGTGAGCGTGCGGTGCTTTCCGAGCGTGCTATTGCCAGTGGCAAGCCTGAAGCGATCGTAGACAAGATCGTGACCGGTCAGCTGAACAAGTTCTACTCTGACATCTGCCTGCTTGAGCAGGATTTTGTTATGGATACGGACCAGAAAGTCGGCAAGGCGCTGGGTAATGTAACAGTAACCGCCATGACTCGTTTTGCGCTTGGTGAAGGCATCGAGCGGAAAGAGGAAGATTTCGCTGCAGAAGTTGCTGCTCAGATTCAGGGCGGTTGATTGCAGATGAGTGATGTTCGTCTCGAAAGCAGTGAGCAGCGCCCCTATAAGCGGGTGCTGCTCAAGCTTTCCGGCGAAGTATTAATGGGGGAGACCTCATACGGTGTTGATCCCGAAACCATAAACCGGCTGGCCAGAGAGATAATCGAGGTACAAAACGCCGGTGTTGAACTGGCCATCGTAATCGGTGGTGGCAACATTTTTCGGGGCATGAGCGGCACCGCCTCTGGAATGGATCGCGCCAGTGCCGATTACATGGGCATGCTGGCTACGGTCATGAACTCTATCGCCCTGCAGGATGCAATCGAACGCAATGGTGCAACTGTGCGAGTGATTTCCGCCCTGCATATCAGGGAAATAGCCGAACCCTATATCCGGCGCCGTGCTGTACGCCATCTTGAGAAAGGGCGTATTTTGATCTTTGCTGCAGGCACAGGTAATCCCTATTTCACAACAGATACAGCTGCCAGTCTTCGCGCCATGGAGATTCAGGCCGATGCAGTGATCAAGGGAACCAAGGTGGATGGTGTTTACACATCCGATCCGGCCAAGAACCCTGATGCCATACGTTATGAAACACTTACATTTACTGAAGCGCTGACCAAGCGTCTGGGAGTCATGGATGCTACAGCCATGTCACTCTGCCGTGACAATCATATGCCGATTGTGGTGTTTGATGTGACTACACCGGGTCAGATGCTGAAAGCCGTGTCCGGTGAGCCTGTCGGCACACTGGTTCAGGAGGGGTGAGCATGTTTAAAGATGTCGAAAACAGAATGCAGAAATCCATTGCTGCGCTGAAGTCGGATCTGGCAACGATCCGGACGGGACGAGCCAATGCGGCTCTGCTCGATCATGTTCGGGTCTCCTATTACGGGTCTGAAGTTCCAATCAATCAGGTGGGAAACCTTTCCGTGCCCGAGCCGCGTATGTTGATGATTACGCCATGGGAAAAGAACCTGATTGCTGATATCGAGAAGGCCATTCTTAAATCTGACCTCGGCCTGAACCCCACCAGTGATGGTGAAGTTGTGCGTCTTGTGCTTCCAGAGCTCACCGAGGATCGACGCCGGGATTTGGTGAAGCAGGTGAAAGCCGCGGGTGAAAAGTCCAAGGTGTCCATTCGCAATATCCGTCGTGATGCCAATGATGAAGTGAAGCATCAGGTGAAGGATGAGGGGCTTCCTGAAGACGAGAGCAAACGTTTGCAGGATCAGATTCAGAAGATTACCGACAGGTTTATCGCTGAAGTTGACGAGATTATCGAGCATAAAGAAACTGAAATCCTGACTGTCTGATGTCTTCATCAAAACAGGCGGCCAAGCCTGGCATTCCATACCATGTCGGTATTGTCATGGATGGCAATGGACGATGGGCTAAGGCGCACGGCAAGCCTCGCCTGGAGGGACACCAGAAGGGTGCCGAAGTTGCCCGTAGCGTCGTAAAGTGGGCAAAAGAACTGGGTGTTCGCCAGCTCTCCCTGTTTGCCTTTTCAACTGAAAACTGGAACAGACCAAAACTCGAAGTGCGCGGGCTTATGAGCCTGCTTGCGATAATGCTGCCGAAAAGTGTTCCTGACATGATGGAGAATGGTGTCCGCTTCAGGGTTCTGGGCGACGTTTCGCCACTCCCTGCCAGTGCCAGACGTGCGGTAGAGAAGGCTTCTGTCGAGACCGAAGGAAATGATGGGATGGATCTGGTTCTTTGCCTTAATTATGGCGGTCAGCAGGAGATTGTTGCCGGTGTTAAACAGGCTGTTCGATGGATTGGTGAACAGAGCGACACTGAATCGGCCCTTGCAGAACTTACCCCGGAAAAGTTCCGCTCTCTGCTCTGGAGGCATGATCTGAATGAGCTAGACCTGTTGATCCGGACCGGTGGAGAGCGCCGCATCTCCAACTTTCACCTCTGGGATGCGGCATATGCAGAGCTCTACTTCAGTGACGTGTTCTGGCCGGAGTTTACCAAACAGGATCTGAAAGTTGCCTTGGATGATTATGCAGAGCGCGAGCGGCGCTATGGCAAGACCAGCGAGCAGGTTAGCTGATGAGTGAACTGAATAAGCGCATCATTACAGCCCTGGTGCTGGTTGCCCTTGTCTGGGTCTGGTATTTCAGGCTGCCGTCACCATGGTTTGAAACTGTACTGGTACTGATCGGGTGGGGGGCTACCTGCGAGCTGATCCTGATGATGAAATTAAGAGGTTCGATGATCTATATGGTTTCCTCTTTGCCTCTCTGGATTGCCTTTCTGGAGTCGCCGCAGGTCACCTGGCTTCTTCTGGCGGCAATCTTCTGGTTCGGCCTGTTCGTTATGACATCCCGGGAACACGAGGCCTCTTTCGGCAGCTTTTTCGCCTTTATCTGGCTCTTCTCCTGGATATATCTGTTTGCCCTTGCCGTTGCTTCAACGCACGGTTCAGAGATGGGCCAGGGGCTGGTGATTGGTGCCTGTCTCGCAGTCTGGGCTTCTGATATAGCGGCGTATTTTGTTGGGCGCGCAATTGGCAGGCGCAAACTCTGTCCTGCAATCAGTCCGGGAAAATCGATAGAGGGGCTGGCAGGAGGGGTGCTTTTCGCTGTGCCTGTGGCAGTGGTGTGCTGGCTGGCATGGGGTGTTCTTCCATTTGGGTTGGCTTTGATGCTTGCTATTATCACGGTATTTTCAGGCGCACTTGGCGACCTTTCAGAGTCAGCGGTGAAACGTTTGGTCGGCGTCAAAGATAGTGGGCGCTGGTTGCCGGGCCATGGCGGTATTCTTGATCGAATTGATGCCATTATCATGGCTGTGCCGGTGGCGTGGCTGCTGTGGGGGGTGATGGTGTGAAGATAACGTTGCTCGGTGCCACGGGTTCCATCGGCTGCAGTACAGCCGATGTGATGCTGCAGCATCCCGATAAGTTCTCCGCCCATGCACTCGTAGGACATCGCAATCATGGGAAGATGCTTCAGCTTGCTGAACAACTCAGGCCCGAATGGGTTGTTATGACTGATGAAAGTGCTGCCTTGGAGCTGCAAGGGCGACTTCCTGCAGGTGTCCGACTTGAAGCGGGTATGGCTGCAGCAACAGAGCTCGCTGCAGCCTCTGAGACAGATATGGTGATGGCCGCCATGGTCGGATCTGCCGGGTTGCCGGCTACGCTTGCAGCGGTAAAGGCCGGAAAACGGGTCGGGCTTGCCAATAAGGAGTGTCTGGTTACTGCCGGCAGAATATTCATGCAGGCTGCGCGCGCCTCGGGTGCCGAGGTAGTGCCAGTGGATTCAGAGCATGCTGCTGTACATCAGTGTATGCATGGGCATGACCATGGTTCGGTTACACAGGTAATTCTGACTGCATCGGGAGGTCCGTTCAGGGATCGTGATCCAGCCTCGCTTCGTAATGTGACGCCGGAAGAGGCGATTGCCCATCCGAACTGGGATATGGGAGCAAAGATCAGTGTCGATTCAGCGACCATGATGAACAAAGCGCTGGAGCTGATCGAAGCGCATTGGTTGTTTGATCTTCCTGCCGAAAAGCTCTCTGCCATCATTCATCC
Source organism: Mariprofundus ferrinatatus (assembly GCF_002795825.1). Taxonomy (NCBI): domain Bacteria; kingdom Pseudomonadati; phylum Pseudomonadota; class Candidatius Mariprofundia; order Mariprofundales; family Mariprofundaceae; genus Mariprofundus; species Mariprofundus ferrinatatus. Next base: position 1,516,006 of record NZ_CP018800.1, on the reverse strand, counting down.
TGAGAGCATCATCCATGCCATGGTAGAGTATCATGACGGTTCGGTGCTGGCGCAGTTGGCGATGCCTGATATGCGTATGCCGATTGCCTATGCGATGCAGGCTGAACCGAGACTTTCAACCGGTATTGCGTGGCTCGATATGGCAAAAACAGGAGCGCTGCATTTCCAGGCTGTGGACAGTACACGTTTTCCGGCTATGCGACTGGTGAAAGATGTCATGCAGGGTGAGGATTCGCTTTCCATTGCATTCAACGCTGCCAACGAGGTGGCCAATGCAGCTTTCCGCGAGCGACGCATCGGATTTACTGATATTGTGATGACTGTCGAAAAGGTGCTCTCGCAGGTGGAAAATGTCCCCGTAGGGCAGTTGAGCGATGTATGGTTGCATGATGAGCATGCCAGGGATCTGGCCAACGAGGTGATATCCTGATGCCGGAAATTCTGCATACAACTTTGGCCTTTGTCGTGGCGATCGCTCTGCTGATCGCCGTGCATGAATACGGCCACTTTTCTGTAGCCCGCAGGCTTGGGATTAAAGTGGAGAAGTTCTCCATCGGATTCGGTCCTGCACTCTTTTCTTGGCGCAGCCGCGACGGAGAGGTGTTGTATGTTATCGCGGCTATTCCTCTCGGCGGTTACGTGAAAATGCTCGGTGAGAATCCCGATGAGAAGGATCAGCAACTGAGTGAAGCTGACAGGATCAGAGCTTTCAATAACCAGCCGGTTTGGAAACGTGCAGCTGTTGCTGCAGCGGGGCCTGTATATAATTTTCTGTTTGCCATCGTTGCATATATGATTGTCGCCTGGCTTGGACAGGCAGTGCTTCCCCCGACCATAGGTTATGTTGCACCCGCTTCGATTGCCGAGCAGGCAGGGCTTCAGGTTGGAGACCGCATTGTACAGGTGGGAGAGCGTGAGGTGAACTCCTGGCAGCAGATGGAAGAGTTGCTGAAGGGTTATGTTGGCGATTCAGCCACCCTGCATGTGGATCGCGACGAGAGGCCTCTTTCGCTTTCCCTGTCACTGCCTGTTCAGGAAAAGGATGCCCTGCTGATAGACGTGGCTGACGAAGTGCTCGGTTTCAACCCCGGCCTCACTGTTTCGATTGAAGAGGTGATGCCGTCATCTGCGGCAGAGCGCGCCGGGCTGAAGAAAGGCGATATTATTGAGCAGGTGAACGGATACACGATAGGCAATGTGAATCAGTTTATTGCCCAGGTGCAGAGGCACGCCGATGAAAATCTGAGCATGGTGGTAAAGCGTGACAGAACTACGCTGAGCCTGACTGTTATACCGGTTGCAGATGAGGATCAACAGGGGCGACTGGGCGTACGCCTGGCATCACAGTCGCTGCATGGGACTGAGATCTACCGCATGGGTGTTTTTGAAGGGGTTCAGTACGGTTTTGTCAGAACCTGGGAGATGACGGTGCTAACCCTTGGGGTGTTTGGCAAAATGGTGACATCGGCGATTTCACCGGATAATCTCGGGGGGCCGATAGCCATTGCCCAGCTGGCGGGAAAGACCGCTGATCTGGGTCTGGTCTATTTCATGAGTTTTCTGGCATTGATTTCAGTGAATCTCGGGGTGCTGAATTTGTTGCCAATCCCTATTCTGGATGGTGGTCTTCTGGTTTATCTGGGATTGGAGAAATTGAGGGGCAGGCAGCTGTCACCACGTTTTATGGAAATTACGCAGGTGATTGGGCTGGCACTGATCGTTACGTTGATGGTATTTGCATTTTATAACGATCTGTCGCGCCTGTTCAGGGGATAATATGTTTCGCTTAAGACAATTACTGCTGAGTATGGGGATAGTGCTGTCGCTGATTTCAGCTGCTACACCACCTGCCACAGCTGAAGCAGCTGCTCAGCCAGTGGTTTCTCAAATTCTCTCCATTGAAGTTGAGGGTAACCGCTTTGTCGAAAAAGAGATGGTGCTTTCCAAGATGGGAAGCAAGGAGGGACAGGAGCTTAGCCGCAAACAGTTGAGCCGGGATGTTCGTACCCTCCACAGGTCCGGTTTTTTCTCCGATGTGCGTTTTACTGGTACCAGGGTAGAGAAGGGCATTCATCTGGTTTGCCATGTGACTGAATATCCGCTAATCGCTTCACTTGAATTTGAGGGTAACGAGGAGCATACGAGCAAGGATTTGCAGTTACGCATGAAACTGAAACCCGGCCAGATGTTCAGCCCGTCGAATCAACAGTCAGATCTGAACACCTTTCGCAAGGGCTACCTTAAGGATGGATATTACCAGGTTGATGTAAAGTTTATCGCCACCCCGAGAAACGATGGTCGTGTTGATCTGCTGGTTAAAATACACGAGGGAGAAGTTACGCACATTGAACGTATCCGCTTTGTTGGCAACGAGATATTCAGCGATGATACGTTGAAAGGTGAGATTTTTTCGAGCGAATCAAATCTGGCCAGCTGGTTTTCTGATAAAGACGTCTTTGATCAGAAGCGCTTTGGTGCAGATGCTGAAATGCTGCGGCAGTTTTACCTGAACAATGGTTATCTCGATTTTCAGATCGAGTCTCAACAGATCAGCATGACTCCGGATAAAAAGGCCTTCAATCTTACCTTTAATGTTCATGAAGGTAATCAGTACACGGTGTCGGGCGTGGATGTTCAGGGTGATCTGGTCCCAGATAGAGATGCGCTGATTGATCTCTTGGAAGTAGAGGCTGGTGACACCTACGATCATTCTGACATGCAGGCTACGCTTCAGGCACTGACCGAGAGGGTCAATGATGAAGGCTATGCCTTTGCGACAGTAACCCCTTTGATGAACCGCAAGCTGGATGAGCGAACAGTTGCGATAAATTTCGACATTGAAAAAGGTGCCGAGGTTTACGTTGAGAGGATCGAAATCCAGGGTAATGAGAAAACCGAGGACGCTGTTATTCGCAGGCTGGTGCAACAATCGGAAGGGGAGCGTTATTCCGGTTCGCAGATACAACAGAGTAAAGAAGATGTGATGCGTTCGGGTCTGGTTGAAGATGTGCGCACCTCTATTGCAAAAGGCAATACAGCTGGCAAGGCTACGATGAAGGTGGATGTGAAGGAGAGAAGAACCGGTTCAATCTCCGGGGGTATTGGCTATTCACAGCAAGAGAAGGTGATTTTTAACGCGAAAGTAAATGAAACCAACCTGTTCGGGAAAGGCTATAAGGCAAGCTTGAATGGTGAATATGGACGTATTACCAAGAATGTTACCGCAAACCTGACAGACCCTTATCTGTTCGCTGATAATATCAGTGGTTCAATCAATGCGAGCCATACTGCTACTGATCCTATAGCAACGACTAACTATCGAACGACTAAAAAGGGTGTCGGATTAGGGTTGGGAGTGCCCATCTCAAGTTATGTTTCTTACGGGCTCAATTATCAGTACAATCAAACTAACCTGACCATCGCGAATGCAGCCCAGGTAACTTCATTATTCGTTCTGGCTCAGCAGGGTAAACAGACCACGGGTGAATTGACCCAGCGTCTGACTTGGGATAGCAGGGATAGAATGATTGCAACTACCGAAGGTTATTATGACCAGTTGACATTCAGCGTCGCTGGTCTTGGTGGTAATGAGAAGTTTTATGAGGCGGCTTTTGAAAGCAAATCTTATTTTTCATTTGGCGACAAAAATGTCATAACTTTCAATCCCAACCTCTCAGCATCCATGATAAGCGGTTATTCAAATATGGATACTCCCCTATACCGGCGCTACTCCATGGGTGGCGTCGGAAGTTTGAGAGGTTTTGACACCCTTGGCGTATCTCTGCGTGACCCTGTAACCAAAGAACCCGTAGGTGGTGATAAACAAGTATCCGCATCGCTTAATGTTTTCTTTCCGATTCCGTTTATTGATACGACAGGGGTTCGTGCTGTTGTTTTTGCGGATGCGGGAACAGTTTGGGGCGCTGTTAATGCAACTGTCGGCGGAACTACAGTGAGTGTGACAGAGGCACTGTCTTTATCACGAGTCAGATATTCGGCAGGGTTTGGCTTTGAGTGGATGTCACCCATCGGACCTATTGGTGTAATCTGGGCCTATCCGATCCGTAAGGTTGCCGGAGATGTCGAAAGAAGTTTTGAATTTGTATTAGGAACGTCATACTAGTAGAAGAAATGGTTGGAAAGGAGTTGTTTAAATGAATAAGAAGATAGGAATTCGATCATTGCTGTTATCGATGGTGGCTGTCTCATTTGTAGGCATTTCAGCGGTGCAGGCAGAAGGCTTGAAGATTGGTTATATCGATGTCAAAAGCGCAATGGAAAACACAGCTGACCATCAACGGGGAATGAAGCGCTTGCAGGCTTTGCAGGATCAGAAGGTCAAGGAGTTGCAGGCACTGGGTGGAAAGATAAGCCAGCAGGAAAAAGATCTTCTGGGGCAGTCGATGGCCATGTCTCCTGACCGCCTGGCACAGAAGCAGCAGGAGCTGAAAGCAATGCGTACGGATTTTCAGCGCAAGCAGCAGGATGCTCAGGAAGCACTTCAGGCAGAACAGAATCGTCTTCAGATGAGCATTGGATCTAAGTTTGAAAAAGTTGTCGGCAGCTATGGAAAAAAGGGTGGCTTCGACATGATCATTGCCAAACCAGTAACCCTCTACATCAATCCGAAGCATGATATCACCGCTGATATCACCAAGCTCCTTGATGCAGAAAAGTAAGAGCATCGTTTGAAATCAATTACCCTCGGTGAAGTTGCCGGTATTGTCGGCGGCAAGCTAGGTGGCCCTGCCTGTGAGAAGCCTGAGCTTCGAATCACTGGCGTTAATACCCTTGCGGATGCAGGAGAGGGTGAGGTTTCGTTTCTGGCCAACCAGCGCTACAAAAGTGAACTGGAGAGCACATCGGCAGCGGCGGTGCTGATTTCGGATGCAGCGGCTGCACCCGATGGCCTGGGAAGCATTATTGTCGATGATCCGTATCTTGCATTCGCCAAGCTGCAGCGGTTCTTTTATCCGAGGGCTATTGCATCAGGTCAGCGCCATGCATCGGCAGTTATCGATGGTTCTGCAAAATTGGCGGATGATGTGGATGTTGGCCCCTTGGCAGTGATTGGGGCGAATGTGACAATTGGCTCCGGAACAATTGTCGGGCCGGGTTGCGTTATCGGTGAAAACAGCCGCATAGGAAGTATCTGCATCCTCCATGCCAACAGCGTGATTGCGCATAACTGTGTGCTTGGGAACGAGGTGATTCTACAGCCCGGAGCCACAGTAGGGGCGGATGGTTTCGGGTATGCCTGGGCAGGCAAACGGTTTCTGAAAATACCGCAGGTGGGGCGGGTAATTATTGAAGATGATGTTGAGATCGGTGCCAATGCGACAGTGGACCGCGGTGCCATAGGCGACACCGTGATCGAGCGCGGCGTTAAGCTTGATAACATGGTTCAGATTGCGCACAACGTGAGGGTCGGGGCCTATACCGTGATGGCCAGTCAGGTAGGTATCTCCGGCTCTACAAAGATCGGGAAAGGATGCCAGTTCGGAGGTCAGAGCGGTACAGCCGGCCATCTTGTGATTGGTGACGGATGCAAGCTTGCCGGACAAAGTGGTGTGATAGGAGATCTTGATGCGGGCGGCGTCTATGCCGGAACCCCGGCAATTCCACACCGACTCTGGCTGAAGGTTTCAGCACTGATGATGAAACTGCCGGATATGTGGAAGGCACAACAGAAATAACCCCATTGGCGGGAATCAGTAATACATTGTTTATGGAGAGTAACATGCCGGAATTTAACATTGACGAGATTATGCAGTATTTGCCTCATCGTTATCCGTTTCTGCTGATCGACCGCATTCTCGACTTTGAGAAGGAGAAAAGCATTCGTGCTCTGAAGAATGTAACGATCAATGAACCACAATTTACGGGCCATTTTCCAACGCATCCGGTGATGCCTGGAGTCCTTCTTGTCGAGGCGATGGCGCAGGCCGGCGGCATGCTGGCATTTCAGTCTGTAGAGGATGATCGTGATTACCTGGTCTATTTCACAGGCATAGATGGCGTTCGATTCCGCAAACCGGTTCGTCCTGGCGATCAGGTGATTTTTGAGCTGACCTGTCTCAGGCGACGCGGCTTTATGTGGAAACTTCGTGGTGAGGCATTTGTCGATGGCAAACTTGTTTGCGAAGGTGATCTGACGGCTACATTGGTGCCGCAAGAGAGCGCATGAGTCCGCAAATTCATCCTACCGCGATCGTCGATGCCGGAGCGGAGATCGGAGATGGAGTAAGCATCGGCCCATATTCCATAGTTGGTGCCAATGTAAAGATTGGTAATAATTGTGAACTGATGAGTCACGCTGTCGTTACCGGCAACACTACAATGGGAGAGGGTAACCGTGTATTTCCCTTCTCATCCATAGGCCAGATTCCCCAGGACCTTAAATATCACGGTGAGCCTTCAGAGGTAATTATCGGCGATAACAACCAGATTCGTGAAAATGTAACGATCAATGCCGGCACTGAAGGGGGCGGCATGGTGACCCGGATTGGCAACAATAACCTGCTGATGGCTTATACCCATATCGCCCATGACTGTATTCTTGGCAACAACATCGTGCTGGCGAACTGTGCAACTCTTGCCGGTCATGTCGAGGTAGATGATCAGGCCATCATCGGTGGTCTTTCCGCAATTCAGCAGTTTGTTCGAATCGGAAAGCTTGCCATGATCGGCGGCATGAGCGGCGTTACCAAGGATGTTGCTCCTTACTGTCTGCTGGCCGGCGGATATAGAGCCGGGCTATCTGGTCTGAATCTGGTTGGCCTTAAACGCAAAGGGTTCAATGCCAGTCAGGTGGGCCGGCTGAAAGAGATTTACCGTATCCTGCTGCAGGAGAGTGGCAAGCGGGATGAACGGCTTGCCGAGGCCGAAGCCCTGTTGCAGGAGGGGGATGATGTCGCACGCGAGATTATCGAGTTTGTGCGCAGTGCCAAACGTGGACTGATGACTCACGGTCGCGAGTCGGACTAAACAAGCCTTACCGTCATGAACAGGATCGGACTCATCGCCGGATATGGCCACTTTCCGCTGGAATTGGCCAGGGCACTGACCAATGCCGGTTTTGAGGTTCATACGGTTGCGGCACGTGAAGAGACATTTCCTGAGATTGAGAAACTTACCGCCTCAACCTGCTGGCTTCATGTCGGTCAGATTGGTGGCATGATCAAGGCCTTTAAGCGAGCCGGTGTCGAGCAGGTGGTAATGGCCGGCAAGGTGCGCAAGCTCCACCTGTTTCGCAATTTCAGACCTGATTTGACCGCCATGAAGGGGTTGATGCGGCTGAAAGACAGGCGCGATGACTCCATTCTTAATGCCATAGCTGACCTTCTGCAAGAGGGTGGACTTACCCTCATCGATCAGACCCTTTATGCCGGAGAGATGCTGGCTGGCAGTGGCCACCTGGCTGGTCCGGTGGCAAAAAAGCGCATGGCCGACATCGAATTCGGTTTTGCGCAGGCCAAGGGTATTGCGGGTTTGGATATCGGTCAGACCATTATTGTTCAGAATCAGGCGGTTCTTGCTGTCGAGGCGATTGAAGGCACGGATGAATCGATCAAGCGCGGTGGTTCACTCGGGAGTGGAGAGGCCGCGGTGATCAAGGTGGCAAAACCTGATCAGGATCTTCGCTTCGATGTTCCTGCAGTCGGTCCGGATACGCTTGAAACGATGAAAGCATCGGGATGCAACCTTCTTGCTGTTGAAGCAGGAAAAACACTGATGATCGAGCGGCAGCGCTTCTTCGAACTGGCGGGGCAGTACGGTATTTCTGTCTATGGTTATTCAGAAGATTAATCTTCTCAATTTCTGTGCGGGTTTGATCTGATGACTCGCTTCTTTATCAGTGCTGGCGAAACCTCAGGTGACCTGCATGCTGCAACCGTGGTGAAAGAGCTGAAGGCCCGTTTTCCTGATTCAACCATTCATGGTATTGCAGGCAGCCAGATGGTCGACGAAGGGTGTTTGCCGGTACGCCACATGAGCGAACTCAATGTGATGGGGCTTGCCGATGTGCTCCGCTCTCTCTCCAGAATCAAGGAGATTGAACGCTCTGTTCTCGACTGGTGCTCAAATGAGAGGCCGGACGTCGCCATCCTTGTGGACTTTTCTAGCTTTCATATGCGACTGGGGCGAAAGATACGTGCGCTAGGTATTCCTGTATTGCACTTCATCGCCCCCAAGTTATGGGCATGGGGCGGTTGGCGGGTCAGGAAGCTGAAAAGATCGCAGGATCGACTGGCCTGTATCCTGCCCTTCGAGCCTGAGTGGTTTCAAAAGCACGGCATCGAGCATGCTGCCTATGTCGGAAATCCAAGTGCGGCAGGTTGTGCGGATGGCTGGTCAGCCGCTGAATTAAGAGAGAGGCTGGAGGTGGGTGAGAAGCAATCGCTGCTGGCGTTGCTCCCGGGAAGCCGGCCGCAGGAGCTCAGGGCGCACGTGCCGATTCTGGCAGAGTTGCTGCAGCGTGTTCGAGGTGAAGCCCCCGACCTTGCATGCGTGGTTCCTGTTGCTCCCGGAGTCGACAAGGCCGTCCTGGAACCATTACTGAAACTGGGTGCAAAGCAGATCGATCGTACAGCCGATGGATATGCGATGCGGGCAGATGCTGCGGTTGCCGTGTCGGGCACGGCAACGCTTGAGCTTGCGCTCTGGAATACCCCCACCGTACTGGTTTACCGCGGATCACCCCTGATGGTGTTTCTGGCGCGAAAACTGGTCAGCCTGCAGTGCGCAGGCCTTGCCAACATCATTCTTGGTGACCGTTTTGTGATGCCTGAATTGATTCAGGAGCATTGCACGGTCGATAACATCATGGCCGAGCTTATGCCACTCCTGTGCCATGAGGAGGCTGCCCGAAAGCAGCGTGAAGAGTTCTCCGAACTTCGGCGCATTTTAGGCGATAAACAGGCCGCTTCAGGTGTGGTGGAAATGGTAGAAGAGCTGCTCTGATTACCCCTCGTATTTTTTCGTCCATTTGATTTTCTGGTTGCAGTCGTAGCCAGTGGGAGTGGGTATTGTGGCCGGATCAGGCAAACGTATTGATCGCAAGAATTCGAATAATACGTTGTGCCCAAGGGGGTAGGGCATCAATACCACTGGACAGAAGAACATCTCCGTAGTTTGCCCGCGCACGAGATTGTCATGGGTCACACCAGAGCCAGTGTGAATGATGATAGGAATTAAACAGCTTCCGGGTTCCTCAGCGGGGGATTCGTACCTTCGCCATGCGCTCCTGGATTATCTCGATTTTCCTGTCGATCCAGTCAGTGCTGCGCCTGTCGTAGAAACGCGGGTTGGGCAGGATCGCTGCCAATCGGGCAGCCTGCCATGACGAAAGCATTGAGGCAGGTATTCCGAAGTGGTGGCGTGCCGCAGCTTCGGCGCCGTAGATACCGCGGCCCCACTCTGCATAGTTGAGGTAGAGTTCTAAAATGCGATGCTTGGAGAGTGTTGTCTCAATCATCACTGTAATGATCGCCTCCTCACCTTTGCGCAGCAGCGAACGATCACCGGACAGGAAAAGATTCTTGGCCAGCTGCTGACTGATGGTGGATCCCCCGGCGGCAAAACGTCCCTTTTCGATGTTTTTCTCAAGCGCATTCTGGATTCCCTCCCAGTCAAAACCGCTGTGCTCGACGAAGGTGGCATCCTCGGCGGCAATTACCGCACGTTTCAGGTTATGCGAGATACGGCTGTAGGGAACAGGCATATGCGAGAGTTTTGCATTGGGATTCTTTTCTTGCAGCACTTCAAGCGATTGCTGCATAAATGCACTCATCTCAGGATATTCACTGCGCCATTGCAGCAGCTGTGCAAGCACCCAGAGGTGCCAGATGATCACAACCAAGGCCAGCGCCAGTAAAGCCCCCCTGATCCAGCGCCGTAGCCGGTCAAAGCGGGGGCGCTTGGCAGGTTTCCTGTATTTTATCTGATCCGGCATGGCTGGAGAGTTATACATTCTGTTGTAAACTATTCAATGAGGAGTGCTCTGTCTCTGTACGTTATATCACAACGAAAAAAAGAGGGCCGGCTAAATGCCGGCCCCAGGATTGTGCAGGGAATGGGTGGGGGGAGATTATGTATGCTTCTTAATCCACATCTCATACATCGAGACGACCCACATAAAGGCAAAAGCGATCGCCATTCCGATTCCGCCAAACATCACCAGCCATGCAAATGCAGGGTCGAACTTCGTTAGCCACCACGATGCAATATCGAGTACCTGCGAAACATAGGGCATCGCAATGGCGGACGCCTTCAGCCAGAGCGGCACTCCGGTGGAGAATGAGAAGATCAGTCCGACAAACATGAAGATAAAGGCGATGCCGAAGAGGTGGATATGCGATACACGTGTCAGTGATGCGAAGCTTGCACCACTGTCGGTTTCTGAAACGTGTTTTACGCTCTCATAGGTGCTGAAGTCAGGCAGCCCCATATCAGCGTTATGACAGGCCAGACAGTTGTTTTCAAAGATTGGTTTGATGGTTGCATTGAACTGCTGTTCATCCGCTCCGTCGCGGGCCCACTTGATGATCTTGAATCGATCCTCTTCAGATGCATTCTCTTTCATTGAGCCGTTGAGCTTATTCTCAATGACGGAGCCGTTACGGTTGCCATAGTAACTGTAGACGATGTCATCAATGGAGAGGCCGATTTTTCCATCAGCCATACCGTGGGTGAAAAGGATCTGGGTAAAGGCCATCATATAGCCGATACCTACGAGGATCAGGTAGCTGCTGAACAGAACCTTTAGAGAAATGTTGATATTGCTGAATGACCAGTTTGGCATGTTTACTCCCGTTTCCAGCTTGGTTTGAATGAATAATCGGCGATATAATACATGGTATTATTATATTATCAACAACTTATATAAGAGTGTTGAGATGTGAATAGGAAACTGGCAGCCGGAATAAATAACAGCAGGTGAGGCGGTCGATTCGGATATGCCGGTATGTATGAGGTGAATAGAAAAAAGCCAGATTTTCATTCAAATTTCAGGAGAACGCGATACTTGACCGGCTACCTGCATTATTGATAATGCGCGCCTGCTTTAAATCGCCCGGAGGTAAGCATGCAGCGACAGTGGCTCGTGACATTGCAGAATCTTCCGGCAGCGGGCAGAAGCTGGGACATCGATGTGCCCCGGAGAGTGTTGCAGGACGAGCAGTTCGGAAGCGTCAATGTGGTTTCTGACCTGTGCGGGGATGTACACTGGAATGTGTCACTTGAGCATACAGGTCAGTTGTATCGGCTCTGTGGAGAGTGGCGTGCCGTAATAGCACGCGAATGTTCCCGCTGTAATGCGGCATTCAGCTGGCAGGTAACCGGCCAGACTGAGCGCCAGTTTCAACTTGGTCGTGAACCGGTTGACGATGAGAGCGGGGTGGATTGTGAATACATCGCACCGCCCGGTGAAGTCAATCTGGTGGACGTGCTGCGCGAGGATATCTGGCTGGCATGGAAGGCCGATGTGATTTGCAGTGAAACCTGCAAAGGCTTGTGTCAGGGTTGTGGGAGCAATCTCAACAGTGAAGCCTGCAAGTGCAAGCGTGATGAGAGTGATCATCCATTTGCCGCACTGCGCAATTTGAAGCTTGATGGTTAATATTTCACCACTGGTGAAAGGAGAGTAAGTAATGGCAGTTCCAAAGAGAAAAACAAGCGCGTCCAAGCGCAACATGCGTCGTGCACATGATCGTATCGTACCTGCTGGCATGAGCGAGTGTCCTGAGTGTGGTGAAATGATGCGTCCGCATCATGTATGTCCTCATTGCGGCACCTACAAGGGTCGCGAAGTTACCTCTTCAAGCGAAGATTAAACCGGTCTTTTGAACAGTATCAGCAGACGAGGCAATTTCATTGTCTGAACCTGCTCACACGACAGGCGAGGGGAGCCGGGAAATACGAATCCTGGTTGATGGACACGGCGGCGATGCGGCACCCGCGATGGTGCTTGACGCGCTTCAGATGGTCCTCGCTCCAGGCTTCTCCGCACAGTTCTCTGGAACGCTGACGCTTGGCATCGTAGGCCAGGAAGAGGTGCTTGCACCCCTGCTGCGCGCGCGCGGAATTGATAGTCGGGTTTCACTGATCCCGGCTACTGATGTTATCGGTATGTGCGACTCTCCGTCGCATGCGTTGCGACGCAAGAAGGATTCATCAATCCACGTCGGCGCACGCATGGTGCGGGATGGTTACTGGGATGCACTGGTTTCTGCCGGCAATACCGGCGCACTGATGGCGATCTCCAAACTTGTTCTGAAAACCCTTCCTGGCATCGATCGCCCTGCGATCGCTTCAATGATTCCGGCTGTTGATGATGGCCGCACGCTGATGCTCGATGCCGGCGCCAATTCCGAATGTACCTCTGACCATCTTGTCCAGTTCGCAATCATGGGTTCCTGTTATATGCAGGCCACCGAAGGACTGGATGCACCGCGTGTCGGTCTGCTTAATATCGGCAGTGAAGATATCAAGGGCACTGATGTGATTAAGCTGACCTCCAGCAAGCTGGCTGAAACCACCCTCAACTACATTGGTAATGTTGAAGGTACCGACCTGTTCGGCAACGATGTCGATGTCGTGGTCTGCGATGGCTTTGTCGGTAATGTGGCACTGAAAACGATGGAGGGAACTGCCCGTTTTCTGGCCCACAGCATGAAGAAGGAGTTAACCAGCGGTGTCGTGGCCAAGGCCGGAGCTCTGATGGCCAGAAGTGCTTTGAACCGTTTCAAGGACCGCGTCAATCCGGGCAAGTACAATGGAGCACCGCTACTGGGTCTGAACGGTATTGTGGTGAAAAGCCATGGTGGTGCTGATGCCGAAAGTTTCGTCAGCGCTGTTTCTGTTGCCTGCCGCGAGGTGGATGAGAATCTGACCGATCGTATTACCCAGTCCGTACAGGAGATGGTCGAATCATGAGCTTGCGATCGGTCCATATAACCGGTATCGGTGGATATCTTCCCGATCGTATCATGACCAATGCCGATCTCGAGAAGATGGTGGATACCACTGATGCCTGGATCCGAGAGCGTACAGGCATTCGCCAGCGCCATATTATTGCCCCGGAGCAGATGACCTCCGACCTTGCAGTCGAGGCGGCAAAAATTGCGATGGCCGATGCCGGTGTCACAATCGATGATATCGATGCATTGATCGTGGCGACCACGACCCCAGACCTTATTTTTCCGGCCACGGCAACTGTGGTTCAGTGTAAGCTGGGTGGTAAGGATTTTCCGGCCTGGGATATCCAGGCGGTCTGCTCAGGTTTTGTATACGGGCTGGCTCAGGCTGAAGGCATGATGCGGGCCGGTATGTTCAAGCGCGTCCTGCTTATTGGCGCTGAGGCGATGAGCCGTATTATTGACTGGAGGGATCGCGGTACCTGTATCCTTTTTGGTGACGGAGCAGGTGCAGTTGTTCTTGAGGCAGGGGAGCCTGATGCTGAGAATGGCATGATCGGTTCCGTGCTGCATGCTGACGGCGCCTACCGCGACCTGCTTAAAGCACATCACCCTCATCCCCCGTCAAGTCCGGAGATGCATCACTCTGAAAAACATCATGAAGCTGCTGATTTTGAGATCGATTCTGCTGGCGCCGCTGCTGTCGAGATGAAGGGCAACGAGGTGTTTCGCGTTGCAGTAACCAAGCTTGGCGATGTGGTGAAAGAGATTCTGGCCAAGTACGATATGAAGGATTCCGATATTGACTGGCTCGTTCCGCATCAGGCCAATATCAGGATTATTCAGGCGACAGCGAAGAAGCTAAAGATGGATCTGGATCGGGTAGCGCTGACAGTTGAGAAGCATGGAAACACCTCATCAGCAAGTGTTCCGATGGCACTGAACGACCTCTATATATCTGGGCGCCTTGAGAAAGGGCAGTTGATTCTACTTGAGGCATTTGCAGGCGGTTTCGCCTGGGGTGCGAACCTCGTGCGCTGGTCCAAATAATTTTTCGAATTTAGGATTTTATCATGGCTGATTTTGTATTTCTGTTTCCCGGTCAGGGTTCACAAAGTAAAGGTATGCTCGACCCGTTTCAGGATGTCGATGTTGTAACACAGACACTGGAAGAGGCATCGGACGCACTCGGTTACGATATGGCTGCACTCATTCGTGATGATGCCGATGAGAAACTCGGCCAGACCGAGTTTACTCAGCCGGCACTTCTGACTGCTTCTACTGCCATGTTGCGTCTCTGGCAGCAGCGAGGAGGTGCCGCCCCGTCACAGGTGGCCGGTCACTCTCTGGGTGAGTACTCCGCACTGGTGGCAGCTGGAGCGATCAGTTTCTCCGATGCGGTGCAGCTGGTGGCGTTTCGCGGCAAGGCGATGACCGAAGCAGTGCCTGCCGGCGTAGGCAGCATGGCCGCGATTCTTGGTTTGGCTGACGATATAGTCGAAGGGCTCTGCGATAGTGCATCAAGTGAAGACGAAAAGGTCTGGGCGGCCAACTACAACTGTCCCGGACAGCTGGTTGTTGCCGGTCATGCTGCGGCAGTCGAGCGCATGATGATTATGGCGAAAGAGGCGGGAGCCAAACGTGCTTTGCCGCTGGCTGTCAGTGCGCCATCACATACGCCCCTGATGCAGCCTGCCGCAGATGCCATGGCTGCGCGGTTGCAGGAGATTTCATTCAATACGCCTGTTTGCCCAGTATGGGGTAATGCAAGCGCAACGCCTGAACAGAATATCGAGAAAATCAGGAATGCACTGGTTGCTCAGCTGGTGTCACCTGTGCGCTGGACAGAAACCGTGCAGAAGCTTGCTACATCCGGCATCACCATGGGTGTGGAGATGGGGCCGGGCAAGGTGCTTTCAGGACTCGTCAAACGAATCGAGCGTGATATGCTTGTTGGGGTAAGTGTCAACTCGGATCAGATTGATGCTAGCATTGCACTGATTGCAGGGGAGTGAGGGGATTATGAGCGAAACAAGAACTGCACTGGTCACCGGCGCAAGCCGCGGCATAGGCCTGGTTGTTGCCAAACAGCTGGCAGCAGCCGGATATAACCTTGCCATCTGTGGTACTACTCAGGCCACCATCGACAAGGCAGCCGACGCTATTCGTGCAGAGAGTAATGTGGAGGTTCTGGCTAGCGCTGTTGATGTCTCCGATCGTGATCAGATTCAGGGCTTTGTGCAGGCAACTGCCAAACATTTCGGTCGCCTTGATGTGATGGTCAATAATGCCGGTATTACCCGCGATAATCTCGCCATGCGCATGAAGCCGGAAGAGTGGGATGCAGTGATCAATACCAATCTGTCATCCGTGTTCAATGCCATGCAGGCGGCGCTCAAGCCGATGATGCGTGCACGTGGCGGCCGCATTATCAATATCTCGTCGGTTGTCGCTGGAATGGGTAACCCCGGTCAGCTCAATTACTGTGCAAGTAAAGGCGGCGTAGAGGCGATGACCCGTTCCCTGGCCCGCGAAGTGGGTTCGCGCGGCATAACCGTAAACGCTGTAGCACCTGGTTTTATTGCAACCGACATGACTGCAGAACTGGGCGATGATGCCCATGCCAAGCTCTCCGAGCAGATTCCTCTGGGTCGCCTCGGACAGCCGGAGGATATTGCTGCTGCCGTAGCCTTTCTGGCCAGTGACGCAGCCGGTTATATTACCGGCCATGTTCTGCATGTGAATGGTGGCATGTACATGTAAAAATATATTTATGCGGCACATGGATGTGCCGCTTGTTTCAATTCTGAAAAAAGGGTTGAAACGTTTAACAGAGTCAGAATCATATTATTGACTTTGTCTGGTTGGAAAATAGATGGACATGTTTTCTGACTATAACTATTTTATCTGTGCGCTGCTGAGCAGCAGGCAGAAGTGGTTCAGACTTGTGTGGCTATGAACCATATGATAGAAGCCGCATCTATTTTTTTCGGGAGGACTTTATGTCTGCAGAAATCGAAGCTAAAATCATTAAAATTGTTTCCGATCAGCTGAATGTTGATGAGGAAGAGATCAATCCTGATTCATCATTCGTAGATGACCTGGGCGCTGATTCACTGGACACCGTAGAGCTGGTGATGGCTTTCGAAGAGGAGTTCGGTGTTGAAATTCCGGACGAAGATGCAGAAGGCATCCAGAGCGTACAGAACGCAATCGACTATATCGCTGCCAAAGCTGAATAATATCTTATGACCAGACGCGTAGTCGTCACTGGTGTTGGGCTGGTTACCCCGCTCGGCACCGGTACCGATGTAACATGGGAAAACCTTAAGGCCGGCAAATCAGGTATCCGTCGCATCAGCCACTTTGATGCTGAGGCGACGGGTATGGCCTGTACCATTGCCGGTGAGGTTCCGGACTTCAATGTTGAAGATTTCATCAATCGCAAGGATGCGCGCAAAATGGATAAGTTTATCCAGTTTGGCGTAGCCGCGTCATTGATGGCGCTTGAACAGTCCGGCCTGACCATTGATGAAACCAATGCAGAACGTGTCGGTGTCGCTGTAGGCGCCGGCATGGGTGGTCTGGTGAGTATCGAGAATACCATGCGCGCTTATGAGGCCGGTGGTGCCCGTAAAATCTCACCATTCTTTATTCCGCAGACGATTATCAATATGACATCAGGCTGGGTATCGATGCTGACCGGTGCCAAGGGCCCGAATACTGCTGCAGTAACGGCCTGTGCCACAGGTACGCATGCTGTCGGTGATGCCTTTGAGATCATTGCGCGCGGCGATGCCGATGCGATGGTAGCCGGTGGTACAGAGGCTGTTGTCTGTGAGCTGGCTATTGGCGGTTTTTCCGCTGCCCGTGCACTCTCCACACGCAATGACGAGCCTGAACGCGCATCCCGCCCCTGGGACAAGGATCGCGACGGTTTCGTGATGGGTGAAGGTGCAGGTGTGCTTGTACTCGAAGAGCTTGAGTCAGCCAAGGCACGCGGTGCTGTGATTCTTGCTGAAGTGATCGGTTATGGCATGAGCGGCGACGCCTACCACATGACTTCACCATCTCCGGGAGGCGAAGGCGGCGGTCGCTGTATGAAGGCTGCAATGCAACGTGCCGGGATCAATCCTGAGGATGTCGATTATATCAATGCACACGGCACATCAACACCAGCAGGCGATGTGGCTGAAACACAGGGTATCAAATCGGTATTCGGTGATCATGCCAGAAAACTGATGGTTTCATCATCGAAATCGATGACAGGCCATCTGCTTGGCGCTGCCGGTGGTATTGAGGCTGCGTTCTCGGTGCTGGCTGTACACAATGGTGTGGTTCCTCCAACCATTAACCTGGACAACCAGGATCCTGAGTGTGATCTGGACTATGTCCCGCATGAAGCAAGGGACGCTAACATTAAGGTGGCTATATCCAATTCATTCGGATTTGGTGGTACCAACGCAACAGTCATCGTTCGCAAGTTCGATTAATCGGCGAGTAATCTGACGTGATATTCCGCGTCATATCGAATCATGGCCGTAAGCTTTCCGCTTACGGCCTTTTTTCTGCCTTTCCAAGCCACTTTTCCGCCATTCTTGAAGACCCCTCAGGAGCAGGTCGGCAATTCCTGGTCTCCCGGCATGGCCACTCCGTCTCGTTGCAGCAGGATGCCAGTGACGAACATGCTGAGCTTTTTTTCAATAGCTGGAAATCTGCTGTTAGCGGAAATCAGGAGCAATCACCTGCTATCCGTTGTCTCTTTTATGCTGCCTATGAAGCAGGTTCACTGATTGAGGAGCTTCCTGCTGCCAAGACAGCCGTTCCCGGCCCAATACTGTGGACCCACTATCCTGGCTTCTCACTCTGCTTTGATCATGAGTCGATCTATCTTGCGGCCAGGGATGAACAGGCGGTGACAACAGTGCTGATGATGTTCGATGAGGTGGGAGATTTGTGTGTTCCGGCCACATCGTTGCAACTTCTGACCAAGCCGTCAGTGACTTCGGCGGAGTCGTATAAAGCGTCAGTATGCAAGGTGAAGGAGTACATCGGAGCAGGGGATATCTTTCAGGCCAATATCGCACGTTTTTGGTCAATGCCGTTTGCGCACAGGGATCTTGCCTGCCTCTATGATCAATTGCGCAGTGTAAATCCGGCACCATTCTCCTCATTTGTGCGGATTGGCAGTGGCAGGGGGCAGTTAAGCCTGATTTCTGCATCACCGGAGCGACTCTTCCGCATCCATGCCGATGGCGAGGTGGATACAAGGCCGATTGCAGGCACGAGAAGGCGGGCTGAGGGCGATAAGGACGCATCGTTAAGGGCTGAGCTACTGCTATCGGAAAAAGAGCGCGCAGAGCACATTATGCTCGTTGATCTCGAGCGCAATGACCTTGGTCGGGTTTGCAAACCGGGCAGCGTAGAGGTGAATGAGCGCATGGTGGTCGAACAGTACGCCACGGTTCAGCATATTGTCTCCAATGTCCGCGGCCAACTGGCTGAGGGGAGGGATGTGGTTGATCTGTTTATGGCCATGTTTCCCGGAGGCACGATTACCGGGTGTCCCAAGGTGCACTGCATGGAGATTATCCGTGAACTTGAGAATAATGCCCGAGGCCCCTATACCGGCGGACTCGGTTACGTGGCATGGGATGGCTCAAGTGACATGAATATCCTGATTCGTACATTCTGGCACTATCAGGGGCAGCTGAACTGGGCAGCAGGAGCGGGCATTGTCGCAGACTCTGATCCCGAACATGAACTGATCGAAACCGAACATAAGGCTGAAGGGCTTCTCAGGGCGCTATCATCTCACTGAGGCCATCTTTATAAGCAGCCAAACCATGATTTGTGCTATAAATAAAGTATGACCGGATTAGGTACTTTATTTGTTTCAATCGGTGCAATATTTCTTGCCAGTCTTGCCATTGACTATCTTGGACGACGAACATGGCTTCCCCGCGTTACCCTTCTGTTGCTGTTCGGCCTTCTGATCGGACCTTCCGGCCTAAACTTACTTACAGCTGACTCCCAACAGTGGTTCCCCTTGATGACGGATATTGCACTACTGATGGTTGGTTTCCTGATTGGAGGGAATTTAAGTAAACGCAATTTTGAACAATACGGCCGGCTGGTGTTATCTGTTTCGTTGTTTGAATCGACACTGACCGCCCTGCTGGTTCTGATTGGACTGTTGTTCATGGATGTTGATTTGGCGGTTGCATTGATGCTGGCTGGTATTGCCACGGCAACGGCGCCAGCTGCTACTGTGGCGGTTGTAGATGAAATCAAAGCCAGAGGGGTGTTTACCCAAACCCTTCTCGGGATTGTAGCTATTGATGATGTGTGGGGGCTTGTCGTATTCAGCGTGTTCTTAAGTGCTGCGGCAGTTTATGTGGGAGATGGCGCAAGTGCTGCCCCTATTTTAATGGGATTATGGGATGTGTTTGGAGCTATTCTGGTCGGTATGCTTCTTGGTGTTCCTGCAGCATATCTTACCGGACGTGTCCGCACAGGTGAACCAACCCTGATCGAAGCAATAGGGGTAATTTTCCTTTGCGGAGGAGTTGCTATATTTCTTGAAGTTTCGATCTTGCTCGCAGTGGTGGCAATGGGGGCGACAATCATCAACCTTGCCAGTCATCATAATCGTCCATTTCATGCAATTGAGCACATTGAGTGGCCATTCATGATTCTGTTTTTTGTACTGGCCGGTGCGTCTCTTCATGCGGATGCGCTTCTGCACATAGGGCTGCTTGGCATGGCATATATTTTACTGCGTGCGGCAGGTAAAATATTGGGTGCCTGGGTTGGTGCGACGATAAGCAGAGCTCCGGCTCCAGTCAGGACATGGACTGGAATCGCATTAATGCCACAGGCTGGCGTGGCGATGGGCATGGCGCTCGTTGCCTCGCAACGCTTTCCCGAGTCCGCTGAGACGATTCTCACGGTTGTAATTGGCGCGATCGTAGTGTTCGAACTGCTCGGGCCGATTCTGACACGTATCGCACTGACCCGTTCAGGGGATGTGACAGAGTAAGAAACGGAATAGTGGTATCCGGGAGTAATGCACCATAGCTCTGGGTTTTCTTCTCAGGCAGGGACATATGCAGGGAGATATTATGCTACAATCCAGATATGGATCTCCTGCTTAGAGAAGACAAGGTTTTTCTTGTTAAAATCATGGCTGTCATGATTGTGCTGGCAAGCGCAGTCATCCTCTTGGGGTGGGTCTTCGAGCTGTTCGATATTTTTCTTTACCCACCGATTATGCCGCAGTGGATAGGTGTGAGATTCAGCGCTTCACTTTCATTTCTGTTCAGTGGCTTGCTGCTGCTTCAAATTGCCAGAGCGCATCAAAGCCGCCATGGCGACTTCAGTAATGTCATGGCCGTATCGTGCATGGGGATATTTCTGATTATCATCGGCATGCTGTTCACCTCGTTTTATGCCCAGACCTCAGTTGACCAGATGCTGCTTGGCAATGCGGCCAATGCAATCAAGGGGGATCTCTCTGCCGCACCCTCCATCGGAGCCATGGTTGCCTTTAGCTTGATTGCGCTGGTTGGTGTTCTGAGCATGATCAACCTGCCAAAGCCTTCGCGGCTTTTTACAGCAGGTCTTGTTGTCGCTGCTATCGGAGGAATGTCGGTTGCCGGATATTTTCTCAATATTCCAATCCTCTGCCTGGATCTTGCAGGTGTCTGTACCGGTATGGAACTGACATCGTCAGTGCTGTTCTTCATGCTGGGACTGGGATTTGTTATTCTCGGTACGATCAGAAAGAGGCCCGGCAGTTAAAGCAGGCTGTTTATTACTGTAGGTGGCAGGCAGACAACTCCCCATCATCTGATAGGGGTGTTAATCGTCGAAGCCGCCCGGTGCATTGTTCTCGAAACGGGTGTAACGATGGATAAAGGTGAGTTTCACATCACCGATCGGGCCGTTACGCTGTTTGGCAACGATAATCTCGGCGAGCCCTTCGTTCTCCGGCTTTTTGTGATAAACCTCATCGCGGTAGATAAACATGATGACGTCCGCATCCTGCTCAATCGCACCGGATTCACGAAGATCGGACATCACAGGACGTTTGTCGGCACGCTGCTCAAGCGAACGGTTGAGCTGTGACAGGGCAATTACCGGCACATCCAGCTCTTTGGCCAGCCCTTTCAGAGAGCGGCTGATCTCGGATACCTCCTGTGCCCTGTTCTCCGAGTCAGAGCGACCACTCATCAGCTGGATATAGTCGATCAGAACCAGATCGAGCCCCTTATTTTCGCGTTTAAGCCGGCGACACTTGGAGCGAAGTTCCATCACCGAGATGGCAGGAGTGTCATCGACAAAAATTCGCGACTCGGCCAGTGAGCCGCTGGCTGCAGCCAGTTTGCGCCAGTCATCCGATGAAAAGCGGCCGGTTCTCAGGTGTTGCATGTCGACGCGCGCCTCACAGGCGAGCATACGCATGGCGATCTGCTGACAGGACATTTCGAGTGAGAAGACGGCAACGACACCGGAGTTACTATCATCAGATCGCAACGAAGCATTCTGGGCAAGATTCATTGAAAAAGCGGTTTTACCCATACTTGGACGGCCGGCAACGATAACCAGGTCACCGCGCTGCATGCCCGATGTCATCTTGTCGAGATCATCGAAACCTGTGGTGACACCGGTAACCAGTTTCTTGGAAGCATAACGCTCTTCAAGCTCTTTGTAGCTCTCGAGCATCAGGTCACTCATTCTGCTGAAGGCAGGGCGGGAGCGATTATAGTTTTCGGCGATAGCGAGAATATCCTTCTCGGCAAGATCAAGGTGGTCATTGACGTCGCGAGCAGTCTCTTCATAGACGTTGCGCGTGATCTTGCTGCAGGTGCTGAGAAGGTCTCGCAGTACGGAGCGCTCGCGAACGAGGTCGGCGTAGTGTTTAACGTTGGCAGATGTAGGGACAGCAGTGACCAGGTCAGCCAGATAGGCTTCGCCACCGCATGAAGCAAGTTCATCCCTGCGTTCGAGCTGATCTTTGATGGTCAGCGCATCGACCGGCTGGCCGCGCGATGAAAGCTCCAGAATTACATTGAATATCCTGGCATTGGCTTCGACATAGAAATGATCCGAATGCAGTGAGCCTTCCAGTCTCTCCAGTGCCTCAGGATCAAGCATGATTCCCCCGAGCACCGCCCGCTCAGCATCATGGGCGTGAGGCGGGGTACGCTCTCTGAGCGTATCGGGGCGCAGGGGAATCGCTTGACTCAAAGCTGCTCGGAAGTGACCTTGATTGTCAGTTCAGCCGTTACATCCGGGTGCAGGCGCACACGGAACTGGTGATCACCAACAGCCTTGATCTGGTCATCCAGCAGAATATTGCGGCGTTCAACAGCATAGCCGTTCTCAACCAGCAGTTCAGCCAGGTCGTGGGTGCTTACAGAGCCGTACAGGTGCGTACCGTCAGATGTGGCACGTACGATTTCAAGACTCAGTCCGGCCATCTTGTCGGCCTCTGCCTTGGCGGCAGTGAAAACCTCTTCCTGCTTTTTCTCCAGCTGAGCACGACGACGCTCAAAAATACTGCGGTTACCTGCAGTAGCGAGCGAGGCCTTACCATTCGGGATCAGGTAGTTACGGCCATAGCCAGGGCGAACTGTTACTTCGTCACCAACATTACCCAGACCCTCTACGCGTTCCAAAAGAATCAATTGCATTTTATCCTCCAGCAGCCGGAATGTTCCGGCGATAATCAAACCAAATATCCATCAGGCCGACAATCACAAAAGGTACGATCATTGCAGACCAGATGAGTAACATCAAATACATCAGACCGATCGAGAAAGTGAGTCCTTTCGCTTTCAGCCAGCTGTGAGCTACTGCCACACCCTGAGCTGCCAGCAGACCGCCTATGACGATCGCGGCATTGGCTACAAGGTAGAGCAGATCACCCGTAACAATCATCACCAGCAGCATCAACAGAACAAACAGATACGCCAGTGTCTTGCCAAATCCGAGTGTGAGCATACTTGCCTCACTTCCCCGGTAAAAACCAAATTTCTTTGCCCAGTGGCGGGCTGTGCCCGTATTGCCCCACCAGGTCATCCACAGTGCCAATACCAGCAGGGCCGGCATGACGGCTACCATCGACTCTCTGAACATCTGCATTGCCTGCATCTGTTCGGCTGGCATCGTTTGCGGCAGTTCCGCAAACATCGGTGCCAGCAGCAAATCAATCCATTCACGCACGCCGGTATCCTGAACTGCGGCAGCAAGCAATAGTCCGATAAGTGCCATCAAACCACTACCAATCGCCACATACTCGGCACTGCGGCGGATGCCGTTCTCCTGCATCATGGCAG
Organism: Mariprofundus ferrinatatus; assembly: GCF_002795825.1. Taxonomy (NCBI): domain Bacteria; kingdom Pseudomonadati; phylum Pseudomonadota; class Candidatius Mariprofundia; order Mariprofundales; family Mariprofundaceae; genus Mariprofundus; species Mariprofundus ferrinatatus. Next base: position 1,492,746 of record NZ_CP018800.1, on the reverse strand, counting down.
TTGCCGAGAGAATCGGCAGCAACCCGTAAAGCAGAAGTGTTACAATACCTGCCGTAAGCGAAAACCCACTCACCAGGGTGATCGCAGCGGCACTGATTGCTGCTACATGCAGCGCAAAGGTAAACCCTCCACCAAAGGTGACCAGTGCAACAAGAGCAGGGGTCATCAAATTCAGTGCCATGCCCAGCATCATAAGCAATAGGGCAATGGCCGGATTTGCAACCGGAATCACTATCGGCAGCCACATAGCCAAAAGCATGGCGGTCATCACTGCCGCACAGGGCAGCCGCCGGGTCAAAATAAAATCGACCAGCGGCGGCATGGCCTGTGGTTTTGGTGCCTGACTTTCCATCAGATCACCCTGCGATCAAATGGATCAATCGTGATGCAGCGGGGTGAACGCGACCAGAGCCAGAACGCGGGCACGTTTGATAGCCGTGGTCAGCGAACGCTGGTGCTTGGCACAGGTGCCAGTTACGCGCGAAGGCAGGATTTTGTAACGCTCGGTAATGAAACCGCGCAGCATATCCGGATCCTTATGGTCGATGGTCAGGCTCTTGTCTGCACAGAATTTGCAGAACTTGCGACGGCGCTGAAAACGGCCCTGAGGGCGGTCGCCCTGTGGGCGGCGAGGACGGTCGCCCTGTGGGCGGTCGCCTTGCGGACGTTCAGTGCGCTGCTGGCGGTCACCCTGAGCTGGTGCAGCAGTTGTTTTTACTTCTTCACTCATGTTTCTACTCCTAAATCTCTTCTCAGGCTTTATTCCGGATCATCAGCCTTTCGGCATGAGTCGACCCAGATCTCTACCTGTCCCCAGCAGGGTTCACCGTCCCTGCTGTAAAATCGTCTGCGCAAACACCCTTCCACGATCACATGCTTCTCTTCGAGTGCAGAGATACGGTTGCATATCTCTCCGGTTGCCCGAAGTGGCATCGGCTGTTCATCCTGAACACCAGAACGAACCGGGCCCAGTTGTGGGCGTGGAATTACCAGTTCTGCAATCAGTGCCAGAGAACCATCCGGTGTCCAGCGTTTACGCAAATTGCGTAGCCGGCCCGTAAGACGGGCGCGGTTAAACTCAGGCGCTTGCTTCTGCTCCATCAGCAGCCTCAACGGCTTTCTCTTCAGCAGCGGCCTCAGCGGCAGCTTCAGCTTTCTCTTCAGCAGCAGCCTCTTCACGCTTGGCAGCAGCCTGTGCGCGACGCAGCAGTGGAGATGGCTTGTCAGAAAGTTCGGTCAGCTTGGTGGTCAGGGTGCGGATAATGCGCTCTTCAAGGCTGATGGCGTGCTCAAGCGTCTTGATCGCTTCAGCGCTGCCGTCAGTTACCAGCAGCATGTAGTTGCCACGCTTACGGTTGGCAATGGAATATGCCATCGGACGTGAACCCCAGTTTTCGCGTTTGACAATGCGACCACCGACTTTTTCGACTTTGGCGACCAGTTCATCGGTCAGCTTCTCGGTGTTTTCCTGAGAGATATCAGGATTAACGATAAAAATAGTTTCGTAATACAAAACGGCGCTCCTCTCGGTGTACAAACGTACGCCCCGGTACCCATATGCGCGTCCGGAGCAAGGTATGTAATCTGCATGGTTATCCACGCAGTGGCGCCGCATCATAAGCAGTAAAGTGACGATTGCAAGCATGTGATGGCTCATCTTTCTGCTACGGCTATGTGGCAGTCATTCAAGAAGCGGAGTTGCAGCATGGATATGATACATTTTCTTACCATTGGCGTATTGGCCTGCTGGATTGCCGGAACAGCTTGCTGCAGCGGTGCCGGGCGCCCTGGGTTCCGATCTTTCTTGTGAGTTGGCTGACGCACTGACTTCCTGCACCCCGTTGCGATCCATATGCTATAATCATTAGTGATAATAGTTGCAGGCAAAAACACTTCAGGCCGAGTATCGGTTGTCACTCTCTTGGCAAGCCGGATGCTGATACGATCAATCAGGAGGAGCGCATGAAATATATCCGATTTTTTGAGGAGCTGGGTCTATCCGATGTTGCTCTGGTCGGCGGCAAGAATGCTTCTCTTGGTGAGATGTACTGCAAGCTGACAGCGAAGGGGATTAAGATTCCCAACGGTTTTGCAACTACGGCCGATGCTTACTGGCACTATATTGAACAGAATAACCTGAGCGATGAGATTGCTTCAACGCTTGAAGGGCTCGACACAGGCAATATGAAGCGTCTGGCTGAGTGCGGCCAGCACCTTCGTTCTATCATTGCCCATGCCAAAATGCCGGACGATCTCGAGGAGGAGATCATTGAGGCATACAGGCGGTTAAGCAAGCAGTACGTCGAGCATCCGCTGGCTGTTTCCGTGCGTTCATCGGCAACGGCCGAGGATCTTCCCGAAGCATCATTTGCAGGCCAGCAGGAGAGTTATCTTAATGTGCGTGGTGCAGCCCATGTCGTCGAACATGTCAAACGGGTGTATGCCTCGCTGTTTACCAATCGTGCCATTTCATACCGGGTCGATAAGGGATTCGACCATATGAAGGTCGCACTCTCGGCCGGTATTCAGAAGATGGTGAGGAGTGATCTTGCATCGGCAGGTGTGATGTTCTCCATTGATACGGAGACAGGATTCAACGATGCGGTTTTTATCACCGGCTCCTACGGTCTCGGTGAGAATGTAGTGCAGGGTACCGTTCGCCCGGATGAGGCATATGTATTTAAACCGCTGCTTAAAGAGGGATACCGGTCGCTGCTTGGCCGTACTCTGGGTGAGAAGGCGCAGAAGATGGTCTATTCCGAATCGCTGAAACACCCGACCAAGAACGTTCATGTGCCGCTGGAGGAGCAGCGGGTCTACTGCCTCAGCGAGGATGAATTGATAACGCTGGCAAAGTATGCGGTCGCCATTGAAGAGCACTACTCCGGGCTGGCAGGTCATCTGCAGCCGATGGATATCGAATGGGCCAAGGATGGCGTATCGGGCGAACTGTTCATTGTTCAGGCCAGGCCGGAAACCGTTCACTCCCAGCGTGATTATCAGGTGCTCGAGTCCTATAAGCTCAAGGAGTTGTCAGCCATTCTCGCTCAGGGCAAAAGTGTGGGTGGCAAGATCGCCGCAGGTCGTGCCCGTGTGATCAAGGATGTATCGCAGATCGAAGAGGTGGAGGCAGGCGAGGTACTGGTTACCGACATGACCGACCCGGACTGGGAGCCGATCATGAAGAGTGCGGCAGCCATCGTTACCAATCGTGGTGGCCGCACCTGCCATGCCGCCATCATTTCACGCGAGTTAGGGTTGCCTGCCGTGGTGGGAACCGGCAACGGTACCGAAACGATTACCGACGGAGATATGGTGACCGTCTCCTGTGCCGAAGGTGAAACCGGCTATGTTTATGAGGGGGAATTGAAGTTCAGGTGCAAGACGCTGAATGTGGGCAAGCTGGAGCGCCCGAAAACCAAGATCATGATGAATGTGGCCAGCCCCGACCGCGCATTCGCTTTCAGTGCCATCCCCAACGATGGTGTCGGCCTGGCGCGTCTGGAGTTCATTATCAACAACAGCATCGGCATCCATCCCAATGCGATTCTCGAGTTTGATAAGATTATCGAAGCCAGAGTGAAACGGGAAATCAGAAGCCGGGCCTCGGGCTACAATTCACCGGTCGACTTCTATGTGAAGAAACTGGCAGAGGGTGTCGCGACAATTGCCGCCGCTTTTTACCCGGCCAAGGTGATTTTCCGTATGTCCGATTTTAAATCGAATGAGTATGCCAATCTGATTGGTGGCGAAGGCTTTGAGCCGAAGGAAGAGAATCCGATGATTGGTTTCCGCGGTGCATCACGCTACTACTCCGATGCATTCAGAGAGGCCTTTGCGCTCGAGTGCCGTGCCATGCGTCTGGTGCGCGAGGAGAAAGGGCTGAAGAACGTCTGTCTGATGATTCCTTTTACCCGCACACCTACCGAAGGAGAGAAGGTGCTCGAGGTCATGGAAGAGCACGGCCTGAAGCGGGGCGAAGATGGTCTGGAGATCTATGTGATGTGCGAGATACCAGCCAACGTGATTGCTGCCGACGCATTCCTGGATATTTTCGACGGGTTTTCGATCGGCTCCAACGACCTTACCCAGCTGACCCTTGGCGTCGATCGCGACTCAGCCCTCGTTGCACATATTTTCGATGAGCGCGAACCGGCCATTCTGGAGATGCTGAAAATGGCGATATCGGCCTGCAAGCGGCGGAATAAATATATCGGCATCTGTGGCCAGGCACCGTCGGATTATCCCGAGATCGCAGAATTCATTGTACGCGAGGGAATTGAGTCAATGTCGCTTAACCCGGATTCGGTGCTTGAGACGACGCTGCGCATTCTGGAGCTGGAGAAAGAGTTGGGCCGCTAGCAGCAGGATGGCGTCATTATGACAGACATTGAAAATCCCATGGTTGAGGCATGCCGGGCGGAAGTTCCGCCGGAGCTGCTTAAGCGTATTCATCAGGTTCCAACCGATGAGGTGCTGGAGCAGCTGAGCACTTCTGAACAGGGACTCGAAAATGCCGAGGTGCGGGCACGGCGCAAATGTTACGGCATCAATCGCCTGTCCGAGAAAAAAGAGATGCTGATCGTACTGCAGTTTCTGCTGCAGTTTCACAATCTATTCTCCTATCTGTTGCTGGCAGGTGCAGCACTCTCCTTTCTCAGTGAATATCTGGTGCCTGGAGAGGGCTCGTTTTACATCGCCTGGGCGCTGCTCGGCGTCACGTTGCTCAATGCGATCTTCACCTTCTTCCAGGAGCAGAAAGCCAAGAAGGCGATGAAGGCTTTCAGGAACCTGATGACCTCTCAGGCGGTGGTGTTGAGGGGTGGCGAGCGGATACAGATTGAGTCCGAACATCTGGTACCGGGCGATATCATAGTGCTTGCGGAGGGGGACCGAATTACCGCAGATGCACGCCTTATCGAGCAGAGTATGCTGAAGGTGGATCACTCCGCCCTCACCGGTGAAAGCGAGCCTCAGCTGAGAAGTCTCAATGCCACCAGTGGCAATGTGTTGCGCAGCCGAAATATGGTCTTCAGCGGTACGCTGGTTCAGTCGGGAACAGGCACAGCGGTGGTGGTGGCAACCGGCGACCATACCCAGATCGGTAAAATTGCCCGCGAGACCAGCGAAGTCGAACAGGTGGAGTCTCACCTGCAGCGCCAGATCGCCCATTTTATCCGTATCATCTCCTATATCGCCATCTCCCTTGGTATTTCGTTCTTCCTGCTGGACTACTTAATAGCCCGTAACCCGATCTGGATCGATCTCGTGTTTGCCATCGGTATCATCGTTGCCAATGTGCCGGAAGGGCTATTGCCAACGGTGACACTGACCCTCTCGCTGGCCGCCCAGCGTATGGCGAGGCTCAATGTGCTGGTGAAAAATATCGATGCGATCGAAACCCTGGGAAGCCTTACCGTGATCTGCTCGGATAAGACCGGTACCCTGACCGAGAACAATCTCAACGTGCATGCCATCTGCATGAACGATCTCTGCTACGACTTCGACCGCAGCCAGGGTCGCCTGTTGCTGGAGCAGAAGCATGTACATCTGCGCAATATCCCCGGCATGCAGGATTTCAACGATATTCTTGTGCTCTGCAATAACAGTACGGTGAGTCGGGAAAAGAGCTTCGGCGATGCCACCGAGCTCTCCCTGAAAAGTTTTGTCAGCGCTTTTAGCAATATCAGCTATATCGCTGAGAACCAGCCACGGCTTCACGAAATCCCATTCTCATCAGAGAGCCGCTTCATGGTGACAGTTAACAGCTACAACACCAATGCCCGCGCTTATCTCAAGGGAGCGAGCGAGGTGGTGCTGGAGATGTGTACGCACTATTTCGAGAACGGCCGCTGCAGCGAACTGACTGATGAGGTGCGTAAAAAATTATTGGAGTGGGATGTCAGTTATGCCGGGCAGGGGTTCAGGGTTCTCGGCTGTGCTATCAAGGAGGTGGAGGATGAGCATGGCGATCTTGAAGGAGGATTCTGTTTCTACGGACTGGTAGTGATGCAGGATCCGCCACGCCCCGAAGTGGCCGAGTCTGTGCGCCTCTGCAAGGAGGCGGGTATCAGGGTGATCGTGATTTCGGGCGACCAGGAGTCGACGGTCGAACATATCGCGCGCCAGACCGGGATTATCGAGGGTGATTCGGCGGTGGTGGTTAACGGTGCCGATCTTCCCGAGCTCAGTGATGAGCGGCTGAAAGAGCTGCTGCAGAGTCCCGAGCTTCTCTTTGCCCGTACGCTGCCGCGCGACAAGCTTCGCATTGTTACCCTGCTCAAAGAGATGGGGGAGGTGGTGGCTGTAACCGGTGATGGTGTTAATGATGCGCCGGCGCTGCGCAGGGCAGATGTCGGTATTGCCATGGGGCGAAGCGGTACAGAGGTGGCCAAAGAGGCGGCGGATATTGTGCTGCTTGATGACAACTTCACGTCAATCGTCAGTGCAATCAAGGCAGGGCGCGCTGCCTACGACAATATCAAGAGTTTTATCACCTACATCCTCACCAGTAACACCCCTGAGATCGTTCCGTTTCTTCTCTTTATCCTGCTCGGCTGGCCGCTGGCACTGCCGGTGCTTCTGATTCTGGCTATTGATCTCGGTACCGACATGATCCCGGCCATCGGACTCGGTGTGGAGAAGCCGGAGTCGGATATTATGCAGCGGCCGCCTCGCGACCCTTCAGCAAGGCTGCTTACATGGCGCATGATTGCCAGGTCTTACGGCTTTATCGGGCCGCTGCAGACGGCGTTCTCTTACATCATCTTCTTCGACATTCTTTTTGCCGGCGGCTGGAGTTGGGGCAGGGAGCTTGCGGTGAACGACCCGCTCTATATGCAGGCGATCACCGGCTTCTTCGCGACGATTATCATTACGCAGATGTTCAATGTCTTCGCCTGCCGCACCACCAAGCTTTCCGCCTTCAGCAAGGGGTTGTTCAGCAACCGCCTGATTCTTGCCGGTATTGGCAGCGAACTGCTGCTTCTTGTCGTTATCGCTCTGACGCCTGTAGGTCAGACGATATTCGGTACGGCAGCGTTTGATCCCGGCTACCTACCGCTGATGTTGCTGTTCGGAGCGGTTATCCTGCTCTGCGAGGAGCTGCGTAAATACCTTTACAGAACGCGCGGCATCTTCGGTCTGGAGTAGGCCGCCGGCCTGTTAAAGAAGCGGCATGAATGTATAGGATGCTTCTGTACAATATTGAGGGGAAGTCATAGATGAAGGTTGTGGAAACGTACAGCGTGGCGACCGAAGGTGTATCGCATGATCCGGATATCCTGAAACGGGTGCTGTTGCACGAGTCGGAGCTGCCAGGCTCAGTACGCTTCTCCCATGCAACATTCACGCCAGGCCAGAAGGTGGCTGCACACTGCCATGAGGATATATGCGAGGTGTTTTATATCCTTTCAGGCACCTGCAGGTTCACCGTGAATGGGGAGGCTGTTGACGTGCGAGAGGGGAGCGTGATCCGGATTGATGCGGGTGAGATGCATGAGGTGATCAATGTCTCCAATATGGATTTGACTATGATCTATTTCGGCCTGAAAGTCGAAAAAACAGGCCCCGTTGTGAGGGGCCTGTAGTTCCAATGGCATTATTTCTCTTTGTAGTTTCCGAGTACGCAGTACTTGGTGAAGGTGCCGGCATCGTTGGCTGACCACTCACCTTTCGGTGTCTCTTTCATCTTCTCGCACCACGCCTTGGTTCCCGGTTCCGGCGAACATGCGGAGAGAGAGATCAGGGCGATCAGGGCAAAGATGGCTGTGATAATTCTGTTCATAACGGATTCTCCTGAAAGTTGGTACTGCAATTAATCTAGAAGATGTTTGATCTCTTCGAAAGTAAGCGGTGCAGGCAGGCGTGCGCCAAGCTGGGAGACCACGACACCTGCTGCATGCGATCCGAGGTGGCCTGCTTTCTGCCAGGGGATGCCATTGGTGATACCGTAGAGCAGGCCTGCGGCATACATGTCACCGGCACCGGTGGTGTCGATGGCTTCAACCTCAACTCCTTCAACTGGGTATGCCTTACCCTCATGCATGATGATCGAACCGTTTTTGCCGAGTGTAAGCGCAACGTTTTCGCAGTGAGCATGGATGGCATGGGCGCAGTCGATAGGGTCCTCCAGGCCGGTCAATGCCTTGGCCTCCTCCTCGTTGCAGAAGAGAAGATCGACAGGGCCTTCGATCAACTGCTGGAACTGCTCCTTGAAGAGATGGATCAGGAATGGATCGGAAACAGTCAGTGCCACCTTTACGCCATGCTTCTTGGCGAATTCGATCGCTTTGAGTGCGGCTGCCTTGGTGGAATCTCCGGCAAAGAGATAACCCTCAACGTAGAGATATTTTGCCTTGGCGACCTCGCTCTCGACGATGTCATCTTCATCAAGGGATGAGGAGATACCGAGATGGGTAAGCATGGTACGTTGAGCATCCGGTGTGATCAGTACCACGCAGGTACCGTTTTGTCCCTCGGTCTGTGGAACTTCGATGGTGATGCCGAGGTTTTTCATCTCATCGAGATACTGCCTGCCGAAACTGTCTGCACCCGTTTTGCACGCATAGGCCGATTTCCCCCCCATATCGGCAATGCCGACAATGGTGTTGGCCGCAGAACCACCAGAGCAGTAGTTCACGCTGTGATTGGCCAGTGCAGCCAGGATCTCTTGCTGCCGCCCCTCATCAACCAGTGTCATGACCCCCTTCTCAATGCCCATCTCCTCAAGAAATGCATCATCGCAACGCACCTGCATATCCATAATGGCGTTGCCTACGCCGAAAACATCGTATCCCATCTGTTTCTCCCAAAAGTAATATGCGGCGTATCCTGCCACTGCGCCTCTTGAATACCACTCTAACGATGCCGAGTGAGCTTCTGATGGAGGGTGAGGGCTCAAGGCGCTATGAAACCAGGGGAAAATATACACGCTACAATCAGCTTTTCCCGGCTGGTTAGAGTCTGTTCTATTGTCTATACTGGATGACATGACTCTGCGGATATCACTTATATTACTCGCTGTTTTATGCTTCTCCCCGCAACCTTCCCGGGCATCCGCTGATCCACAGGCGCACCAGTATCGTCAGCTGATTGAGCAGTTTAAAAAGAATATTCGGGGCCCCTTTCATGGCGTACAGTGGTTCTGTAAAGACGGGTCAGTCTTGCCACCAAAAGAGAATGCATGCCGTTTACACGGAGGGGGGCGTCAGCACGGAGACTGGAGCGATCAGGCCTATGCGATGCGTGCCAACGGTTATCTTATTGCCAATCTGGTCGCAGGGCTTAACCCCGAAGATTATATTGGTCTTGCTCCCAAACTGGATGAGTTCAAGCAGGTTCTTCTCGAGCGTTATCTGATCAGGGCGGATGATGGCTGGGTATTTCGCAGGGCCCGTTATTATCGTGGCGCCATCCAGGTTGAGGATGAGCAGGTGGCAGCGAACAAAATCGTGACAACACTGCTGGATGACCCTGCCTGGACGTCGCCAGAACGGTACCTTTTATTGCGTGAGACGGTACGGCTGCTTCCTCTTGCCGTGGAGCCGCAGCTGGGAGCGAAAATTCGTCAGGCAGCTACAGAAATTTCTGAGGAGGATGAAGGCTTTTATGGCCTTCGCATCAAAATCCACAGTATGCCTGATGCCGCAGACCCGCAAAGGGTTCGTACCTATGCGCTCAAGTCGGGCCTTGGAAACCTGCAGGGGGCCTATGAGTCGCTGGCCGCTGATATGGATGCCCTTTATGCCCCTCATACTGCGATCAGTCAGCTCAATCAGCTGGCCGAAGAGTCTTGGAACAGGCGTTTCAAGCAGGAGATGCTTGATACTGTAGAGGCTCTTGGCTCTGCAAGAGGGGCTGCAGAGACCATTGCCGTGGCCGCCTCCAGATCTCAGAGGTTTCGCTCCATGCTGCAGAAGCAGAACAGGTATACGGTACACAACAGATTGAGGTTCTTGAGAGCATCGCTGGTTCTGGAGCAGGAGATCTATGCCCGGGGCAATCAGCTACTTGAAACGCCGGGGCGGGCGAGCCGTTCTGACAGGCTGTCATGGCTGCGCCATCTGGCCGCTGCAGTGCATGCAACAGGCCTTATCTCTGATCGCCAGTGGCGGGCGGTTCGGGATCAACTGGACAGGTTGATTGCAAACGATTCACTTACCGCAGCTGAATATTACAGAGGGCTTCGTTATGTGGCGCGCATGACCCAGTGGTCACAGCGTGCAATGGAGTACCATTTTGCAACCACAGTAGAACGATGGGGGGATTTGAGTGAGCTGGTACAGAACTATGTTCCTGATCGGGTTCGCAGCTCGCCTCTGTTGCCATTTACCCGCGTACTCGACACCCTGATAGCCGATGCCGGGCAGCTAAGCGGAATAAGACACACGGTTTTTGGCCGTGAAGTTGCGACAGGTGTGCGAGGGCTTAATCCGGGGCTGCAGCGGGGAGTCTTGCTGCTGGATCCTGAGCAGGGCGGAGATTTGCGCAGTGATGGCATCTATATTCTCCAGTCAACGCGTCAGGAGCTGACGCCGGTTGCAGGCATCATTACCCGCGGTGAGGGCAGTTCCATGTCTCATGTGCAGTTACTTGCACGCAACATGGGCATCCCCAATCTGGTTGTTGATGAAAGGCTGTACAGAAGGATCAAGGGCCATGTGGGTGAGCGTATTGTTGTAGCCATCAGCCATCAGGGCGTGGTTTCTATAGAGCAGGATAGTCCGAAGTGGGAGGCGGTGTTCGGTACAGAGTCTCCTTCTGAGATGGTCAGTATCAATGCTGATATGGATAAGCTGGATCTGAATGACACGGCGCTTAAATCACTTGGCTCCATTCGCAGTCGTGATTCGGGACGAACAGTCGGCCCTAAAGCTGCCAATCTCGGGGAGCTGCATCACTTCTACCCGCAGATGGTCAATCCGGGCATTGTCATTCCGTTCGGGTTTTTCAAACAGCATCTGGAGCAGCCTCTGTTTGATGGTGGCCCTTCCGTGCTAACCTGGATTAAATCCGAATATGACCGTCTTGCTCTTGTTACGGATGGCGATCAGAAAAGCCGTGAAACGCAACTGTTTCTCGATCGTTTGAGAAAATGGATTGTGAACAGTAGCCCGGACAATTCGCTTAAGAACAGCCTGCGAAATATGCTTAATGAAACGTTCGGAGATGATGGCAGTTACGGTGTGTTTGTCCGCAGTGACACCAATGTCGAGGATCTGCCCGGCTTTAGCGGCGCAGGCCTTAATCTCACAGTTGCCAATGTGGTCGGTTTTGATGCGATTCTCAAAGCGATCCTGCATGTATGGGCCTCACCATTTAGTGATCGTTCCCATGCATGGAGGCAGTCATATATGGAGGAGCCGGAGCATGTTTACCCGGCTGTGCTGCTGATGAAAAGTTTCCCCTCGGAGAAGTCGGGAGTTCTGGTTTCCGCCGCCATCGAAAGCGGAGATCGCAGCTTGCTCTCAGTCGCCGTCAATGAAGGCATAGGTGGTGCCGTTGAGGGGCAGGCAGCCGAGGAGATCAGGGTGGAGCGAATCAGTGGCGGCGTTGAACTTATTGCTCAGGCATCCTCTCCTGTACAGAAGGTGCTTAACCCGGAAGGAGGGCTTCAGGTGATGCCTGCCTCAGGAAAGCAGAGCCTGCTCAGTAGTGCGGAGATCGAACAGTTGCTGAGCCTGATTGCCGATGTAGAACGGCGGTTTCCCCTGCCCAGAAATGCGCAGGGTGTGCCGGTGGTGGCAGATATCGAATTCGGGTTCCGGCAAGGCAAGCTGGCGCTGTTCCAGATTCGTCCATTTGTTGAGAGCAGCAGGGCCAGAAGCAGCCAGACTTTGATCGATATGGACCGAGATATATCTCGAAGGGGTGCGCGTTTGGTTCAGATGAATCGGCCGCCGCTGGTTTCGGAGTTGTTATGATGATTAGGCCGCTGCTGCTTATGCTGTCAATGATGGTTCCCTCTCTTCTGCACGCTTTCCCTCTGGATGGTGCGGAAGAGACAGGTATATACCGTCTGGAGGGCTATCGCCTTGCCCAGCAGGGACGGGTTCCGGGTAACCGGCTTCACAGCGGGGCGCAGTTGAAGACCGAGCAGGTGCAATTAAGGCTGCAGGGGAAACTGGAGCGGGGATTGCCTGCTGCAGATCCGTGGCTCACAAATGAGGTGGTGAAATTGCTGGGAGAGGATGCCCCGTATTACAGTATCTCGCTTCTTGATATCACGGATAGTGAACAACCCAGATATGCGGAGCATCAGGCCAGTGTGATTCATAATCCTGCCAGTGTCGGAAAGATGATGGTGCTGCTAGCTCTGTTTCAGGCTCTCGCCGACATTTACCCCGACGATATAAATGCCCGCAAGCGCATTCTTCGCGACACGGAGATTGTCGCAGATGAATTTATCGGGCGCGATCATCACAAGGTGCCATTCTGGCTGCCGGGTGAAATGCGCCTGCTGAAGCGGCGGCTGGCAGAAGGCGATCGTGGCAACCTCTGGACCTATCTTGACTGGAGCGTTTCTGCCAGCTCCAATGCCGCCACGGCCATGGTACAGAAACAGCTGTTGTTGCTTCGCCATTTTGGCAAAGCCTATCCTGTAAGCAGGGCGGAAGAAGATGCCTATTTCGGGCAACATTCAAGGCGGCAGTTGGGGGATCACCTGTTGCAGGCACTGCTGGGGCCAATACTTCGAAACGGCATGGATACCGACCTGTTGCGGCAGGGAAGTTTTTTCTCATCTACCGGCAAACGCCGTGTGGCAGGAAAAACCAGTGTCTGTACAACGCGGGAGTTGATGAACTACCTGCTTCTTATGGAGCAGGGGCGGCTTGTCGATGCGTGGTCCAGCCTGCAGATCAAACGCCTGCTCTATATGACGCAGTATCGAATCCGTTATGCCCATTCGCCGGCTCTGAATGATGCAGCACTCTATTTCAAATCCGGATCATTCTATAAATGTAAGCCGGAAGAGGGATATCAGTGCGGTGCATACAAAGGCAATAAACTGAATCTGATGAATTCTGTGGCAGTTATTGAGGCACCGGCAGGAGCACCAAAGCTCAATTATATCGTGACCCTTACATCAAACGTTTTGAGGAAGAACTCCGCGGATGAGCAGCAGAGGCTAGCGACTCGTGTGCACCGGCTGTTGCAAAAACTTCATCCTGCTCATGCAGGTCAACAATAATCTCATCCATCTCCCGGATCAGTTTTTTCATCCACTCGCCACCTTTGGGGTCCCGGGCAAGCGCGACGGCAATGTAACGGCGGCCATCATGTTCGATCAGCGCACTGTCGGCATGATAGGAGCGCCATGTTCCCGATTTCCGGTACATCTCCAGATTTCCATGGGGGCTATCCTCCAGTCCCTTGACAAATTTATGGCTGATGCCGGGTTTTGAGAGAATAGTTTTCATCTCCCTGGAGTGTTTCGGAGAAACAAGCTGTCCGGTTTCCAGAAGGTAGTAGTAGCGTGCTGTCTGAAGTGCAGTAGCCCCATGCGACAGCTGATGCAGCGGATCGCGGTGAAATGCCTTGCTGCCTGCGTACTCCTTGCCGACCCAGAGGCCGCCGTTGTGGTTCGGGTCGTAAAGCCTGTATTTCGGGGAGGCCAGTACCTTGTTGATATAATCGCCGCCAACCTTTCTGATCATCTCCGTTGCAGCTGTATTCGATGAGTGCCGGATCATATCGGTCATCGTTTTACGCAGCTCATCATCCAGCGGCAGCTTCCCTTCCGATATGCGTTCGAAGGCGGCCAGCAAAATAGCGATTTTCGGCAGACTGGCAGCGTACATCATTTCGTCACCGTTGATCTGGGCCATGGCGGGAGCAGAGGGGTCAGTGACGTCCACGAGCGCTACGGACAGCCGTTTGTCATGAATTGCTCTGCTCAGGTGAAGGGAGGCGATGCGCTTCTCCAGCATTCTCTGCATCTTCGGGCTGGCATGATCGCGAACAGTCGGGTGCGTCTTCTTGAGTGTCGTGGTTTTATGGTGGCGGGTTTGATGGTGGGAGCTGTCGACGGCGACTGATTTATGTGGCACCAGCATAAAGAAGAGCAGGCCGGTCATTAATCGGAACCATAATTTGACTGCCATACGAGACTTGCGTGCCATGTGAACACTCCCGCTGAAACGGTGTTCCAGCTGTACAAGTGACTTAACTATACGCCATAATCGTTATATATGTCAAAGCTTCGCTATCGGCCGTTTTTGCGCTGCGCACTTCTTTTCAGTAATTTTTTTCTGATTATCACGGCACTCTACCACCTCAAGCCGGTCAGCCGTTCGATCTTTCTGGAGGCGATTGGCAGTGATCTGCTTCCCTACGTCTGGATCGCCACGGCCCTGACTCTCGGGGCTATTGTCTCCTTCTACTATCGGCTGGTGGCGCGTTATTCCCGCCTCCATGTGGTGATTACAAGCGTACTTATCGTTATTGCGCTGCTGGTCGTTTTTCGCCCCTTATTGGTTGATCCGGATCGGATAACTGCTTTCGCCTTCTATATTTTTGTCGACATTCTCAGCGTGGTCCTGGTGGAGCAGTTCTGGAGCATCACCAATTCGGTCTACTCTGAAGAGGAGGGGAGGCGCTGGTACGCTTTTATCGGAACCGGAGGACTGGTCGGGGGTGTTGCCGGAGGTCTGGCTACCGGTATCCTGATCAGGCAGACATCACTACAGAGCACCGATCTGCTGCTGGTAGCAGCAGCCATCCTCTCTCTGCTTATTCTGCTGACCATGGTGATGTATCGAACAGGCCTCTACCGCGATGATCATGCAAAAGAGAACGGCAGACATGTTGAAGAGGGCAGCTGGCGCGCAGTACTTTCGCATCGTTACCTGAAACTGATTGCCGCAATCGTACTTCTGGCCCAGATCATTGAACCTCTGATCGAATACCAGTTCATGACAGCCATCGAATCGGCGATATCGGGCAGGGAAGAGCGCACGGCCTATCTGGGCGAGTTTTTCAGCCTTCTCGGGCTGATTGCGATATCCGTGAATCTTCTCATTGTCCCTGTTGTGCACCGCTGGCTGGGGGTAATGGCTGGTCTGGCAGCGCAGCCGCTTGCCGTTGTGGTAAGTTCACTTTTCTATATCTCCGCGCCGGGCCTTGCTGCCGGGGCCGCACTGAAGATTGCCGACCGCGGACTCTCCTATTCAATTAATCGTGCTTCAAAAGAGCTGCTGTATGCATCCGTCAATCCGTTGCTGATTTTTCAGGCCAAGGCGTGGATCGATATGTTCGGATACCGTTTGTTCAGGATCATCGGCTCACTGTTGATCCTGCTGCTGACGCAGTGGCTGCCGCTCTCTATTGCAAGCCAGGATCTGAGCTGGCTGGTTCTGCTGGTCTGTATGCTTTGGGGTCTGTCGCTGGTGATGCTGGGCAGGGAACATGCCCGGAGAATGTTGCATGGAGAGAAGTCGTAACTCCTGAAAATAGAGGAAACTGCAAGCGGCTCCCTCTGCTGTTGAGATTACATCAAGCCGTTCGTGGTCGTGTGTGCAGAGGCCGAAACCATCTGCGGTGCAGCGGCATCAGCCGAGGCGAAGCCGGCATGTTTGAAAATAATATCATCCATTTCGCGGATCAGGCGGGTCATCCACTCACCACCTTTCGGGTCGTTGGCCAAAGCGACGGCAATATAGTGGCGACCGTTATGTTCGATCAGGGCGCTATCGGCGTGGAATGAGCCCCAGCTTCCGGACTTTCTGTACATCTCAATGTCGGGGTAGCTGGCAGAGAGGCCTTTGACAAATTTGTGGTTGATGCCCGGTTTCGACATGATGGCTTTCATTTCCTGAGAATACTCAGGAGAAACAAGGCGGCCGGTCTCAAGCATGTAGTAGAAGCGTGCAACCTGGATGGCGGTTGCTCCGTGCGACAGCTGGTGCAGGGGATCGCGATGGAAGGCGCTGCCTTTGGCATACTCTTTACCTACCCAGAGGCCACCATTGTGGCGAGGGTCGTAAAGCCTGTATTTCGGGGAGGAGAGGACCGTGTTGATATAATTGCCGCCAACTTTTCTGATCATGGCCGTGGCAGCACTGTTGGAGGAGTGGCGGATCATGCTGGTCATGGTCTCACGGGTGTTGTCGTTGAGCTGGAGTTTTCCCTCTGCGATGCGCTCAAAAGCGGCCAGCAGGATGGCGATCTTCGGAAGGCTTGCTGCATACATCATTTCATCGCCATTGATTTGTGCCATGCTCGGGTCTGACGGATCGGTTACATCCACGAGAGCAACGGAGAGGCGCTTCTGCTGAACGGCTGAAGTGAGCTTGAGCTGCTTGATACATCTGTTCAGTCGCTGCTGCAGCGCGGGATCATGTTGCTGGCGAATGGAGGGGGCTGAGGTATCCGATGAGAAGGCAATGCCGGGCATAAGAAGCATAAGGCCGGAGCAGAAAATCATCAGCAATTTCGTTCTCATGGCCTGCCTCCTTTGAAATTAAGCGGCTGCATCATATTTGCGCCTTTTATCTTTAGCAACTTTCCGGCCACTTACGCAAACACAATCCGCTTTTTTCCTGTGTGCAAATCTACAGTAGTGGAAAAGTAATAAAGTGACTTTGCTTACGCTTTTGAATCGCCCTTATGCGGCGTATGGGGTGATCAGGAGTCCTGCTTGTGGTCCTGAACGAAGAGGGAGTTCATGCGCCGGATAATCTGCGGCAGCACGTTCATGCGGGAACGATCCAGGTGCAGGCGCAGGCGAGGCAGGTGATCGAAGCAGTGGTCGTCTGACTTCGGCCAGTGGAACACCTGGTCGATCTCACCTTCACTCAACACATCAGAGAACTCCGCATTCAATCGATCCAGCGCATCTGCTGATAACGGGTTGAGGATGCGCAGCAGTACTGCCTTGCCGACATAACGGAAACTGTGGTAGTTGACGTAGTAGTCGCGAATATGGGCTGTCGCCACCTCAATGCTGTCGGTATGGAAGAGCAGGTGGTTGTCATCGGCATCGATCACCCCATCCTTGACCAGCCTGCGCATCCAGGAGTGCATAAACGGGCCCCAGAAATCGTCACCCGGTGCCTCCAGAAGCACGACCGGTATTGGCGGATTGCGACCGGTCTGCAGCAGTGTCAGTGTCTCAAAAGTCTCATCCAGCGTGCCGAAGCCGCCCGGGGTCAGCACCACCGCATCGCTCTCCTTCAGAAAGAAGAGTTTGCGGGTGAAAAAGTACTGGCAGTAGAAGTGGCGGGGGGACCCGATCATTACCGGGTTGGGCTGCTGCTCCATAGGCAGGTTGATATTGATGGCAAAGGAGTTCATCTCGCCGGCCCCCTCGTTGGCCGCCTGCATCATGCCGCCGCCACCGCCGGTGATGATCATGAAACCGGCATCGCGGAGTGCTGCGGCACAGTTCATCGTCTGGATATAACGCGGATGGTCCGGTTTGGTACGCGCCGAACCGAACACGCTCACCTTGCGCAGTGCCTGATAGGGCTGGAATACGTCGAGCCCCTTGCGAAGCTCGCCCATGGTTTTGGCCAGCATTTTTACATCGGCATTGCTGTATCCGTCCGAGACCAGCCGTAGCGCCTCGACAAGGATCGCCCTTTTGTAGGGGGAGTCGTGGGCGTAGTCGGCAATCAGCTTGCGGGCATGCTCGTGGACCTTTTCGGGAAGCCCCTCAAGGCCTGAAGGATCAGTCAGTTCCGAGTTCAAAGTGTTGGTCCGTATGTCGGCTTACTGGGGAGCGTCGATGACGATATCGATACGACGGTTCATGGCCCGACCCTGCGGGAACTCATTGCTGGCGATCGGGCGCACCTCGCCGTAACCAAGCGCTTTCAGGCGGCTTCCATCGGCTCCGGCTTCGATCAGGACATCACGCACCGATTCGGCCCGCTTCAGCGAGAGTTGCTGGTTCGGCTTCACATCGCCCTGGTCGTCGGTGTGCCCCTCGATGCGAACCGTTCTGTCGGCATAGACATCAAGGGCGCCTTTGAGGCGGGAAATCAGATCGAAATATTCAGAGGTGACTTTGCTGCTTCCTGATGTGAATTGCAGTCCGACCATGCGCAGCAGCAGCGAACCGTCGAGGTTGACGAAGATCTCCGCATCACCCTCTTTGAACTGGTTGCGCAACCGCTCCTGCATTTTTTTATCGGCGGTTTCCCGCTCCAGCTTGGCGCGGAATACCTCTTTCATGTCGGTCAGCTGACTGCGCTGCGCCTGCATCTGCTCATCGCTCTCGACAACCATTCTGGCTTTTGCCTCAGCTTCGCGCTCTGCCTTCTTGCGAGCTTCGCGCTCTGCAGAGAGGCTGCCTTTCAGCCGCTTGGTTGCATCAAGAAGCTCCCGGGGTGAATTGGTGACCAGCAGAACGTTATCGGGCGTCTCAATGTCGAGCTCTTTGGCGAGATTGTGACGGAACGTCCTCTCCCTGATAATGATCTCTTCATAACTGCTGCTCTCTTTTTTCCAGAGCTTGACCTGTTCACACACCGCATTCGCTTCGGCTGCAAGCGCGTAGGCCTCGCTCGGTTTGGATGGCGGAGTGGCAAAGAGGCCGTCGATATAACCGCGCAGCTCGGCCAGCTTCTCGCTGGCTGCCTGGTGGGTGACCGGCGCATAGCGTTTGGAGCCGCATGACCTGGCCTTGGAGATAAGACGTGCCGTGATAACGGATAGCTGATCAAGGTTGCTGTTCAGCACCTTGCTGTAGGCCGATTTTGCGGTGGCAGCATGCTCAAGGGTCCTGTTCAGTTCACCGCGTTCGCGGGTCACGATGGCCTGGTTCAGTGCGTTCTCGGCTTCGACCATCTGCTGGGAAGCAAGCGGCTTTCCCTCTTCAGGGGTAGTGGAGACAATCTCTGCAACGGCACTGGTTTCACTGCGTAGCGCCAGCAGCGATGCGAACTGTTGGCGGAAGCCTGCTGCCGTGGATTTCGCCTCAGCAAGCTTCTCTTCCGCCTTCTTCACTGCAGCAGCAGCTTCACCTTCTCTCTGCTCCCCATCTGCAAGCATGGCGGCACCAAGGTAGGCCTCCACGCGCGAGGTGGTGAGGGGAGCATAGCGGTGGTCGCCACTCTTTTTGAATGCGAAGATCTCCTGCTCGAGCGATTTAATGGTGCCGGCCTGGGCTGCGACGGGCAGCGCGATCAGGGCGGTGAGCAGGAGATAAAGAGCACGTTTAACCAAGGTTCAACATCCTTTCGAGCGAGAGTTTGGCCCAGCGTTTCTGTTGTGCAGGCACTGTGATCTGATGCGTGATATCACCATCCCTGATCGAGGTGAGGGCTGCACAGAGGTGTTGCGGATCGGTGCGGAACATCGTCGAACACATGCAGACCATCGGCGAGAGGAACCAGACCGGTTTGTCCGGGAACTGCAGCCGCAGGCGGTTGACGAGATTCAGCTCGGTGGCGATGGCAAAGCTGGTGCCGCTCGGGGCTTCGGAGACATGCCGGATGATCATCTCGGTGGAGCCGACAAAATCGGCCGTTTCGCACACCTCGCGCGAGCACTCGGGGTGGGCGAGGATCTCGATGCCGGGATGGTTTTTGCGCATGGTGTCGGAATGCTCAGGCTTGAAGAGCTGGTGCACCGAGCAGAACCCCTTCCAGAGGATCAGTTTCGCCTTTTCGATCGCTTCAGGGGTGTTGCCGCCCAGCGGCAGCGCCGGATCCCAGATGATCATCTCGGCGTCGGGGATACCCATCGCCAGCGCCGTGTTCTCGCCCAGATGCTGGTCGGGGAAGAAGAGAATCTTTTCGCGGTTGCCCCAGCTCCACTCAAGGATGCGGCGCGCATTGCCGGAGGTGCAGACGATGCCGCCATGCTCACCGCAGAACGCCTTCAATGAGGCGGTGGAGTTGATGTAGGTGACCGGAGTAACGCACTCATCCGGATTGATCACTTCGGAGAGCTCACGCCAGCAGCGGTTCACCTGCTCATCATCGGCCATGTCGGCCATCGAGCAGCCGGCAGCCAGATCGGGCAGGATCACCGCCTGATCATCGCCGGTGAGGATATCGGCGGTTTCGGCCATGAAGTGAACGCCGCAGAAGATGATGTAGGGGGCGGAGGTTTCAGCCGCCTTCTGCGCCAGCTTCAGCGAGTCGCCTGTCACATCGGCAAAGGCGAACACCTCTTCGCGCTGGTAGTGGTGGCCGAGGATCAGCACCTTGTCGCCCAGTTCGGATTTGAGGCTTCTGATCTGCTCGATAATGTCTGTTTCAGGGGTGTCGTATAGCTGCGATAGCAGCGCCTGTGTCGTCATTGGCAAAGTGTCCGACCGCAATGTGGCGATGTCAAATATTCTGCTCGGAAATCAGGAATAACAGATGCACGTGCATCGCATGCTGCCTGCGGTTACGCTTCGCCTACATCAACTTCGGAGAGTTCCATGCCTGTTTACCGTTCACGCACATCCACCCAGGGCCGCAATATGGCCGGTGCCCGCTCGCTCTGGCGCGCCACCGGCATGAAGGATGGTGATTTCGAGAAGCCGATCATCGCCGTGGTCAACTCATTCACCCAGTTCGTACCGGGTCATGTGCATCTGAAGGATATCGGCCAGATGGTGGCGCGCGAGATCGAGGCGGCCGGCGGAGTCGCCAAGGAGTTCAACACCATCGCCATCGATGACGGTATCGCCATGGGTCACGGCGGCATGCTCTACTCGCTGCCCAGCCGCGACCTGATCGCTGACTCCGTCGAGTACATGTGCAACGCCCATACCGCCGATGCCATGGTCTGCATCTCCAACTGCGACAAGATCACGCCGGGCATGCTGATGGCGGCGCTGCGCCTGAATATCCCGGCCGTATTCGTCTCCGGCGGCCCGATGGAGGCCGGCAAGATCACGCTGAACAACCGTGAACTGCATCTCGACCTCGTCGATGCCATGGTGATGGCGGCAAGCCCCGATGAGACCGATGCCGATGTCGAGGCGGTCGAGCGCTCGGCATGCCCGACCTGCGGCTCCTGTTCCGGCATGTTCACTGCCAACTCGATGAACTGCCTTGCCGAGGCGCTCGGCCTGGCCCTGCCCGGCAACGGTTCGCTGGTTGCCACGCACGGCGATCGTCGCGAACTTTTCCTCAAGGCCGGTCGCCTGATCGTCGAGAATGCCAAACGCTGGTATGAGAAAGAGGATGCGAGCGTTTTACCGCGTTCTGTGGCCACCTTCGAGGCGTTCGAGAATGCAATGGCGCTCGATATCGCCATGGGCGGCTCATCGAATACCGTGCTTCACCTGCTCGCCTGTGCGCAGGAGGCGGGGGTTGCCTTCACCATGGCCGATATCGACCGGCTCTCCCGCAAGGTGCCGAACCTCTGCAAGGTTGCACCAGCCACTCAGGCCTACCATATGGAGGATGTGCACCGCGCCGGCGGCGTGGTCGGCATCCTCGCCGAGCTGGATCGTGCCAATCTGATCCATCGTCACGTGCCGACCGTGCACGCCACAACCCTTGGCAATGCGCTGGATGGATGGGATGTGATGAATCCGGCCAATGAGGAGGCGCGCCACCTCTACAGGGCGTCACCGGGCGGCATCCCGACCCAGGAGGCGTTTATCCAGAGCGAGCGTTACAAGAGCCTCGATGATGATCGTGCATCCGGCTGCATCCGCGATTATGAGCACGCCTACTCGAAGGAGGGGGGATTAGCGGTTCTGTTCGGTAACATTGCCGAGCGTGGCTGCATCGTGAAAACCGCAGGCGTGGACGAGTCGATCTGGCAGTTCACCGGTACCGCACGCGTATTCGAAAGCCAGGAGGATGCGGTCAACGGCATTCTCAATGATAAGGTCGCTGCAGGCGATATCGTCATCATCCGCTACGAAGGGCCGAAGGGTGGCCCCGGCATGCAGGAGATGCTCTACCCGACCTCCTATCTGAAGTCGAAGGGGCTGGGTAAGTCCTGCGCTCTCTTGACCGACGGTCGCTTTTCCGGCGGCACCTCCGGCCTCTCCATCGGCCACGCGTCGCCTGAAGCGGCCGAGGGCGGTGCCATTGGTCTGGTGCAGGAGAATGACAAGATCGCCATCGATATCCCGGCCCGCTCGATCAACCTGCTCGTCTCCGACGAAGAGCTGGCCAGCCGCCGCGCGGCGATGGAAGCCAAGGGCACTGCAGCCTGGAAGCCTGTGAATCGTGAGCGTGTCGTCTCCAAGGCGCTGCAAGCCTACGCAGCGCTGACTACCTCTGCCGACAAGGGCGCTGTCCGCGATCTCGACCAGCTGAAGTAATCCAACCTTACTTCGACAACTCAAAGCCCTCTGCGAAAGCAGGGGGCTTTTACTTGATATAGAGCGGCAGATTCTCCGACAGGAAATCGACCAGCAGCTTCACCTTGCGTGAGAGGTGCTGGCGGGAGGGGTAGAGCGCCGAGATCGAGGTGGATGGCGGGGCATACTCCGCGAGCAGCGGTACCAGTCTTTTCGAAGGCTTATGCGCGCTGGCGATACACCTTCAGCACATTCGGTAACTGCCGGATTTTATCGGAGACCTTCTGCAGCTGTTCCAGATCTTCGATCTCCATCATGATCTGCATATCTGCCGTTTGCGTATCTCTGTTGGAGAGGGTCTGAACAGCGACTACGTTTACCTTCAGATCGGAAAGGATGCTTGTGATGTCTTTTAACAGGCCCGTGCGATCAATGGCCTCGATTGCCAGGGTGATAGCAAAGGTCTGATATTCATGATCCGCCCACTCGACAGAGATCAAGCGTTTCTGCTTTTCCTCTTCGAGGTTGAGGATGTTGATGCAATCCCGCCTGTGAACCGAGACCCCTTTGCCGCGTGTGATGAAGCCGATAATCTCATCTCCGGGAACGGGCCTGCAGCAGTTGGCCATATAGGTAAGCAGGTTGCCGACTCCGCACACGTGGATCGCTTGATCATGCGAGCCTGTCTGTTTCGGTCTCGGTTTCTGAGGTAGTGATTGAGCCGGATCATCAAAATAGATCTGATTCAGGGCGGAGGTGAGCTGACGGACTGTGATATCGCCGCGTCCGACCTTGGCGTGCCACTCTTTTTCACTGTTCACCCTGAAATGGGCGAGCAGTTTCTGTGTATCGGGATTGGAGATGTGCATGCGTTTGAGCTCGCGATCGATGGCGGTTTTGCCATCGATCACGTTCTGCTCGTAATCCTGTTGCCGGAACCACGCCTTGATTTTCGAGCGAGCCCGGCTGCCGGTGATGTAACCCAGGTTGGGATTGAGCCAGTCGCGGCTGGGGCTGGCGTGATTGGTGGTCAGAATTTCAACCTGTTCACCATTCTGAAGCTGCGTGGTCAGCGGTACGATATGACCGTTCACCTTGGCGCCGCGACATCTGTGACCGACCTCTGTGTGGATCGCGTAGGCGAAATCAAGCGGGGTGGCACCCTGCGGCAGGTCAATGATTTTACCTTCCGGGCTTAACACAAAGACACGATCCGAGAAGAGCTCTGTCTTAAAGCTGGCAAGAAACTCCTCATCACTGTTTTCAGGTGTTTCCAGCAGTCGTCTGATCGAGTGAATGGTTTTTTCCAGTACCTCATCCTGTTCGGTGCGCTCTTTATAGCGCCAGTGTGCCGCGACACCAAATTCTGCGAATTCGTGCATCGCTCTGGTTCTGATCTGAATTTCGACAGGTTTCCCTTCCGGTCCGTAAACGGCCGTGTGCAGGCTTTGGTAGCCATTGGCTTTGGTGTTGGCGATATAATCATCAAACTCGTTGGCGATATAGTGCCAGCGGCCATGGATCAGCCCGAGCGCGGTATAACACGCTGCGATGGACTCCACCGTGACCCTGATGGCCAGCACATCAAACAGCTCTGAAAACTGTTTGTTCTTATGCGTCATCTTTGACCAGATACTGTAGATATGCTTTGGCCTGCCATAAACCCTGGCCTCAATGTCAGAACTCTTCAGCAGCGTATCAATCTCTGTAACCACCTGTCGGATATAGGACTCACGACCTGCTCTTTTCTCCTCAAGCAGTGTTGCAATGCGCTTATAGGTTTCCGGTTGCAGATAGCGAAAGGAGAGATCTTCGAGCTCCCACTTCAGTTGGCCGATACCGAGTCTGTTGGCAATGGGTGAAAAGATTTCAAGTGATTCAGATGCGACCGCTTTTTGTGTCTCTGTATCTGCTTTTGCCAGCTCCCTGAGCCGCTGCACCCGGTAGGCCAGTTTGATGAGCACCACGCGCACATCATCAACCATGGCCAGCAACATTCTTCTCAAGCGCTCAGACTGTTCATGCCCATCCGATTTGCCGGCTCTGAATTCATGAAGCTTTTCGAGGCTTCTGACCATCTGAAGTATTTCGTCAGAGAACTCACGTTGAATCACCTTGTGAAATTCCGGGCTACGCAGGCGGCTGTCACTGAGCAGGCATACAATAATCGTTGTCTCATCAGCGCTTAAATGGCTGAGCAGTATCGCCACATCGAGGCTGCTGGGCAGTTCAGATGCAACATCCTGTGCTCCCCAGACATAGTGGCATGCCTTTTCCAGCAGGGGTGAACTTTGATAAAGATGCGCTGAATGATTGACGAGCATGTCGATATATTCCGGGATAGAATATTGCGAGGTGAGATTGTGCTGTTCTCTGGTCTTATTCATCAATCGTATGGGTTACATTCCTTTCATGCTGTTTGCACATCATATGCAAGGTCAATGGGGAGGCTAGCCTTTTTGTGCACAGGATGAGGGGACAATCAGCTTTCACGTAAGCCGGGCAGGAAAAAGATTCAGAAACGGGTAGGGTGCCGCCGGATTATTCGAATGATCCGATCTTCTTTTCAACGGTACCCAATCAATGACTGATAAAACAATCGTAACGCACAACGGCAATTTTCATGCTGATGATGTATTCAGTGTCGCACTGTTCAGGAGCCTTCTTCCATCCTTTACGCTGATCCGCACACGCGACCCGGAGCTGATCGCCAAGGCCGATATCGCGATCGATGTGGGTCTTGAATATGATCCGGAGCGAGACCGTTTCGATCATCATCAGCGAGGTGGAGCAGGGGAGCGTGAAAATGGCATTCCCTACTCCTCATTCGGCCTGATCTGGCAGAAGTATGGGCTGGAGCTTTGCCACGGTAATCAGGAGGTAGCGGATGGTGTGGATGCAGGACTGGTCTCCACGATTGATGCCATCGACTGCGGACATGTGGAAGGGGTCCAGCAGGGCATCAGTCTCAGCCATGCCATCGGCATGTTTAACCCCACCTGGCAGGAAGAGCCCCGCTTTGATGATGCATTTAACGAAGCGGTCGATTTTGCCGCACGCGTGTTAACGCGCTTTATTGCGGCCGCGAACGGCGGCATCAGTGCCAAAGCCATTGTGGCGAAAGCGATCGAGCAAGCAGCCGATCCTCGCGTGATCATTTTGGAACAATACACCCCGTGGAAACGCACTGTTCGGAATCTTTCTGAAGAGGCGCTCTATGTGCTTTACCCGTCCCAGACCGGCGAGTGGCGCATCCAGACCGTACCGGTTGAGCACGGCTCATTTGAAAACAGGAAGCCGCTGCCTGCGGCATGGGCAGGGCTATCCGGCGCCGAGCTGCAGAAGATGACCGGTATCGATGATGCCATGTTCTGCCATAATGGCCTCTTTATTGCAGGTGCGGTATCATTTGAAAGCACCATGAAGATGGCCAATATGGCCCTTGAAGCAGCGTAAAAGAGGAGCAGGGTTCCCCAGCATGAGCCAGGGTTTTGAGATTCAGGTATTCAACCGTTACCGGAACGCGATGGAGATCGAGAAGGTCTATGGCGACGGCATGGTGAAGTTCGCCTACGGCAATCCGATCGGGCGGCTGCTCGGCCCCGTTATTGCCAGTAAACTGCTCAGCCAGATATACGGCAAGTCCCAGGATAGCCTGAGCTCGGCCGGGAAGGTTGCCCCCTTTATCAAGGCCTTCAACATCCGGATCGATCAATTCGAGAAGGGATCGTTCGCCGACAAGCCGATCGAGGCATCCTACCGGTCATTCAATGAGTTCTTTATCCGGGCGTTCAGGGAGGGAGAGAGAGCCTTTACCCCCAATGATCACGAAATGGGTGCATTTGCCGAAGCGCGCTACTTCGGCCATGCGGCCATGCACGATGAACTCACGGTCCCGGTGAAGGGAGCGATGCTGCGCGCGGTTGACCTGATCGGTGATCATGCACTGGCCGAAGACTTTATCGGCGGCCCGCTGATGATCGCACGGCTCTGCCCGGTCGATTATCACCGCTACCACTATCCCGATGATGGCAAAACTCTGAAAGCATTCTCCGTTCCCGGCGATCTGCATTCGGTCAATCCGCTGGCGCTGAGATACAGGCATGATATCTTCATCAAGAATGAACGCCGGGTCGCAATCCTTGAGACCGAACATTTCGGCAAGCTCGCCTACATCGAGGTGGGGGCCACCTGTGTGGGAAAAATCGTGCAATCCTTTGATGAATCGAAAGCGTTCAAGAAGGGTGATGAAAAAGGCTACTTCCTCTTCGGCGGCAGCACCGTGGTGCTATGCGGAGAGAAGGGACGGTGGGTGCCTTCCGATGATATCCTGACCAATACCAAGGCAGGTGTAGAGACCTATATCCAGCTTGGCGATGTCGTTGCAGAGACCTACTGATCAGGGCGTTGAGAGCCAGTTACACG
This sequence comes from Mariprofundus ferrinatatus, assembly GCF_002795825.1. Classification (NCBI taxonomy): domain Bacteria; kingdom Pseudomonadati; phylum Pseudomonadota; class Candidatius Mariprofundia; order Mariprofundales; family Mariprofundaceae; genus Mariprofundus; species Mariprofundus ferrinatatus. The sequence goes on along the minus strand of NZ_CP018800.1, from coordinate 1,466,117 downwards.
GACACAATAGTTCATACCGCCAAGCCTTCTGCGAAAGCAGCGGGCTTTTCTATTTCGCGCATCGGTTCGGTCGGGGAAAATCTGCAGCGGAGCGCCGTACCCGATGTGGAGACCGTTGAGTTCGCGGGTCACCGAGCCGTAAAAGGCGAAGTGGCGGGGGTGCAATGCGCCTTGCGCAGCTATGCAGCGTTGTTCTTTCTCCGCCTTTCGGCCACTGCCGCCAGCAGGGTAATGGCAACGGCGGTGAGGATGGTGCCGATCGCAACGGAGACCCGGCTCAGATATTCCGGTGCCAGCGTCAGCAGCAGTCCCAGCCCCAGCATCATCAGGCCGGAGAGCAGCTTGAGCAGACGCCCCTCCCTGGGCTGCAGTTTGCGGCTCCCCATCGTGCGCACGAACAGCAGCACGATGAGCAGCAGCGGCAGGACGTAGATAACATTATAGGCCACCAGATAGAGGTAGTATGTGCTTGTCGGCAGTTCTGCCAGCGTCAGCGTGCGGGTGTAGATGAGCGGCAGGCCGGAGGTGCAGAGCAGCTCGTAGCTGTTGGCCGCGATGGCCAGCACGATGGTGCCCAGCAGCGTTGCTGCAAGGCTCCTTGCCTGTATCAGCCTGCGCATGCGCTCAAACAGCGCCGGCTTGGCCGCATCTGAGATCGAGAGCGAAGGGCCGGCTCCGGCAAACAGGTAATCCTTGATATTGAAGAGGGCCATGGCGATGGCGATCAGGCCGGCGGTGAGCGTGATCCAGCGCATCTGCCCGAAGAGCAGGAAGATATTGAGCCATGCGGCCATGAAGAGGAAATAGATCAGGCCGGAGAAGAATACGAATACCGTGCCGATCAGCAGCATCAGGCGCTGATTGCGTGCATGCACCAGCAGGCTCAGCAGCAACAGCAACACAAAGAAGGCGCAGGGGTTGAAGGCATCCAGTCCGGCCAGCATCAGGGTGATAACCGGCAGCGACATCCCTTCCAGCTCAATGTCGGTGGCCGTCGTCGCCATCTGCTGCTGCTCGGGGGCTCTGCCCGCCGCAAGCGCGCTGTGGCAGGCGCTCAGTTTATCGCGCAGGTAGGTGCCGGTCGTCGCCTCCCTGTCGAAGCCGACAACCATCTCGCCACAGAAGAAGAAGGCAGGTACGGCACCTTTTTTCTCGCCGAAGGGGGCGGCCATCTGCTGGTAGCGTTGCTGATGTGCAGGGTTGCCGCGCAGGTTCATCGACTGCAGCGCAAGCCATGGATGGCTTGCTGCCAGCTTCTCGACGACAGGCTTGGCCTCGAGGCAGTGGGGGCATGCGTCGGACCAGAAGAAGTAGAGCACCACATCAGCTTTTCCGGCAGCACTGCGATCAATCGGGGGGGATCCCTCCTGGCCATAAAGCAGCGGCGCTGGCAGCAGCAGCACAAGCAGGCATAGTGCCTTGAGCATTCTGTTCATGGCTGCAGGCTATCCGTTCTCATTACGCTTATGATAGCAGGGTTTCAGGCAGTCGGCTTCCGGTGTGCCGGTGTGATCTCCGGGCTCTGCTCCCCATCGGTGAGGGAGGTGGTGCCATCCTGAATGGTGCACTGCAGGCAGATGGCGCTTGTGCTGATTGCTACCTGCTCTCACGCGGCGATGAAATGATCGGGAGAACCAAATTGTTCGGTTGCTTTCGAATCTCTATAGGCATGGCCCTGATCTTTTCATAAATGTTGTGCAGGCGTCGAATCGGCCACCAGTCGTAGAGGTAGATCTGGATCGGACGCCACATCGCCACCCAGCCACAGATCATCAATCCCTCCTCAACAATATCGTGCAGTAGCCCTGCATCCAGCGCCGTAGAGAGCAATTCGCGTAAAAACAGGCAGCCGAACAGAAACAGCAGGCCGATCATCAGTGAGGTGCGCCCTTGCAAGAAGATGAAACGCAGGTTCATATCGGCCTGATGGGCGCGGTAACCGAAATAGTTTTCAATGGCTTCGGGAATCGAAGCGGCATCCTGACCGGCGTACTCATCTTCAGGCAGGTAGATCACCAGCTTCAGCGGCGTGGCCAGCGGAAAGTCCTTCGCTGTGTCGAGGATGTAGTTCTCGGCATCGGCATCCAGATCCTTTTCGATAAAAGGGGCAGGATCGAGAGAGTTGAAAAGGCGCTTTGCCTCGCGCAGGTGAACCTCAATAAGGTAGCGGCCATCCTCGCGGCTGTAGTGCTCAGCAAGGCGTGCTTCTGTTGAGAAGATATGCATTCCCTTAGCGAAGATGGCGCAGTGCCAGATGGCAGGTATGGAGAAAGATAAATGACATAGCCTAAACCTCGATCCCAAGCAGCTGTTCGCAGATTACTCCAGGGATATGTTGCTTGCCAAGCATGCAGCTGTTTTTACGGTTTTTCGGTGACCTGTAAAACAGGGGGAGCAGAGCCGGTTGGTTTTCGCCATTCAATGGAGAGTCTGCTTATTTCCAGTTCGGGGGCCTATTCATCAGGAAAAAAGATCCCTGCAGGGACGGAAATATTTTCCCCCCGGCAAACAACTCCACCCTTCATGGAAAATGTAATATATTGATATTAAAGGGGTTTGTTCCAAACCGGCCGTTGGCCGAGAACTTGCAGCAGTAATCCCAGATAAACGTCAGATATCCGGGGGGCAGACTATGCAACTAGGCTCAAGAATTTCAGGTACACCAAGGCAGCTGCCTCAGAACAGGGTGGGAGGCATAGCATCCAAGGGTAACCCGGAAGCTTATCTGTTAGGCCAATTTGACCAGCCTGAATGTTCAATAAATGAAATGATTGAGATGACAGGGGCCATTCCTCTTTTTGATGACATCGATGGCTCGCAGATCAGAGCCATTGCTGCACGCATGAAAACCGCGCACCTGGCTGAGAAGCAGCCTCTGTTTAGCGAGGGCGAAGAGAGCGATTTCATGTGCTTTATTGTGTCCGGAACAGTCGACGTCTACAAACGCGCGCAAACCGGAAACCTGATCGCTGTCTCATCGCTTTCCCGCGGCCGCAGCATTGGCGAAATGGCACTGATGGATAGCTATCCGCGCTCTGCCACTGTGATTGCCCGTACCCCGTGTACCTTGCTGATGATCACGCGTGAAAACTTCGATAAGATTTTAGCGGACCATCCACGTGCCGGGATCGCCTTCATGAAGGCGCTTTCCCAGGGGCTTAGTCTGCAGCTGCGCAGGACATCGGGGCAGCTTGCCGATGCGTACGAATCCTCGGGCTCAGGCGCGATCCTTCCTGATCCGAAGGAGATGACAGCATTGAGTGTCGCAAACAAAACCACGAAACTCATCGATCACATCATCAACAGAAAACCGACCGACTGGACACCGCTGATCAGGCGCTTTATCTGACCGAGGTGCTCACTTCAGTGATAGCTGCAGAAATGACGTAGCCGGGAGGATGGTTCAATGCCTATACAAAATTCTGTAGATACCAATGAGCGAATTGTTTACTCCACTTGTGTCGGAAAAATGAGTAAGGAAGATTTTATTGAGTACGTGAAGGAGATATGGAGCCATGGCGATTATTATGGCTTCAATGAACTGTTCGATGTGACCCGGGGCGACTGGAGCGAGTTTAACTTTTCATATCTCATCGAGGTGGCAAAGAATGCGGCTATGTTGCGCACGATCGACCCTGAATCGAAATTGGCCTGGGTGGTACTTGAAGGCAAGCAGAGGGAACTCACAGAATTTTACAAGTCGGTGAAATTACTGACTCAGGGCAACAGGTCACGCTCTCTGGAGGCTTTTTACTCAAAGGGTGATGCCATGCGTTGGCTAAGGAAAAAATAGAGTCGCCTGACTGCCGCGACAATGAAAAAGGGCAGCTACCGTAATCGACCACGCGTGACGGCTGCCGAAATTGTTTATCGCACTTACGAAATAGTACTTTTAGGCTGCAGATCACTGCCTTCATGGCTGAAATCCGCCTTGAGAACAGTATGCCATGCTGTCGGAACAGCTTTTTCGCGCATTGAGGAATTGTCTCTATAGGGCTATCTTCCCACGCGCTTAAGAATTCCCCGGAAAAGGATAGGTAATCATGGCAAGAAAGTTTAATTTCAGTGCAGGCCCGGCAATGCTGCCGACTGCTGTAATCGAGCGCGCGCAAGCCGAAATGCTGGATTGGAACGGCTCAGGCATGTCCACGATGGAGATGAGCCATCGCGGTAAGGAGTATATGTCCATCGCGGCAAAAGCTGAGGCTGACCTGCGCGATGTGATGGGTATTCCCGACAACTACAAGGTGCTCTTCCTGCAGGGCGGCGCCTCTTCCCAGTTCGCCATGATTCCACTGAACCTGATGGGCGATAAAACCAGTGCCGATTACATCAACACCGGTATGTGGTCGAAGAAGGCGATTGCCGAGGCCAAGCGTTACATTACCGTCAATATCGCTGCCGACACCTCCGATAACGGCTTTACCTCCGTACCGACACAGGCGGAGCTGAAACTGGACCCGAACGCCGCCTACGTGCACTACACGCCCAACGAGACCATCGGCGGTGTCGAGTTCGATTACATCCCTGAAACCAACGGCGTGCCGCTGATTGCCGACATGTCCTCCACCATCCTGTCGCGCCCGATCGACGTCTCCAGGTTCGGCATGATCTATGCCGGTGCGCAGAAGAACATCGGTCCTGCGGGCCTGACCATCGTCATCATCCGTGATGATCTGCTCGGTAAGGCGACCGATATCTGCCCGACCATGTTCAACTACGCCACCCATGCCGACAACGACTCGATGTACAATACGCCTGCCACCTACAGCTGGTATATGGCCGGGCTTGTATTCGAGTGGCTAAAAGGGCTGGGCGGTCTGGAAGGGATGGCTGCGATCAACAAGCGCAAGGCGGAGAAGCTCTATGCGGTTATCGACGGCAGCGACTTCTACGCCAACCCTGTGGCGATAAACGCCCGCTCTTGGATGAACGTACCGTTCACGCTGGCCGATGCCGAACTGGATGCGGCATTCCTGAAAGGGGCTGCAGAGAGGGGACTCGTGACCCTGAAAGGGCACCGCTCCGTCGGCGGTATGCGTGCCTCCATCTACAACGCCATGCCGGAAGCCGGTGTCGATGCACTGGTTGCCTATATGCAGGAGTTTGAAGCGGCCAACGCTTAAGACCAAACTGCTCAGACGGTTTGCGACGTTTGAGCCCGTTCAATCAAAGCCCCCTTCCGATCCGTATTGGCAGGGGGCTTTGTCGTTTCAGATGTACTATGGTCCTAGGGGCTACTAGAATTTGGGCATGGGAACATCAGCGTCAATGCCATCAACAGAACCACAATATTTTGAGATCGTCATTATCGGCAGCGGCTTTTCGGGGCTGCTTGCGGCTGTCCGTCTGCAGAAAAAGGGGTTTGACGATTTTGTCCTGCTGGAGCGCAGCCCCGAGTTAGGGGGTACCTGGCAGGTTAACTCCTATCCCGGGGCCGAGGTGGATATTCCCACCAGCCTGTATTGCATCTCCTTTATCCCCTTTCCGTTCAGTAAAACCTTCGCCCCGCAGCGCGAACTGCTCGCATATACCAACCACATCATCGACAGGTTCGGCCTGAAAAAATACGCCAGAACAAACCAGACAGTCACCAGCCTCACCTATGACGAAAGCAGATGCCTGTGGCATGTGCATACCGAGTCGGGCGAGCACTACAGCTGCCGCTTTGTGATCGACAGCAGCGGCGTGCTGGCCAACCCGCATATTCCCGATATCAACGGTGCGGAGACCTTCAAGGGCGCGATATTCCACGCCGGTCACTGGGATCATTCGGTGGCTTATGAAGGCAAACGTGTCGGGGTGATCGGTTCGGGATGTTCCGGGGCGCAGATCGTGCCCGCCATGGCCGACAAGGTTTCCCGCTTAACCCTCTTTATGGGCAAGGCGCAGTGGATCCTTCCGCGCTCGGACAGGGAGTACAGCCCCCTTGAGCGCCATATCCGCACGCTGCCGGGCATCCGCCATCTCATCCGTCTCTTCGTCTTTATCTTCTATGATATCCGGTTTATCGCCTTTCGCCGCTATCCGCTGATCTCAAGGCTCGCACCCTTCATGAAAAGCCATTATCGCAGAAGGCTGAAAAAGCAGCTCGAAAAATATATTCAGGATGAGACGTTGCGTGCGCATATGATGCCCGATTACGAGCTGGGCTGCCGTCGTGTTATCCCGACCAACAGCTATCTGCCGGCGCTTGCCAAAGCAAATGTCGATGTCGATATCAGCGGCATTGATCGCATCACGCCTGCAGGCATCAGAACCAGAGATGGCAAAGAGATCGACCTGGATATCATCGTCTATGCCACGGGCTATTACGCCTATTCGGATATGAAACGGGCGCTGACCTTTCAGGTGTTTGGCAAGGGTGGCCGTAACCTCAACAGTGAGTGGGAGAGCAGCGCCATCTCCTCTTACAAGGGCATCACCATGGCGGGTTATCCCAACTACTTTAAAGTGAACGGCCCGAACACCGGCTCCGGCCACAGCTCGCAGATCTCCTATATGCAGGTGGCGACCGATTATATCGTGCAGGCGATCAGTGCCGTGAAGGCGGATGCGAGCATCAGGGCGATCGAGCCCAAACAGGAGCTTCAGGATGCCTACGTTGCTGAGATGAGAGCGAAGATGCAGAAGACGGTCTGGCAGGAGGGCAGTACCACCGCCTTCTACAGAAAGAACATGTGTGAGGAGGTGACCAGCCTGTCGCCTGAACCGGTGACCGGTTTTATCTTGTCACGCAGATGGTTCCACCTGCGTGATTATAATCTGCTGAAGTAACACACGAGCTACTCCGCCACATCATACTGCTCCGAAGGCTCTCTGCTGACTCCCGGAATATTGGCAGTTTTTTCCCACGCGCTTAAACAGCGTTTTTATGCTGTGAGTTGCGGATAACCTTCAGGGTCACTATCCAGTGCTCCGAGAAATGTGATGGAGTGGATCTTGTCCCTCGATATTCTGGCGGTTTGATTATTCGCAGCCAGTACAAATGAAATTGTCAGGGTTTGTACCAACTTGCCTTTGATATCATCGCCGTGAATGGTCCTGATCTCATCCGTGGCCGGGAACCCTGTTTCATCTGCCCGCTTCAAACAGATATGGGAGATGTTCTCTTTTTTCACGGTGACAACACCAAAGGAGGTTTTGATTTTATAATCATTTTTAAGAACTTTCCCAGCCAGAGTCTGACCGTTGCGTAATATAAGTTGATCTTCTGCGTATGCCATCTGTTGCTCCATTGTTGCCAGAAACCAGTCCGGCTAAATCGTATCGCCCTCAATAATGCACCCATATCTCACTGGACAGAGGTGAAAAGGGGAGACAAGCAACTCGACTTACTCATCAATCGGACATCTTACACCAATATTGCAGGATTACCGAATGGTAGACGCATACGCCTTCGAACTGTCTGTGGAGCTCACCGGTTTCTTTTAAGGAAGGCGATGATGTTATCCAGATCATCACCGGAAAGGCCTCTGAAATTCATCTTGGTGCGGGCATCCGGATTGCCTGAAACCTTCTTGACGGCCTCTTTTGTATTCTCGCCAAGCCAGATCTTCAGGTTCTCCTTATCCCAGCTCCATTTTCCGGCCCCTAACCAACTGCTGTAGTTGAAATCATCCATGCTGCCGGCCTTGCGGCCATAGACGCCTTTCAGGCCGGGTCCGAATTTCTTTTTGGTCGAAGTGATATTATGGCAACTGGCGCACTTCTTCATGGCCAGAGCTTCGCCTGCAGCCGCATCGCCGCGAGGTGTCACTGTTATCTTTCTCTCGATAATTGTCCGGTTATCGGCCCTGTCGGCGACAAAATATTTCAGGGTGTAGGTACCGGGCCGAGCTGTGTTGACCATGCCGCCCTGTTCAACCCTGGCAGTGAGGTCGCCATCAACTTCGTCCATTGCCGTAAAGCCGGCTTCGATATACTTCTCATCTTCAACCAGAGTGAGTGAATCACCGCCTTTAAGGGTGATGACCGGCGGAGTCATATCGACGGTGCGAAGGACCGTGACAAAGCGCGAAACCTTTTTGGCGCTGTTACCGGCCCTGTCGCTGACGTTGTAGCTGATCATATAGGCAGCTGGGCGTGATGTGTTGACCTCGCCGCTTACGCGAATACGACTGGTAAGGTTACCATCCACCATATCCCACGCTGTGGCTCCCGGATCGATAAACTCCTCCCCCTCATTGATGGAGATGGAAGCCTCGCCCCTAAGCTTGATCACCGGAGGTCTGGTGTCGGCTTTGGCAGCGGGCGCCGGCTTGGTTTCGGGAGCGGGTTCGGCGACCTCTTCAACTACAGTCTCAACCGCCGGTTCGGTGGCAGGCTCAGCGGTGTCCTCAATGACAGTCTCAACTGCCGGCGCTGTAACGGCAGTGGCTGCTGGAGCAACAGGTTCCGGAGCAGCTTTCACTGCAGGTTCGGCAGCGGGTTCAGCAGCGGCCTCAACCACCTTCACAAACCTGAATACGGAAGCTGCCGCGTTACCGGCCGCATCGTTCACATTGTAGGCCACGGCATAGGTGCCTGGTTTGGAGGTGTCGAGCGTGCTGACAGAGCGGATGCTGGCCGAGATGTCGCCATCGACATCATCGCTGGCTTTGGCTCCGGCATCCCTGTAACTCTCCCCAACCTGGATCGTGACCGAATCGGCACCGATCAGCTTGATTACCGGCGGTGTCGAGTCAGGTTTTGCGGCAGCAACGCTCGCAGGCGCTGCCAGCATCATGAAAGTAATTGCGAGTGTAAAAGATAGTCCGATCACAGTGTCCTCCCTGAACCAATCCCCTAAATTAATAGCGTATGGCATCAAATTGTCAATGTTGGTTATTGCCGGCGACCGCAATTTTCCAGGCCGGGCAGATGCGGGCGCGGCCGGTTAGCAGGCAATAAGCCCGCGCTGGCTGAACTGGTCGATGACCCGCTTCACAAGCGCAGGGGAGGGTGGCTGAACCTCTTTAAGCTGGTATGTAAATCCCAGTTCTTCCCATTTGTGCTCCCCCATCTTGTGGAATGGCAGCACCTCCACGCGTTCGACTCCCTGCAGCGCCGCGACGAAATCGGCCAGCTTTTCAACATCATCGAATCCATCGCTGTAACCCGGCACCAGCACGTAGCGAATCCACATCTTCTTGCCCATGGTGGAGAGGCGCTGTGCAAAATCCAATGTCGGCTGCAGCGGCTGGGAGGTCAATGCCAGATGCTTATCCGGGTCGATATGTTTGATATCGAGCAGAACCAGATCCACATCATCAAACCACTCATCTTCCAGATGTCCTGCCAGAAAGCCCTGCGTATCCAGCGCGGTGTGCAGATGCAGATCGTTCTTTGCAAGATAGAAAATCTCGCGGATGAAATGGGCCTGCATCAATGGCTCGCCACCGCTGATCGTCACTCCGCCGGCAAAGCGGAGGAATGATGCGTACTCGGCGATCTCTCCGAGCACGGCATCGACAGTCATCACTCTGCCGTTATGCAGTTTAATGGTGTCGGGGTTATGGCAGTAGAGGCAGCGGAACTGGCAGCCGGAGACAAACAGCACAAAGCGCATGCCGGGGCCATCGACGGCGCTCCCCATTTCAAAGGAGTGGACAAAACCGGACAGGCGACCCTGCTCATCAATACAGGCAGGCGTGATATGTCCCGGCGGTTTTTGTTCGCTGTCCTGAATCATGCGTGGAATGTGTATGACCTCTTGATATGGCTGCCTTGCCATCAATAGTGATAGCAAGGCAGCGCTGAGTTTAAAGCTCTTTAGAAGCTCAGGTGGAAAGTGCGGTTGATGACATCGAGTTGTTGCTCGCGGGTCAGCTTGATGAAGTTCACCGCATAGCCGGATACGCGCAGCGTCAGCTGAGGATAATTCTCGGGATGCTCCATCGCATCAAGCAGGGTATCCCTGTTCAACACATTCACATTGACATGGAAGCCGTTGGCATTGCAGAACAGATCAACGCAGTTGGTCAGATTACTTACACGGTCAGAGAGGGTGTGCCCGAGTGCGCCCTCCGTGCAGGTCGCAGTCCATGAGATGCCGTCGAGTGCGGCATGGTAGGGTAGCTTGGCAACCGAGGCGCCCGAGGCGATAAAGCCTTTTGTGTCGCGTCCGTTCATGGCGTTGGCCCCGGGCGCAAAAGGTTCGCCGGTGCGGCGACCATCCGGTGTATTACCGGTTTTCTTGCCGTATACCACATTGGAGGTGATGGTCAGTACCGACTGGGTTGGCACACTGTTACGATAGGTTTTGTGTTTGCGGATCTTCTCCATGAAAGTCTCAACCAGCCAGACGGCAATACTGTCCGCACGGTCATCATTGTTACCATATGCCGGATATTCGCCTTCGATCTCGAAATCCCGGGCCAGGCCCTGTTCATCACGGATGACACGCACCTTGGCGTGCTTGATGGCGGAGAGCGAGTCAGCTGTTACGGAGAGGCCGGCAATGCCGCAGGCCATGGTGCGCAGGATGTCACGGTCATGCAGCGCCATCTCGATGCGCTCATAGTGGTATTTGTCATGCATGTAGTGGATGGCGTTAAGCGCTTTGATATAGGTTCTGGCAAGCCACTCCATCATCGCATCGAACTTCTGCACAACCTCATCGTAATCAAGGAACTCTGAATCGATCGCTTCAAAACCGTCGACAACCTTGACGCCGGACTTTTCATCCACGCCGCCATTGATTGCATAGAGCATGGTTTTTGCCAGGTTGCAGCGGGCACCGAAGAACTGCATCTGCTTACCGATACGCATGGCCGATACACAGCAGGCGATGGCGTAGTCATCGCCCCAGTGTTCGCGCATCAGGTCATCAGACTCATACTGGATGGCACTTGTTTCGATGGAGACCCTGGAGCAGAAATCCTTAAACCCCTTGGGCATCGCATTTGACCAGAGAACGGTAAGGTTGGGCTCGGGAGCAGGGCCAAGATTAAAGAGCGAGTTAAGGAAACGGAAACTGTTCCTGGTTACAAGTGTTCGCCCATCTTCACCCATACCTCCAATCGCTTCGGTAACCCACGCCGGGTCGCCCGAGAAGAGCTGGTCATACTCCGGTGTGCGCAGGAAACGCACGATGCGAAGCTTGATGACCAGGTCATCGATCAACTCCTGTGCAGCAGATTCATTGAGGACTCCGGACCGGATATCGCGTTCAATGTAGATGTCGAGGAATGTTGAAATACGGCCGATCGACATGGCGGCGCCGTTTTGCTCTTTGATCGCAGCAAGGTAACCGAAGTAGGTCCACTGCACTGCCTCCTGTGCTGTGGCTGCCGGCCTGCCGATATCGAAGCCGTAGCTTGCCGCCATCTGCCTGAGCTCTTCCAGTGCTCTGATCTGTTCAGATAGCTCTTCGCGGCTGTGCAGCACCGCTTCGCTGAACTCCACATCATTGAGTTCGGCCTTTTCGCGCTGCTTGTCCGCAACCAGAAAATCGACGCCGTAAAGTGCCACACGGCGGTAGTCGCCGACGATACGTCCGCGGCCGTAGGCATCCGGCAGACCCGTGATGATACCGGAGCGGCGGCATGCGAGGATATCGGGGCTGTAGACATCAAAAACACCCTGATTGTGATCTTTGCGGTAGCGGCTATAAGCCTCCCTTACGGACTCAGCAAGCTCAAAACCGTAGGCCTTGAGGCCTGCTTCGACCATGCGCAGGCCACCGTTTGGTACGATAGCGCGCTTCAGGGGCGCATCGGTTTGCAGGCCCACAATCAGTTCAATATCCCTGTTGATGTAGCCGGGTTTGTGCGCAGTAATGGAAGAGCCAATTTCGCTGGAAACATCCAGTACACCCTTCAATCGCTCCTGCTCAAGCAGTGCCGAGATTTCCGTCCAGAGCTGTCTGGTGCGCTCTGTTGCATGGCTGAGAAAGCTCTCATCCCCCGTGTATGGGGTATAGTTCTGCTGAATAAAATCGCGCAGATCTATACGCTCTTGCCACTGGCTACCCTGAAACCCAAGCCAGGCTTGCGAATCTGAAGCTGTTTCTGATGAATTCATGATGTTCCTCTTAGTAAAATACATTTCAATAGCCGTAGGCCTTGAAATTGTTGTGATCGCATGAATGCGATCAGGTGTTAGCGGGGAATGGACGGAGCCTGTCAGGCGTCAGGCTGCGGGGATACGGGAATATGCCTCAACAGCGCCCATACAGGTCGCAGTGGTGGCGAACCGAAGCAGGCGCCACACTTAATGGTTTACGACTTGTATATACGGAAGACATGGGTTTGATCTCTCTGGTTGGAACATATTGTAACTGGAAACGCATTATAAAGCTCCCTCCCTTTCAGGGTCAACTTATAAACGGCATTAAACTTTCAAAATGGTACTGTTTAATTGTGACAGCAATATGTTTTGGCTAGGCGGGATGGATCGTGATCGCCGGACTAGGTGGAATAAAATATGATTATACCGGCCACCAGCGTACAGACAACGAAATAGGGCAGGGCCATGTAAACCATACGTCCGTAACCCAGGCGTATTTTGGGGGCCAGTGCAGAGGTGAGCAGAAACAGGAAAGCGGCCTGTCCGTTAGGTGTGGACATGCTGGGGATGCCAGTGCCCATCACCACTGCCACCGACTGCGCATCAAAGGTCTCGCGCGTGATCAGCCCCTGATCGAGCAGCAGTGTGATCTGATCCATGTAGATGGTGGCAACGAATACATTATCGCTGATTGCGGATAGAAAGCCGTTGGTAATGAACACCATGAAGACCTGAATACTGCCATCAAGACTCATCACCCAGTGCATAATCGGATTGAACATCGACTGGCTCTGAATCATCGCCACGATCACATAGAACATCACCAGCAGTGCTGCGAACGGTAACCCCGGCATGAACGCTTCTGCGATTTTGTGCTCATCCGTCACGCCGGTGATAGCGGTTGCAAGAATGATAACACCAAGGCCGATCAGACCGATCTCGGCAAGATGCATGGAGAGGGCCACCACCATAAGCAGCCCCACGATCGCCTGAAATTTCATCACCAGCCGCTGGGTTGGGGTGGTGGATTCTCGCAGTTTTCTGTCTTCGTCGGCAAGAATCTGGCGAACGTTGACAGGCAGCTCGGCGCCATAATTGAACCAGCCGAACCTCTCAACCACCAGACATGTGGCAATGCCGGCCAGCAGGGTCGGGATGGTGGCCGGTGAAACCATGGCGAGGAAAGTAACAAAATCCCAGCCGGCCTCATTGCCGATCACTAGGTTCTCAGGTTCGCCTACAAGTGTGCATACGCCACCGATGGCCGTGCCGATGGCGCCATGCATCAGCAGCCCGCGCAGGAATGCACGGAAGTTGTCCAGGTCCTGGCGGTGCAGTTCATCGATATGATTATCATTCGGGTCGGGGTCTTCATGGTATCCGACTTTGGAAACCACCAGTTCGTAGACATCATAGAAGCTCGTGGCGATGGCAATAAGGATGGCGAGAATGGTGAGTGCATCGAGAAACGCGGAGAGGATGGCGATCACCACGAGCGTGGTCACATTCACGATGAGGCGTGATTGAATCCCCAGCAGCACATGATTGATGACACGGAACAGCACATCCCTGAGAAAGTGGACGCCGGCCACCATAAAGATCACCAGCAGTATTACGGGCAGACCATGCTCGACCTCTTCGTATACCATATGGGTGTCGGTCAGTTGCAGAGCCAGCGCCTGGATTGCGAACAGGCCTCCCGGCTGCAGAGGGAAACATTTCAGTGCCATAGCCAGCGTGCCGATAAACTCGACAAGGATAAACCAGGATGTGATCAGCGGGCCTGCGGTGAAATAGAGGACGACGTTGAGTGCCAGACAGAAGAGAACGAGCTTTTTGTACCAGAGGGGCGATCGACCGAGAAAAAGATGAAGCGATGCTGAAACAGTAGGATAAGCGGGGGATGATGCGGTGTTGGTGCTGCTCATGATTTTCTCCATTTTGAAAACGGGCGGCATACTACACGATAAAGAATAAAAATCAGGCGTAAAAACAGAGACAGGTGTTCGCAAGAGATCAGGTGTGTGCGCGCACTCCTCAGTGGCGGTTGCGCATGAAGTCAGCGATGCCGTAGAGGGCTTGCATCAACTCATCGCGCAGGCAAGCGTCTTCGACAACCTCATCGAGTGCATGCCTCATGCAAAGCATCCACTGGTCGCGGGCCGATTCATCGATGGCAAACGGCATGTGGCGCATGCGAAGGCGCGGGTGGCCATACTTTTCGATATAAAGTGAAGGGCCGCCCATCCAACCGGAGAGAAACATGAAGAGCTTCTCTTCTGAAACCTTAAGGCTCTTTGCATGCATATCACGGATCGGCCTTGCCTCTGCCAGTTCATCCATGTGTCGGTAGAAGCGCTCTACCAGAAGGCGCAGCGGAACTTCGCCGCCAATGCGCTCATAAAGTGTTCGGGTGTCCCTGCTGATTTGCATGGCTGCAGGCTATCTGCAGCGTGGCAGTGGTGAAATAGCTTTGCAGAAGCTAATCTGGAGCTGTGGAGCGACAGCGTAGAAGAGGGGGTCAGTCAGCCAGTCATGAAACAGGTTACCGTTTGCATCAACCATCGCGCCAACCCCAGTCAACCCTCTTGCGAGGCGAGGGGGGTGGCGAAGCCCTGGCGCAGTGGCTGGAGCGGGAGGTTTCGGCCAGAGGGTGGGATATCGAGGTTGATCGTTTTGAATGTCTGGGACGTTGCAAAGATGGTCCGGTTATCAAGCTCTCTCCGGGCGGAGGCTTTATCTGCGAAGTTACTCCGGACAGGCTGAACGAAGTACTGCCGCAGATCGAAGCATTCCTGGAGGCTGCCGATTAAACCGCACGCTATCCTTAAAATGGGGCAGGTAGTTCAAACGCCATTCGTTTTTGGCTGAGCGGATGGATAAAGCTGAGGCGCTGAGCATGCAGCATCAGTCGTTCACCCGCCTCTCCATAGAGCTCGTCACCAACAATCGCAGCATTCAGCCCATCGCGGTGTGAGGCATGAACACGCAGCTGATGGGTCCGTCCGGTATGTGGATAAAACCAGATGCGGGTGGTTTCACCCTCCCGCCTGATCACCTGCCAGCGGGTTGTTGCAGGCTTGCCATATTCAAAGCAGACAAGTTGCCGTGGTCGATCGTCAAAGTCGACACGCAGGGGCAGCTCGATCATTCCCTCAGAGTGCCCCGAAAGCGGCCTTGATAACAGCGCCTCATATCGCTTTTCGACACTGCGCTGAATAAACTGGCGCTGCAGGGATTTGTTGATACAGAGGTTTTTTGCCACCAGCAACAGGCCTGAGGTGGCCATATCCAGTCTGTGCACAAGTCGCAGCTCAGGATTGTCTGGATAGCGCTGTTGCAGACGGTGGTAAACAGAATCCTTTATCTCCATACCGGGCGCCGACATCAATCCTGCAGGTTTGTTGATCACCAGCAGGGTCTCATCTTCATAGACAATTTCTGGCTCATCGGCATCAATGTTCTGACCGTAACAGGGCTCGGGTTCAACCTTAAGGCCGCGTAACATAAAGGGCAGAATCGGCCGGCACTTGCCGCGGCAGGCCGGATAAAACTGTCCGTGGTGTCTGACTCCGCTGGAGGGGGAGGCTCCCCACCAGAATTCGGCCATGGCCAGGGGTTGCATCTGATGACAATGGGCATAGTGAAGCAGCTTGGGGCCAGCGCAATCCCCGGCTCCGGCCGGAGGGGTGGCATCGGCAAAAAAGTGGGTGATGGCCTTCTCTTCATGAAGAGGGTTGTTGAGCAGGTAGGATTCAAAAAACTGCTGATGCAGCCGGCGTGACAGTTCGCTTCGTTGATCTTTTATCTCTCTTATCCGCTGTTCAATCGCATCCAGTGGCTGCTGCAACTGCTGCACACTTTTATCCCATTTGGCTCTGGTGTTGGTCGCTTCGCGTTTATGATGCTGACTGGCCAGCGCCAGTGCTTCCATCTTTGCCAGCCGTTCGGCTTCCGGAAGGGCTGCAAGCGCCTGCCGTTCTGACTTTCTGGCTTCTCTGGCCCGAATATGGCGCTGCCTCAGTTCAGACAGTGCCATGTCACGCTGCTGCTGCAGAAGTGCTACCTCCCTCACAAGGGTGGCGTGCTCTTCAGAGGCCTCCAGTTTTTTCAGCTCTTCTGTCAATTCTGCCAGCTGCCTGTTTCCGAATGATAATGCGCTATCCTCTCCGGCCAGTTCAAACAGCTGAGGAACGAACCCCGGGTGCTGCCACCTGCCACCCATCATGCCTGAAAAGGCACTTAAATATCCGATGGCGCCATCCACATCCCGCACGACCAGCACGCCGAACATTTTTCCGTGAAGCTGAGGAGAATAACCGCCAGGCCAGCAGCTCTCCGTCGCAAGCTGCTGCTGAAGCAGCAGGGCTGCATGCCGGGCCAGCGGATGTGGTCGGCTTGAAAAAGGGGAGGGCATCACTTCCGGAACATCACCTGCAGCCGGGGGTGTGGGAAAGAGGGAGATCAGCTTATTGCGTCCTGCGTTCTTCATGGTTCGCAACGCTAACCGGTTTTCCGCATTTCGAAAAAGCTACTGTTATGTTTGAGGTGTCGGGATAGTGGTTTCTTCTCTGAGCAACTAGCTCCTTGTCATCCACGGAGAAGATGTATTCAAAGCAGAGAAATATTGTCATGGTTGCACTGTAGAAGAACCTCTTCTTGGTGTTGACGCGAGGTGTTTACAATATGAGGGAAGTTACAATTTCAAGTGAACCGATCGAACTCAATAAATTGTTGAAGTACGAAAGCATGGTTGCCAGCGGTGGTGAAGCAAACCAGGTGATCACTGAAGGGCAGGTGCGGGTCAATGGCCAGGTGGAGACCCGCAGAAGGAAAAAGATCGTTGCCGGCGATATCATTGAGTATCGCTCCGAAAAAATCCGTATCCGGCTTGCATGAGGCTTTGCGTGGTTTATCTGCTTCTGTAAAGCAGCGGCATGGCCCTATTTGGCCACTGTAACCTGCATGCTGTTGGAGGGCTTGGAAACACCGCTGCTGTTTCTGGCGATCACCCGGTAGTGCCAGACACCTACCTCCGGATTATCACTGAAAAGCGGCAGTTTTGCGACTGCATCACCGTAAAATATGACCGGAATTGCATCGGATATGTCACTGGCAATGGTCTGCCAGTCGCCGTCATCGCCATGTTTGCGCTGAACATCGTATGAAACTGCGCCAGCTGAACCTTTCCAGTTGATCTCAGCTGGTTTTTCAACTGGCAGGAGTGCAGGGGCTTCGGGCAGAGGTTCCGGTGGAACCGGCAGCCCCTGAATGGTGTAAGCGCCCTTTTTCAGCGTGGCAATCACCCCGGCTTCATCAGCCGGCAAGGTGGAGGGGAAGCCGGGATAGTGCAGCGAATCGCTGGCGCCATTGAAATCAGAGTGGTAGTAGAAGCCACCCTGTTCGGTGCGGAAACGCAGCGACCACGCTAGGCAGCCTGCGGCCCCGGAGTCGATGGTGCGCCTGACGATATCTCCGACAGTGAATGCCTCCGAGGGGTTGAACTCACCATAGAAATAGGCCTTGCCGGCTTTTGCCGCAGAGGCGGCGAAGTCGGTGAACTCAGCATCGGTATAGTGAGTGGTGACGATGTCGATATTCTTGTCCTGCAGTGAAACGTCGGGAATATGCTTGTGTCCGCCATCGATGATCAGATGGTTCTGGTCATGCTTTTTGATAAATGCGGCCATCTCACTGATCCAGTCGGGGCTCGCTTTGTCGATCTCATTGCCGAGTTCCCATGCCATGATAGTCGGATCGTCCCTGTATTGAATGCCTGTGATCGTGTTTTTGCGCTTCAGCAGCCAGCTGATAAATTTTTTAAACTCTGATCTGGCCTTTGCATCGTTCCAGAAGTCAGCTGTGCCTGCCAGCGCTGCCCACTCTGCAAAGCCGCCAAACCATGCCCAGTTATCAACCAGTGGAATGATCACCCGGACACCTTCGGCCGCTGCAATGGCGAGCCCACGGTCGACATCTTTGAACAGCTCCTCGTTGTAGCGAATGCGGCCATCCTTGTCGGCATAAATATGCGCCAGGTCGCCCGCAAGGTTTTTGCCACCCTCAACCGAAAAGGTGTAGGAACGGAACAGCTGTCCACCAAGGCGTTTGACTGCTTTGACAGCATCGCGCTGCTCAAATTCAGTGACTCTGTGCCACTTGTGTCCCTGTTGGCCGGCACGATCCTCGAGAATAAAGTAGTTGGGGATATTGACCGAAATGAAGCGGAATGGCTTGTTGCCATCGAGAAGGGTGCTGTCATCGCGAGAGATAAAATGATCAAAGGCCATGGCATGATTGAGCGGAAGCAGCAGCGCGAACAGCATCAGGAGAGCCGAAGGGGTTGTAAGGAGTTGTCTGTCGAAGAATGCTCTTATCATCGCTGTTTCTACTTATAGAACATAACTGACCATTGTCCACTGAATGCGCGGCTGGAAAGAGCTATCCTGGTTGCTTCCTGTGTCATGGTATGGGGGGTCAATGTGCTTCAGCCTTCTGTTTGTTTGACACAGTCACGGCTGAAAATCCGGTACTGCTGCTTGCCGGAGCTCTTGGCCAGGTACATGGCCGTATCCGCTTTCTTGACCAGATCATCCGCGTTATTACTGTCATCTGGAGCGATGGCAATGCCGATGCTGCAGCCAATATTACATGATATTTCAGCAGCCATGGTAGGGTTGCTGAAACGGTTAAGTATCTTCTCGGCAACCTGAATGATGTCTTCAATGTTGTTCAGGTTCTCAAGGATGATGACAAACTCGTCGCCGCCAATGCGTGCTACGGTGTCGGAGTCACGTACCATATCTCCCAGCCGCGTGGCGATAACACAGAGCAGCGCATCACCGATGTCGTGTCCATGGTTGTCGTTCACAGCCTTGAACCCGTCGATATCTATAAACATGAGTCCGACCTTGTGGTTTTCACGAACAGCATGAGTCAGTGCGTGCTCCAGCCGGTCGGTGAACAGGGTTCTGTTCGGAAGTCCGGTGAGCTGGTCGTGATGTGCCAGATGCGACAGCTTCTGTTCCAGGTTTTTCTGTTCCGAGATGTCATTAAATATACTGACGAAGTTGGTTAGCTCTCCAGCTTCATTGCGCAGTGCGGTGATCGAGAGCCATTCTGGATAAATATCACCGTTTTTGCGCCGGTTCCAGATTTCCCCGGCCCACATCCCATCGCGAAGCAGGGTTTCCCACATGTTGCGGTAGAAGTTTGCCGACTGTTTTCCCGATGAGAGGATGCGCGGATTGTTGCCAATCACCTCCTCTCGGCTGTAGCCGGTAATCTCACAGAATGCCGGATTGACCAGCACGATATTGGCTTTGTCGTCGCAGACCAGGATGGCGTTGGAGTCGCTCTCCATCACCTTGGCAGCCAGAATCAACTCTCGTTCGGTTCGTTTCTGTAGGGTGATGTCACGTCCGGCATGGATAATATGAGATGGCTTTTGCGAATCGTTTTGCATGACTGACAGGGTAATCAGCACTGGAATCTCATGGCCATCGTGATGAAGAAAGTTGCGTTCAATGCTCTTGATTTCATTCTCTTGCAACAGTTTCTGACGCCCAGGGAGCGTCAGCTCCTGTCCACCTTTGATCAGTTCATCGATCGGTTTTCCGAGCAGTTCATCCATTGAATAACCCAGGGTGGTCAATACGGCAGGATTAGCAAACTCGATACGCTGCTCCATATCAGTGACGAATAGCATTTCACCCATTGAACGCATGACTGTTTCAAAATACTCCCTCGACACGGTTGTACGGTTCAAGGCATCTGTCATATGGTTGAAAGACTCTCCGAGCCTGCCTATTTCGGTTTTGTATCTTGTTTCCACTCTGGTCTGAAGGTCGCCATCAGCAATGCTCGCAGTTGCTTCAGCAATACTCTCCAGTGGTGCAAGAATCTGTCTGCGAATGAATATGAAGAGCAACAGTCCAATGACGAATGCAACCGACAGGCCGTAGATGATTGTGTCTTGCAGTGCCTGAGCGATCCGATCTTGTGCATGAGCAACCGATGTAGTGACACGGAGTACGCCACGAACAGGGGATTTGTCATAGCCGTGGCAACTCATACAGGCTTCGCCGGATTTGATCGGAAGCAGGAAGGTAAGCTCAGCGCGCTCCTCATCCAGGCTGCTGAACGACTTGCCCCGCAACGGTTCGGCAAAAGCGTCGCTGTCGATATCTGATATTTTACGAGTGGGAAGCAGTGGGCGATTGAATGCATCGGAATCAAGAAAGCGATTAACCTCAGCAATGGTATGACCATCCCGAAAGGCCTCACTCTGATCTTTGCGGAGAACCTGCACAGAGAGAAGCTGCGGGCTCTCCGAGACACGCTCTATCCAGTCGATGGCGAATTCAGCATTACCTGAGAGCATAAGGGTCTGCAGGCTGCGGGAGAGGCCATCGGCCATAAAGGAGGCGCGCTCTACCTCCTCTTCATAGATCGAAGACTTCTGATTGTTGAACAGCAGGAACTGACTGACAGCAAGGGTCGACAGCAGCACCAGAATCAAGGTGATCTGGAAACGGGTGTTGAGCCGGTTAAGCCAGCGTATCCTGTTCGGTTTCGAAATACTTTTTTTCAGAGCCCTTCCCCTGATTCGTGCTGTTCTCATATAATACTATCGGCAACATACAGGAAACCATGAGTTTGAATATAGTTTCACGGAGTTAGGCGCGGTTATCGAGTTCTGAGCAACAGAAGAGACAATAACGCCCACTTCATGACCGCTGTGACCGGTGTGTTGAATATCGATCGCGTTGTTATGGTTTATATACCCAGCCATCTTTGATGCCGTATTGGGATGCCAGCTTCTGCCTGTATAACTCGGCTGTCTCCTTGTCGGGGAAACCGCTGATGCGGATACGGTACTTGAGGGTCTTATCAATATAGAAGGGGCTGATCTCGGCCGGAATCTCGAGCGCAATCAGTCGATCCCTCTCTTTTGCGGCCGCCTCTTTGTCCTCCATGGACATCAGGTTGACAGCCCAGCCGGTAACCGGTGCAGTTGTCGGTGCCGGGGATGGCTCTTTGGTGAGAGTTTCTGGAGAGGGCTCTGAAATCACCCTGCCGAATTTCGAGTCGATACGCTTGGACTGCATCTGCAGCGAACCTTCCAGATGCTCCTGTTGCGACTCCAGTACACGTACACGCCTGTTCAGCTCCTGGGTAACCTCAAGATAACGTGCTTCGCTCCGCTCTGCTGCTGCTTTGAGCAGTGCTTTCTCCTGCTCCCAGGTGGATGTGTCGCTGCTGGCGAAATGGAGAAGCATGGCTGCTGATGAGATCAGGATAGCGATGATCGAAAGAGCAGCGGATAGCTTGCCGCCTCCTGCCTGTTGCAGTGGTTCGCTATCTTTTTCCGGTTCAACCTCCGGCTCCGGAGCGTAAGGTGCACGCATTACCGGCTCACTGCGATAAGGGGCAACCGGCTCCATCTCCGGGATGGTACCTGTTTCCGGCACGTTTCCAGTCTCACTTTCTACCCCAAAAGGGGAAGATTCAGGGTGATCAAAGTCGATATCCACCTCATCCAGGGATGTTTCACTGGCAAACGGCGTGGTCCAGGTGAAGGTGTCATCATTCGTGTCTTGATCGGCGCTGTTGTTGGGATCCAGCTCTTTTTCCATCTTGTCACTCATCGTCAGTGCTCCCGACTAGGATATACTTTTATTGTAGCGAAAACCTGGCCATTCGCGAGCAGGTGTTACGCCCCGTTAGCTGCCCGTGTTGATCGACTCCTTCATTGCGGCGACGCCCGTCTCGCCGACCCAGCCGCTGCTGGCATCGGGGAATGCATCGGCATAGGGGAGATAGGGTTTGATATCGAGCACAGGAGTACCATCGAGCATGTCGTGGCCCTGGATATGCAGGGTGCGCCCCTCGACCCTGGTCAGACGCACTGCCGAAAGTCCGATGCTGTTAGGGCGGTGCGGGCCACGTGTGGCGAATAGACCGCGACGCACCTTGGGACCGCGGGGTGGTGTGACGGTCGGATTCCAGCCCTGGTTCAGATGCATCCAGTAGATCACCCAGATATGGGAGAAGCCATCAAGATCCTTGACCGCCTGGTCGAGGTTCATGCCGTCGTTAAGTTCAATGGTTGCAGACTGTGGATCATCCAGCGAAGGCTGACGCGGTACGGCAAAACGCTCACGATAGCTACTGTGCACGACGCCAATCGGCTGCATGGTGATCTCAAGTTCACTACTTTCTGAATGCGAGAAATCGTCCGTGTAGTTTTTTGGAGGGGTGCCTTTTGGCGGCTTGCGTCCCCAGCCCGGTTCGGCAGGGGAGGCCGGTCTCTTTTTACTCATGCCGTTTCGGGTTCCTGCTCACGTACCACCAGCTTGCCAGCTTCGCAGTCGATGGTGGCAATGCCGCCTTTCTGTAGAGCACCGAAAAGAATGGCATCGGCCAGAGGTTTTTTGATCTGCTCCTGGATCAGCCGCGCCATTGGCCGGGCACCCATCAGCGGATCGTGGCCGTTGCGGGCCAGCCAGCGCTTGGCTGCATCGGATACGTCGATCTCCACCTTTCTCTCCAGCAGTTGCGCTTCGAGTTCGATCAGCAGCTTGTCCACCACATGAAGGATCACCTCTTCGGAGAGCTGTGAGAATCCGATTATGCTGTCCAGCCGGTTGCGGAACTCGGGTGTGAAGATGCGCTTGATCGCATCCTCATCCTTGCCCTGCTGTGGGTTCGGATTAAAGCCGATAGAGCCCTGCTGGATCTCGAAGGCACCGGCATTGCTGGTCATAATCAATACGATATGACGGAAATCCGCCTTGCGTCCATTGTTGTCGGTCAGGGTGCCGTGATCCATGACCTGCAGCAGCAGATTAAAGAGGTCCGGATGCGCCTTCTCGATCTCATCCAGCAACAGGACCGCATGAGGGTTTTTGCTGACCGCTTCAGTAAGCAGGCCACCCTGATCGAAACCGACATAACCAGGAGGTGCGCCGATCAGGCGGGAGACGGTGTGCGACTCCATATATTCGGACATGTCAAAACGAATCAGCTCCACGCCCATAATGCGCGCCAGCTGGCGTGCAACCTCGGTTTTCCCCACACCTGTCGGGCCGGTAAAGAGGAATGAGCCGATCGGCTTTTCGGGGTGTGAAAGGCCTGCTCGTGAGAGCTTGATGCTGGCAGAGAGCATGTCGATCGCTCTGTCCTGACCGAAAACAGAGAGTTTGAGGTCGCGATCAAGATGAGCCAGCCGTTTTTTGTCGGATGCGGATACCTGCTGCTGCGGGATGCGGGCCATCGTGGCGATCATCGATTCGATATCGTGAACGTTGATCTGAGTGCGCCGTTTCTCTTCGGGGCGAACGCGCATGGCCGCACCAGCCTCATCAAGCACATCAATGGCTGAGTCGGGAAGATACCGTTCATGAAGGTGACGCTTGGCGAGTTTGGCGGCCTGTTCTATGGCTGCCTGGCTGTAGCGCACGTTGTGGTGCTCCTCAAATCGGGACTTCAGCCCTTTCAGGATGTCGATTGTCTCTGCAATACTCGGTTCCGGCACATCGATCTTCTGGAAGCGGCGGGAGAGCGCGCGATCCTTCTCGAAGAGGTTGCGGAACTCCTGATAGGTGGTGGCACCGATGCAGCGCAGTTCACCGTTCGCAAGTACAGGTTTAAGCAGGTTGGAGGCATCCATGGTGCCACCACTGGCGGCACCGGCACCGATAATGGTGTGAATCTCGTCGATAAAAAGGATGGCATGATCCTCTCTCTCCAGTGCGTGCAATACTGCTTTAAGCCGTTCCTCAAAATCGCCTCGGTATTTTGTGCCGGCCAGGAGTGCACCCATATCGAGCGCATAAACCGTGGCATTGCGAATCACATCAGATGTTTCACCCATCGCGATTTTCAACGCCAGGCCTTCGGCAATGGCTGTTTTTCCTACACCTGCCTCACCGACCAGGAGCGGGTTGTTTTTTCGACGACGGCAAAGGGTCTGGATGCAGCGGTCAAGCTCGATTTTGCGACCGATCAGTGGATCGATCTTTCCTTCAGCAGCACGCACGGAGAGATTGATGCAGAAGCGTTTAAGTGGCGATGCGTTGGAGTCGCCCTGTTCGTGTTCAATAGCCGGCGTGTTCCTGCCCTGCTCATCCTGAGCAGGCTCGTCGCTGTAGGCTCCGTGGGCGATAAAGCTGACCACATCGAGTCGGGTGATGCCCATGCGATTAAGAAAATGGACAGCGTGCGAATCCTTTTCGGAGAAGATAGCCACCAAGACGTGGCCACCATTTACCTCATGTTTTCCCGATGCCTGTACATGCATGACTGCTCGCTGAATTACACGCTGCAGACCAATGCTGGCCGTGGTTTCACCGGCATCATGCGGCAGGATTGCAACATGGTCCCGGATAAACCCTGTAAGTTCCTGACGCAATTTTTCGATGTCGGCACGGCAGCCGAGCAGTACACCGAGCGCATTGGGGTTATCCAGCAGACCGAGCAGGAGATGTTCAACAGTGACAAACTCATTCCTGCGAACATGTGCATTGTGGAATGTTTCGTTCAGTGTCTCTTCAAGCTCTTCACTCAATATTCCCATGGTCACATCCTTGATCCGATTTCAGCACCATCCATGTGCATCATTCATCGTCCATCCAGTAGTTCATACACTGCAACAGCAATAACTGTGCCGTCAATATTGTCGCTGCGCCGACTCTATAATTATAGCACGAAACTATTCGTCCGGTTCGCGCTCCATGATGCAACGCAGAGGGTGGCCACCACTGCGACTGGCAGCCTCGACCTGATGTATCTTTGTCTCAGCAATACCCCTTGGGAATACGCCACATACGGCACTTCCCTGCAGGTGAATTTGCAGCATCAGCGTGTTGGCCGTCTCTTCCGATTTATGGAAGTAGCGCACCAGAATATCAACCACAAAGTCCATCGGGGTAAAGTCATCGTTAAGCATAACCACAGAATACATGGGGGGTCGTTGCAGTTGAGGTTCGGTCGTTTCTGCATCAGGCTTATGCACTATTTCCGGCATATGGATATCGCTCATGGCAGCGATGTTAGCGGGCTGGAAAATTCTTCCAAGGGATAAGCGACACGGATCGACCTGTCTCTTGGAAAACTCTGACAAGAGGAGCGAACAGATGGCAGAACTGAAATGCATCCTGTGGGATGTGGATGGAACTCTGGCGGACACCGAGCGTGATGGGCACCGTGTAGCTTTTAATATGGCTTTTGACGAGGCGGGACATGCGCGTGAATGGGATGTGCCAACCTATGGTGAGTTGCTGGAGGTGACCGGCGGCAAGGAGCGTATCAAGTTCGATATCGAGCGCGGCGGCATGCCAGATATGGAGCATGAGGAAGTTGCAGGATTGCATGCGCGCAAGACCATTCATTACCAGAGTCTGATTGCCGAGGGGCGCATTCCACTGCGACCGGGTGTACGCCGTCTGCTGGAAGAGGCTTATGAGGCTGGTATTACTCTGGGTGTGGCCACGACCACCACGCCTGCAGCACTTGATGCCCTGATCGAGCACTCGCTCGGCAAGGAGTGGTTCGACCGTTTTGCCGTGCTGGCTGCGGGTGACATCGTACCGGCCAAGAAGCCTGCCCCCGACATCTACACCTATGCGATGGAGCAGCTTGGTGTAAATCCTGAAAACACACTGGCTCTCGAGGATTCCGAAAATGGCTGGAAAGCAGCCAATGCTGCCGGGCTCAAATGTGTGGTAACGGTGAACGATTATACCCGAAACCATGATTTCACCGGCGCTGACCTGGTGGTGTCCGAGTTGGGCGAGCCGGAAGGCGAAGCAGTCGAGGTTCTGCAGGATTTACACACACTCGATGTTCACCATGTGAAACTGAGTCACCTGAAAGCGATCATGCATGACTGATCCTATCGCACTCTTCGACACCCACTGCCATGTCGATTTTTCGCATTATGCGGATGATCGTGACGCCATGTTTGAACGTATGGCGGCAGCGGGGGTCGAAGGGTGCGTTGTGGTTGGTGTCGATTTCAGCCACATCAATGATCTCAGGGCACTGTCCGAGATGCGCAGCAATGTCTGGTTCAGTGTGGGCGTGCACCCCAACCATGAGGTGGAAGTCGAACCCTCCATCAAGCAGTTATGCGAACTGGCCGCTCATTCACGCTGCGTGGCGATCGGTGAGACCGGCATGGACTTCTTTCGACATCATGTGGCGCCTGAAGTGCAGGAGCAGCGTTTCCGAACCCATATCCGGGCGGCAAAGGCCATGCGTAAGCCGGTCATTGTGCACAATCGCGATGCCGACAGTGAATCGATCCGTATCCTGCAGGAAGAGAACGTATCGGAATGCGGGGGTATCATGCACTGCTTTTCGGCCGATATGGAAACAGCCAATGCAGCTATCGATATGGGTATGTCGATCTCCTTTTCAGGCAATGTAACCTTCAAACGAAATGAGGAGCTAAGGGAAGTGGCGGCGATGGTGCCGGACGATCTGTTGCTGGTAGAGACCGACGCACCCTATCTGGCGCCCGTGCCTTTTCGCGGTAAACGCAATGAGCCGGCATATGTGAAATATATCGCCGAGTGCATTGCCGGGGTGCGGGGTGTAACGCTCGCTGAGCTTGCTGCCCGGACCACCCGCAATGCAAGAGCACGTTTCGGAATCTGAGCCGTAGCCCCATCGCCAATATGGAAACTCCTGCCGTTTGAGGGTGCGGGAGAGTTGAACTATACTTGTTATTAGACGGGGCAGGGATTTGACTCTTCCGCACGGTTGTTCTGCAGGCTGGTGAAACCTCCGTTCGGTTGTCGCCTTTTCCGGAGGTGTTTCATGCAAAGGCTTCTTGGTGATCAACTTAGGGACAACCAGCTTGTCACTGATAAGCAGATTGAGCAGGCGCTTGAAAAACAGAGGCTGCACGGGGGCAGCCTTGGTAAAAACCTTGTTGATCTTGGCTTCCTTGCCGAGGAAGAACTCGATGCATTTATAAGCCGCAGACCGCAACCACCACAATCAATTGAAGAGACCGGATTAAGACGCTCATTTATTGTCGATCTGGTCATCAAGCATCTCTCTACGCTAGGCGATTTCACACTGGAGGATGTTGTGGATCGGGTGAAACTTCCGGCAACAGTTATCGATGAGGTTCTGGAAGAGCTTCAGCATAAGAAGCTGATAGAGGTTATCGGGTCATCCGGATTTGGCAGGCTCTCCAATCGTTATGTGCTGACTGATCATGGGAAAACCCGGGCACAGACCCTGATCAAGAGCTCGCACTATATTGGCCCTGCACCTGTCTCACTGGATGCCTATCGCCGAATGATAGAGATGCAGCCGGTGCAAAACATCAAGGTGAGGGCATCTGATGTAGAGGAGTCATTTTCACACCTGGTCATCACTGACGATCTGCGAGCCCGGCTGGGTCCAGCTGTCAATTCCGGCTGCGCACTGTTTCTTTACGGCCCTTCAGGTAATGGCAAAACGTCGATTGCTGAAACCATTGCGAACATGATGCCGGAGACCGTTTATATCCCCTACGCAGTTCTTGTCGATGATGATGTGATAGTTCTCTACGATCCGGTGACGCATGTGGCAGTCGATCAGGAGGAGCCGGAGAGTGATGCCCGCGAGGTAATGAGGCATGATCTTCATGATTCGCGCTGGCTGGAGATTGAGCGCCCGATTGTGATGACCGGTGGCGAACTTGTTCTTGATATGCTTGATCTTGAATTCAATCCGATTACCCACTTTTATCAGGCACCGCTGCAGATGAAGGCGAATAACGGCATTTTCATTGTCGATGATTTCGGTCGCCAGCAGATGAACCCGCAGGATCTGCTCAATCGCTGGATCGTGCCACTTGAACGGCATACGGACTTCCTCTCGCTGAAGAGCGGCATCAAGTTCGAGATCCCATTCGATCAACTGGTCGTTTTTGCCACCAATATTGAGCCGAAAAAACTTGTCGATGAGGCCTTCCTGCGGCGTATCCGGTATAAAATCAAGATCGATCATCCAGCCGAGCATGAATTCAGACAGATTTTCAAAAGCGTTTGCGAATACAATGGCATTGTCTATCGGAAGGAGATGGTCGATTTTCTCTTAGAGCGTTTCTATCGGCCTACGGGAAGGAAGCTTAATGCCTGCCATCCACGCGACCTGATCAACCACATCATCGACTATGCCGAGTTTAACGAGCATAAGCCTGAGCTGACGGAGGCAAGTCTGACAGCTGCCTGGAACAGCTACTTCGTAGATATGTAGGGGGCTCTCTGCAGCGTAAATTGAGGGCAGGGGCACAGTAGACTATACTGGAAGTACCCTGGCTCGGGTTGCTGATGATGCCGTTCGGCCACTTTGAGTATCAATGGAGTCGCCGTGGAGGTGAGAGATGGAAAGACTGCTTGGAGATCAACTCAAGGACAAACGCCTGCTGACCGATGATCAGGTAAAACAGGCGCTTGAAAGACAGCGTCTGCATGGTGGGCGTCTGGGCGACAACCTGGTTGCACTTGGATTCCTGAGCGAGGAGCAGCTGGGGTCATTCTTCCATCGCAAGCCCCATTCACCTGACTCAATCGAGGATACCGGGCTCAGGCGTACGTTTATCGTTGACCTTGTCATGAAGCATCTCTTTACACTGCGTGAATTCACGCTGCATGATGTGGTTGAGCGTTTGAAACTTCCCACCCCGATTATAGATGAGGTGCTGGAGGATATTCAGCGCCACCAGATGATCGAGGTGAAAGGGTCATCCGGCATGGGGCGGATGACCTATAGATACACTTTGACCGACCGTGGAAAGGCTCGTGCACAGGAGCTGCTGGGTATTTCCCGCTATGCGGGTCCTGCACCAGTACCGCTCTCCGTCTATCGGCGCATGATCGAGGTACAGACAGTCAAAAACATTCTCGTGGAAGAGTCATCGGTTCTGAAGGCATTTTCTCATCTGATCGTCAGCAATGAGCTGCTGACCCGGCTGGGGCCGGCCGTAAGCTCCGGTCGTGCCCTGTTTCTCTATGGGCCACCTGGAAACGGTAAAACAGCGATTGCCGAAACCATTGCCAGGGTGATGCCGGAGACGGTCTATATCCCATACGCGGTACTGGTCGATGATGATGTGATTATGCTTTACGATCCGGTGACGCATCGGGCTGTGGCACAGCAAGGGTCGCCGGAGAATGAACTGATCAAGCGAAATCTGCCTGATGCCCGCTGGCTGGAGATTGAACGGCCGATCGTGATGGCAGGCGGCGAACTCGACCTCTCCATGCTTGATCTCGAGTTCAATCCGGTTTCCCGCTTTTATCAGGCTCCGCTGCAGATGAAAGCCAATAACGGTATCTTTATTATCGATGATTTCGGGCGCCAGCAGATGGATCCGCAGGATCTTCTTAACCGCTGGATTGTGCCGCTGGAACGTCACACCGACTTTCTCTCTCTGCAGAGCGGCATGAAGTTCGAGATTCCGTTCGATCAGCTGGTGGTCTTCTCCACCAATCTTGAACCCAAGAAGCTGGTGGATGAGGCGTTTCTTCGCCGTATCCGCTATAAAATCAAGATCGATCATCCGACCGAGCAGGAGTATGAGAAGATCTTCAGGGCCGTCTGCGATGCCAACGGAGTGGAGTATAAGCAGGAGATGCTCACTTTCCTGATGGAGCGCTTCTATCGACGTTCCGGCAGGCCTCCGAATTCCTGTCACCCCCGGGATCTGATTGATCACATCATCGACGATTCGCACTACCATGGCCATAAACCGGAGCTTACAGAGAAGAGCCTGACCGCGGCATGGGAGACCTATTTCGTAGAGTTGTAGTCAATTACAATACCGTAGCTGCTGGCTGTCGCAGCAGTCATTACGCGCGTTATCCGCAAGCGTTAATTAAGAGCGTTATTGGACTTATTCTCCCCTGAGACGCTTGATAAATACGCACCCGTAGACTATAGATATACAAGCCGTTGATGGCTGGGGGAAGTGATGTTTGAGTTAATGAGCGGGCAAGATGCAAAGGCTGCATTGAAATTTCTATTTAATGCGGCACTCGATATTGAGGTGGAAACTGATCATCAGAAATTCATTGATAAGGTACTGTATCATGCAAGGCTGATATTTAATGCATCGGCTGGAAGCATCTCTCTGATCGACGGCGAACATCTTCAGTTCATGACGCTGCAGAATGATGAAATTGACATC
The DNA here is from genome assembly GCF_002795825.1 of Mariprofundus ferrinatatus. NCBI lineage: Bacteria > Pseudomonadati > Pseudomonadota > Candidatius Mariprofundia > Mariprofundales > Mariprofundaceae > Mariprofundus > Mariprofundus ferrinatatus. Next base: position 1,435,933 of record NZ_CP018800.1, on the reverse strand, counting down.
ACTCAGCTTATCGGAAGCCATCGCAGGATTCCTCTTCGTAAAGACAGTATTGCAGGCTATGTGGCGGTCACTGGCAAAATGCTTCATATCAGTGACCCATACAATCTGCCAGAAGGTGTTCCATACCGCTTCAATTCAGCCGTTGACAAGAAAACCGGATTCAGAACCGAAGCGATTCTGGCTGTTCCTCTGCGCCATCCCTCGGAAGGGGTGATCGGAACGCTCGAAATTTTGAATCCAAGGGAGAAGATATTTCATGAGCTGAATATTGGCATCGCCAAGGGTTTTTCATCGATTGCTGCTGCGAATATTGTCAGTAAGCGTCTTCAGGGGTCATTAAAGAATGCCTATCTGGAAACCCTGGCGCGACTGGGCCTTGCCGCTGAGTATAAGGATGAGGACACATTCCAGCATATCCAGAGAATCAGGCACTCATCCAAGATTATTGCGCGTCATCTGGGGTTTTCTGAGGAGGAGCAGGAGAATATTTTTCATGCGTCAGCCATGCATGATGTTGGAAAGGTGAGTATTCCGGACGGGATCTTGAACAAAAAAGGCAAACTTGATGCAGAGGAGTGGAAAATCATTCAGACCCACCCGGAAAAAGGCGCATCGATACTGGGGGGATCCGACACAGAGATACTCCAGATGAGTGAACAGATTGCCAGGTATCACCATGAGAAGTGGAATGGGAAGGGGTATCCCGAAGGGCTGAGGGAGGAGCAGATTCCGCTGGTTGCCAGAATTGTTGCGGTTACCGATGTATTTGATGCGCTTGTGCAGGAGAGACCCTACAAAAAAGCGTGGCCATTGCAGGATGCTCTCGACCTGATACAGAGAGAGCGAGGCGAACACTTTGATCCAAATGTGGTGGATGCCTTTTTTGCCTGCCAGAAAGAGATCGTCAATATCCAGCGGGAGAACGGGACGATTGTTGAATAATCGGCAGGGGTAGTCCGCCTCGATACTATTTGACTGCGTAAACCTGAATGGGTTGTGATTTGCCATGCACGTGTGTTGTCGGCATCGCTTCAACTGTCAACGATCCTTCCATGGCTTTGGCGATATCCTCACTGATCAGAATATCGGTTCCCCATTTTTTGTTCAGCCCCTCAATACGCGAGGCCATGTTTACCGTATCGCCGATGACGGTGAACTCCATGCGCTCCCGGCTACCGACACTGCCGGCCACCATTTTTCCGCAGTGGAGCCCCATGCCGATTCGGAGTGAGTGTTTGCCAGCTGCTTCCTGCGTGAGGTTGAATTCGTGCAGGGCATGTCGCATCTTCAGGGCTGCCTGAACTGCATGGTTGATATGATCGGGTTGTGGTGTCAGTACGCCGAACACAGCCAGCAGGCTGTCACCGCCGAATTTATTGATCCAGCCACCTTCCTCCTTGATGGTGGGTTCAACGACCGAGAAGTACTCATTGAGTATGGCGACAACCTCTTCGGCTGACATCGTTTCGGACATGGCGGTAAAATCACGGATATCCGCGAACAGCACGCTGGCATTGACCTCTTTGCTGTTGAAGCTGGTGCCGTTCTGCATGACATCATCTGCAAGTTCCCTGGCCACATAACGGCCAAATGCATCACGCAGCCGTTCACGCTCCATCAGTTCATTGACCATCCGGTTAAAGCGCCTGTAGATGTCGGCAAACTCATCCGTTGTTCGCTCAACCAGCGAGATGTTGAGATTGCCTTCCTCCACTTTGGACATGGCATCGGAGAGCTCGGTTACCGAGTCGCCTGCCTCATCTGCCATGCGCAGAAATATCAACAGAGATATAACGAAACCCACGGTCACCACCAGAAGCATCCAGCCGACCATGCCGGGAACAAAACCGAGCGCGTCGTCGTAACCAAGCTGCAGCAGAAATTGGCGGATATCGATCAGCATGGTGGTGCCGAGAATGATCATCGGGGGAAGTACCACAAAGGTCGATACAAACAGCAGCTTACGCCTCATGTCGAGGGGGATAACCCTGTTTCGCTGTTCGGGTGAAAGATCGCCACACACCTTGTGAGCCATCCTGACAACGTGAAACATGATGCCAGCAACAGCATAATATTCGAATATTGCGTGTGCGATACCCATCATGACGGCAACCAGCAGGGCAACCATGGCCTGCCATAGCTCTAAGCCGAATCCCATAAAGAGGTTGGCAATAATCGCCATCAATGAGAAGGCGACTGCAAATGCGGGTGCCTGAAAGAGGAGAATGCGTCGCACAGAATAGATCTGAAAATTCTTGGCCTGAATAGTTGCCGCTGCAGCCATATCGCTATCAGCCTCAACCTCAGGCGCTTGCAGAAAACGCCGGATCGGAAGGAAGTCGCGCCGCATGGTAATCCGGCCGGCAAAATACATGGCCACCCCTCCTGCTGGCAGGATCAGGAATAACCCCAGAAGCTGCTGATATGTGGTCAGCGAGAGGCCGAAGTAGAAGAGCAATGCACCAATGCAAATGGGCCAGAACGCGCCTGCGATACAGATGCCCCGTAGTTCCTGATATACATCTTCAGCCGGTAAGTCGTTGTAGCTGACATTAAAAGGCCAGAAGAATCTTCGAATAAACTCCATGAAAATCCCTTCCCGGTAACTTTCCGCTGTATCTCCGTTAACTCAATTATAACAGGAAGTTCAATGATTGTTAGCGTTTGGTATGTTGCTCTGAAGCATCTGGCGTGTTCCTTCAGATGGCCGAATAGATTTCGAATGGCTCGAACTTGGGGCGGGCTTTTTTTTCTGCTATAAACATAAGAGTGCCGGCTTTGCGTCATTCTGGCCGGCAGTCAGGGAAACAGTGCAAGCTCTATTTATTACAGACACAGCTTGCTGCCGGGGGGGCAGGGAATCATGATTTCAGTGAGCAAATTATTCTTTTTGCAGAAAACTGTGTTAAGGGCTGTGGTATTGCTGCCACTGGCGGCCGCGCTGATTTTTTCCGCATGTGCAAAGCAGGAGCAACCGGCCGAGGCGAAGCTTCCCGTACCGGAAGTGTCGGAAAGTGATAAGCGATTGATCGAATCCCTGCCGGAAAAGACGCTGACATTTAATGATATCAGACCGGTTCTGGAGAAGCGCTGCATCGTCTGCCACGGCTGTTACGATGCCCCGTGCCAGCTCAAGCTCTCTTCGCATGAAGGTGTTACACGTGGCGCCAACAAGCTGAAGGTATATAACAAAATGCGCTTTTCCTATCAGGCGCCAACCCGCCTGTTTATTGATGCCAACTCAACCGAAGCGTGGCGTCAGAAGCAGTTCTTCAGTGTGCTGAACGATGATGGAAATCATTCGGCGGAGGAGAACCTGAAACGCTCACTGCTGTATCAGATGCTCAACCTGAAGCAACACTACCCGATGCCTGATTCCGGCCCATTGCCGGCGGATATGGATATCAGCCTTGATCGCGAACAGGTCTGCACACGGCTTGATTCGTTTGGCGATTTCGCCGACAAACACAGGAACTGGGGCATGCCTTATGCAGTGCCCAACCTTTCCGAAAAGGAATATAAACAACTGGTGCAGTGGCTGGCGCAGGGTGCACAGCCATCAGAAGAGACAAGGCCATCTGCCGAAGCGGTAGCTCAGGTCAGGAAGTGGGAGGCTTTTTTCAACGGCAGTAGCCTGAAGGAGAGGTTGGTAAGCCGATATATCTACGAACATCTGGTGCTTGGCCATCTCCACTTCGAGGGGACAGGACGCGAGTTTTACCGGCTGGTGCGTTCGCGAACTGAAACCGGAGCGATCGCCGAAATTCCATCGGTACGACCCTATGATGATCCGGAGGGGTCGTTCTATTATCGCCTGAGGCTTTATGATGCGAGCATCGTGGAAAAGAGCCATATCGTCTACGAACTATCGGATGCACGCATGGCCCGTTACCGTGAACTGTTCCTGGAACCGGACTATAAGGTGACGAAACTGCCGCCCTATAATCCACCCGAAGCATCGGATAAAGGCGACAGGTTTTGGGTCAAAGTGAAGAAGCTGTTCGGGCTATACGATGATAAAATGCTTACGCCCTTCACCATCTTCAGGGAAATCCCTGCCCAGGTTCGTTACCAGTTCCTGCTTGATGACGCGCGCTTCTTTATCAATGGCTTCATCAAGGGGCCGGTCTGCCGCGGTTTGAGCGCACTCAGTGCGATCGAGGATCACTTCTGGCTCTTTTTCCTGAAGCCTGAAAATCCGCCTGCACCGTACAGTCAGCATGGCCTGGATGGTGAATTCCTTGCCGACATGGACCAATACCTGCATCTGCCCACGGAACTGGCTGATACAAGTCGCCTGTTTGCAGGCTGGATCAAGTATTGGCCCGATGAGCAGAAGTATATGCAGGCCAAGCTTGATTATTACAGGAGCCAGAAGCTGCCACGCCTTGCGTTCGACAAGGCACTGGATGATTTTGTCTGGAACGGCGTGAACATGGAAGGAGAAGCCAACAGGAATGCGGCGCTAACTGTGTTCCGCCACTTTGATAGCGCTTCAGTTCACTACGGGATGCAAGGAGGAACCCCGGAAACAGCCTGGTTTATCGATTATCCTGTGTTTGAGCGCCTGCACTATCTGCTGGTGGCGGGGTATAACCCGTTTGGCACCCTCGGTCATCAACTGGGCGCACGCCTCTATATGGATTTTATGCGCATCGAAGGGGAAGACAACTTCCTCTACTTCCTGCCCATGGATGACCGTGAGCTGCTTTACTATTCGTGGCATAAACTACGCGGAAAAACTTCGCCCGAACAGCGCAAGGCGACCCGTGCATGGCTAAAGGTGGATTCGGTAGGCGGATACAGTACGCAGCAGGAGCAGCCACCTGCAAACGACGAGCAGAAGATGGCGAAAGCGAAGCGCTCCAGGGACGAGCTTTTCAAAAATCTGAAACAGCATCTTTCAGCAGTCGAATCTGAATGGAGCAGCCCAGGCCGCAATGAGCGAAGTCAGTGTGCTGACGCAGCCAGCGATCGAGCTATGCAAAGGGTGATCGATAGCCTGCACAATAAAGTGCTGAAGAATTTCCCTGAGGTGTCATTTGTCAGGGTGAAAGGGAGCGTTCACACGTGCGATCGTGCCTACACCTTGATTCGCAACAAATCGTATAGGGAAGACAGCTTTGCAAAGCCGGGACAGCGCTCCGTGGAGGCAATGCAGGAGGATACGTTTACCCTGATCAAAGGGCTTGCCGGCTCTTATCCCAACTTTTTCTTCGATCTGAATCTGCAGGAGCTGGATGCGTTCGTTGCCGCCAGTGAAGAAGCACGCACCGAACTGGATTACCGGCGTGTGTTGAACCGCTACGGCATAAGGCGTAGTAACCCTGAATTCTGGGAGATGTCCGACTGGTTTCAGGGGCAGCATGTCAGTGCGCAGCCGGTTGAAGCAGGCATTCTTGATCTGAGCCGTTACATGGATCCACAGCCGGAGGATGCCAGCCCGAATCCCTGATTCTGCGCACCGGCTGTTGCCGCTAATGCTGATTCGATGGAAACGGCGGTGAAAGACGCTACTATTCGCCGATGTTCACTGGAATTATTCAGGACGTCGGCACGATTTCGGCTATTCGACGCGAACCTGAACAGACCCACATTGTATTCAAAACGAAACTCGCGATGGGCAACTGGGCACTGGGCGATTCAGTTGCCTGCAACGGTTGCTGCCTGACCATCACTCAATTCCCGGCAAACGATGCCTTTGCTGCAACGCTGTCGCAGGAGACACTGAACCTCACCATATTCTCGGCCGCACACGAGGGTGATGCAGTCAATCTGGAGCCCGCACTGCGCATGGGTGATGCGCTTGGTGGTCACATGGTGACAGGCCATGTTGATGGCGTTGGTTTGGTGAAGTCGGTCAAAGCGATCGGAGAGCATCGTGAATATGCCTTTTCGCTGCCTGAAAAGCTGGCACGCTATGTGGTAGTGAAGGGATCAGTGGCGATCAACGGGGTGAGCCTGACGGTGAACCGCGTGGATGGTTGCGACTTTACCGTCAACCTGATTCCCCATACCTTGTCGCACACGAATCTGGGGGCCCTCAAAGCGGGCGATCGGGTGAACATCGAAACTGATATGTATGGTCGTTATGTCGAACGGCTGATGCACTTTCCAACGGAGAATTCATGACACTGGCTACAACTGAAGAGTTGATCGATGAGCTGCGCGCTGGACGCATGATTATCCTCGCCGATGACGAGGATCGCGAAAATGAGGGCGATCTGGTCATGGCGGCCGAGTGGGTGACACCTGAAGCGATCAACTTTATGGCAACGCACGGACGCGGCCTGATCTGCCTGGCACTGACGCAGGAGCAGACGGATAAGTTGCAGCTGCCGCTGATGGTCTCCAATACCAATTCAAAGTTTAAAACCAATTTCACCATCTCGATTGAGGCTGCCGAAGGGGTGACCACCGGCATCTCAGCATACGATCGTGCCCATACCATCCGTACCGCCATTGCCGATGGCGTGAGGGCGGATGACATTCATACGCCGGGGCATGTTTTCCCGCTGGTCGGGCGCGATGGCGGGCTACTGGTGCGTGCGGGTCACACAGAAGCGAGTATCGATCTTGCCCGCCTTGCAGGGCTCAAGCCTTCAGGTGTGATCTGCGAGATCATGAATGAAGACGGAACCATGGCGCGCATGCCTGAGCTGAAGAAGTTTGCGAAAAAGCACAATCTCAAGGTTGGTACTATTGCCGATGTGATCCGCCATCGCCTGCAGCACGATTCACTGGTCAGGCGTGAAGTTGAGGTGCGCATGCCGACCGAGTTCGGTGAGTTCCGCATGATTGGCTACACCAATGCGGTCGACAAGGCCGAACATGTGGCGCTTGTAATGGGTGAACCGGTTGCGGACCGGGCATGTATGGTGCGTGTGCACTCGGAGTGTCTCACCGGTGATGTCTTCGGATCGCGCCGCTGTGACTGTGGTTCTCAGCTTCATGCCGCAATGCGGCAGATTGCCGAAGCAGGAGAGGGTGTCATTCTCTACCTCAGACAGGAGGGACGCGGTATCGGGCTTCTGAACAAGCTCAAAGCGTACAACCTGCAGGATGCCGGCCACGATACGGTATCGGCCAATGAGAAGCTCGGATTCAAGCCGGATCTTCGCGACTACGGCATCGGAGCACAGATTCTGCGTGAACTGGGGCTGCGTAAGCTGAAGCTTTTGACCAATAACCCCAAGAAAATCGTTGCACTGGATGGTTATGGACTTGAGGTGAGTGAGCGCGTGCAGCTGCAGAGCAGTCCGCATGAAGATAACATCGCCTACCTGACCACCAAGAAGGAGAAGATGGGCCATATGCTGAATATGAAAGGTGAAAAATAATGAGTCTTGATGCACCACATTTGGCCGGCAATGTCGATGCCAGAGGTTTGAAGGTCGGTATCATTGTCAGCCGGTTCAACAACGATATTACCGAAGCACTACTTTCCGGGGCGGTTTCAGCCCTGCTCGAACATGGTGGCTGTGAAGAGGATATGACCATTGTGCATGTACCGGGCGCTTTCGAGATCGGCACTATTGCAGCAAAGATGGCCAACAGTGGTCGTTTCGATGCGATTGTCTGCCTTGGCTGCGTCATTCGCGGCGATACGGCCCATTTCGATTATGTCTGTCAGGGGGCGATGGATGCCATCGGCAAGATTGCCCAACGCGGTGATGTCGGTGTCGGTAACGGTGTATTAACGGTAGACAGCAACGAGCAGGCATTTGAACGTATCGGCGGTGCCCACGGGCATAAGGGCGAGGAGGCTGCGTTGACTGCCGTTGAGGTTGTCAGGCAGTTGCAGGCGCTCGATCAGGGAGAGGGGGCATAATGGCTAATCGGCATCAGGCAAGGGAATCGGCACTGGAGACATTTTATGCCTGGCACAGCGCCCAGCAGGACGGAGGCATGATTCCGGGACTGATCAGCAGTCGGCTTCAGCATGAAGAGCGTGATGATCAGGATGAAAACTACCTGCGAGAGCTGGTTTATGGCGTTACTGACAATGTCGATGCGCTGGATGAGATCATCAAAACGGCTGTACGGGGCAGGAGCCTGCGGTCTGTGGCTTCGATCGAGCTGAATGTAATCCGTATGGCGGTGTGGGAGATGCAGAACCGGCTTGAGATTCCTTATCGTGTAATCATTAACGAGGCGCTTGAATTAACACGTGATTATGCGGGGGAATCACCGCGTGGTTTTATCAATGGCGTGCTGGATAACCTGGCCAAACAGCTGCGCCCGAATGAGGCAGGTGTCCGCTAGCGCACAGCTGTCTCTCTTATTTCTCTAATTTAACCCTGTTGCGCCAGAGGGTCGCTATTTCGATTTTTATGTAGTTGAGGATGACGCCGGCAATGACACCGTAGGCGGCAGCGATCAGGATGCTTAAAGCTCCCTGACGCAGTGTGATAATTTCGATAAGTTGCAGGTCAAACCAAGCCAGAGAGTTGCCGACCAGTGTGATGAGCAGCGGGCTGACAAACATCACGGCTGCCATGATGGCAAGTTTTTTCAGGTAATCTTTATCGAATGTCATCAACAGAATCAGCAGGGCAACAATACCTGCGGAACCAAGAAAAATGCCTGAAATGATTGCCATATCCATCGATATATCTCCTTGCATCGGAAAAGTGCGGAGGCGATTTATGCCATCAATTTGATGAAATAGACATGAAATTCGCATGCGGCTGGAGTAGTCGATGAAATTTTCAGGAAGGTTGCTCTGTGTATGGATCGGCCGATATGCAAGAATAGCGACATGGATGCAGTATCCCTGAAGAATATGATCCGCGATAAGGCTAAAGCACACGGCTTTTCGCTCTGTCATGTAACGCGTCCCGAGATTCGAAATATTCATCGTGGAGCGCTTGAGTACTGGACGAATGCCGGCATGCAGGGTGAGATGGCATGGATGGCAGAGCCTGTTCGGCTTGACAGGCGTAAGGATCCGGCAACGATGCTGGACGGGGTGAAAAGCGTTATCTCCCTGGCCATGCGCTATACGCCACCTGAACATTCTCTTGACGAAGCGAGAAGCCGGAAGCATTCCGGCGTAATTACCGCTTATGCCCACGGTGCCGACTATCACGACATCATGAAAAAACAGCTTAAGGCTCTGGCGTTTGAGCTCGATACGCTGCTTGGCGTACATAACCAGCGTATTTTCGTGGATACGGCGCCGGTTCTCGAACATGCCATTGCAGAGAGTGCTGGTCTTGGTTGGCAGGGTAAACATTCGCTTACCATTCAGAAAAATCTCGGCTCCTGGTTCTTGCTGGGTGAGATATTCACTACGGCTGAACTTGAGCCGGATCAACCGGCCAGTAATCACTGCGGCAGTTGCTCGGCCTGTATTGATATCTGTCCTACGCAGGCGATTGTTGCCCCCTACGTGGTCGATGCGCGTCGCTGCATCTCCTATCTTACAATTGAATTTGACGGCTTTATTCCTCGTGATCTGCGGCCGCTGATGGGTAATCGTATTTACGGCTGTGATGACTGTCAGGTGATCTGCCCGTGGAATGGGCATGCTGCGAAAGAGGGGGTTCAGTTTGACGATCTCCTCACGCCAAAAGGGGAGAATATTCTTCCCGACCTTGTTAGTCTGCTGCAGCTTGACGAAGAGGCGTTCCGGATACGGTTCCGCAAATCGCCGATCAGGCGGACAAGGCGGCGCGGCCTGCTGCGTAATGTCTGCATTGCCATGGGCAACTCCGGCGAAGCGGATTTTATTGTTGTACTGCTGGATGCCCTGCATGACGGGGAACCTCTGATCCGCGGCCATGCGGCGTGGGCTCTGGCCAGATTGACCGCTCCGGTTAACCGGCAAATGGTATTGTCGGCTCTTGCAGAGCAGGCCGACCACGAAAAAGAGCCGGCTGTTGAGCAGGAGATTCAGTCGGCCATTAACGACATAAGGGGAGTGTGATGACAACACCCAAAGCTTTTATTTTCGATCTCGATGGAACTCTGGTGGATGCACTGCCGGATATTCAGGCCAATGCAAACCGCGCCCTGGAATCGCTCGGTTATGATTTGCGCCTGAGCCTGGCTGATACCCAGCCGCATGTTGGCGGAGGCGCACATAAACTTGCCTCCAATGTGCTGGGGCTTCCGATGGAGCACGAAGAGACCATGGCGCTTTATCACGCCTTTGCGGATATCTATGAGCAGCACCCGGCCGATTTCGGCAAGCCGTTTCCAGGTGTGATGCAGGTGCTCGACACCTTGAAAGAGAAGGGGATTCCGATCTCCTGCGTTACCGCCAAGCCTGCCAAGGCACGCGTTAAGGTGCTTGATCAGATGGGACTGACCCCTTATCTCACACTGGCACTTTCCCCCGAGGACGGCTTTGCCAAGAAGCCTGCACCGGATATGCTGTTCGAGTGCTGCAGGGCGATGGGCGTGTCCCCTTCCGAGACGGTCATGGTTGGTGATACACGTTTTGATGTTGAAGCGGGTTTTAATGCCGGATGTATGGCGGTTGCTTTTGCCGAGCACGGTTATCAGGACGTCCCTCCTGAGTATGCCGACCGTGTTATTTCCCTGCCTGATTTTACGGACCTTCTGAAACTGCTTGATGACTAAAGTCAGCGGTATCTACGGCATTTTGCCTGCAGACCTGCAGATGGCCGATCTTCTGGCAAAGGCCGAGGCGGCTCTGAAGGGTGGTGTCCGAACTCTGCAGTTTCGTGATAAGAAGCAGGGCTACAAGCGGGCAATCAAGCGGGCCAGGGCACTGCGTGATTTGACCCGGGATTATCAGGCGCTGCTGATCGTCAATGATTCGGTCAAGCTGGCCGTCGATTCGGAGGCGGATGGCGTGCATCTGGGGCGCGACGATGCCCCGAACCTGATTCAACTCAGGAGTGAGGTGGGGGATGACCTGATTGTCGGAATTACCTGCCGGGCCGATGCCGCATTTGCAAAAACGGTGCTGAAAGAGGGGGCAAACTATGTCTCTTTCGGGGCTGTCTGGACGACAATGACCAAGCCGGAAGTTCCGGAGCTTGGACTGGCGAGGCTTGCCAAGGCATGCCAGATGTTTCCCGATGCCGATGTCTGTGCCATTGGCGGTATCACGGCTGGCAATGTGGTGCAGGTTAAGGCGGCCGGTGCAGATTGCGCAGCGGTGGTTTCCGGGCTCTTTGCAGCTGACGATATTGAGGCGAGGGCACAACTGCTGACAGCGTTGTGGAGCCGGGCATGAGTGCAGCCGGTCGCCCTGTCTGTCTGACCATCGGTGGCTCGGACTCCTGCAGTGGGGCAGGTGTTCAAGCTGATCTGAGGGTGTTCGAGGCAATTGGCGTACATGGATGTTCTGCCATTACAGCGCTAACTGCACAGAACCCTGCTGCCATCACACGCGTTGAACCGGTTTCTCTGGCGCAGCTTGATGCCGAAATCCATGCCATTTTTGACTATTTTGATGTTGCCGTGGTTAAAACCGGGATGCTGGTCGATGCGGAACATGTGGCGCTTGTTTCAGCTCTGCTTGATCAGCTGCATGATGGCCTTTTGGTTGTTGATCCGGTGATGGTCTCCAGCAGCGGCAGGTCTCTGCTGGACCAAGGCGGAGTAGATGCTTTGCAGCAAGCACTGTTGCCGCTGGCAACGCTTGTAACCCCGAACCTGAACGAGGCTGCAGTGCTGCTGGGTGAATCAATCACCGATGCTGAGAGTGCTGCCACTCAACTCTCTGAACGGCTGGGACGCGCCGTGCTTCTTAAAGGCGGCCACTCGGAAGGAGATGTGCTGATTGACCTTCTCTGTGACTCTGATGGTGATACCCGGCGGTTCTCGCATGAGAGGCAGCCTTGGAGCGAACTGCAACGCCACGGCACCGGCTGCCGGCTTGCTTCTGCCATTGCCGCGCATCTTGCTGCAGGCGACCTTCTCTCTGAAGCGGTTGCCAGATCAGTCACGTTTCTGCAAAATCAATAATCTCCATAACTGCTTGAAAATAAAAGAGAAATGCGAAAAAGCTTTATTTTTCCTACTGCGACGCTACAATGCACAACCATTTTGACAGGCTGAAGCCTGCCCGGAGGATTTAATGATCAAGCTTTATTCCGATGCACACTGCCCCAATTCGCATCGCACACGTATCGTACTGGCCGAAAAAGAGTTGCCGGTTGATACCGAAGAACTGGAGTCGGAGAACCTTCCTGCGGAATTCCTGAGGATCAATCCGTACGGCAAACTCCCTACAGTGATCGATCGGGATATCGTGTTTTTTGAATCTTCCGTGGTTAACGAATACCTCGATGAGCGCTACCCGCATCCGCCTCTCAAACCCGGTTCGCCCGCTGAACGTGCCCAGATGCGTTTGGCTGTTCTGCAGCTTGAACGCGAACTCTATGTCCTCTATGAAGAGTGCCAGAACGGGCGCAAAAAGAAGGATGCCGTCAAGAAGATGGAAGCCTATTTCGATTCCCTGAATACCTACCTCGGCCGTACTGAGTATTTCATCGGAGAACAGTACACACTGGCGGATGTTACCTTGGCGCCGATTCTGTGGAGGCTGCCATCTATCGGTATTGATACGGCCAAATGGAACAACCTCGAAGGTTATATGGATCGCCTGTTCGAACGTTCGGCGTTTGAACGTTCGCTCTCCGAACATGAGCAGATGCTCCGCGACTACTGATTATGGCTCCGGAGAGGTGTTCTAGTCAGAACACCTCTCCATCTTTTACTACTCTGCCTGAGGAAATGTGACTCGCCTCATCGATGCTTGAGGGTGTAGCACGCAAGGTACTTAAATAATGCGCGATGGAGTTGTACATGTTTGAAGTACTTCACAAAGGGCAAGCAGGTTATGATTCAGCAACCGCCTTTGTACATAAGGTTTTTGCCCGTGTTTATGGTGCGGATATCCAAAGGTTTATGCCCAACTTTATCCGTATTCATGACAGCAAAAACCGGACTGTTGCAGCAATGGGCTTCCGTGATGCCGCAACCGGACCTCTCTATCTTGAAAACTATCTGGACGAACCCATTGAAGTAGCCATCTCTCGCTATATGGGTGTCGCGATTGATCGTTCCGAGATCGTGGAGGTTGGTAATCTTGCTGAAGCGAAACCGGGAGATGCGCGCATGGCAATTATCGGGGCGACCTCCTATCTTTATACTGCCGGGTACCGCTGGGTTGTATTTACCGGTGTAACGCGCCTGCGTAATGCATTTGTGCGTCTCGGGCTTTCGCCCAAGCAGCTGCTCGAGGTGGATGAACGGCGTTTGCCTGAGGATGAGGTGAAACAGTGGGGAAGCTATTACGACGGTGATCCGGTTGTCTGTTTCGGATCGATTCAGGGTGGTCATGACAACCTGCAGGAGCTGTGGGCTGCACTGCGCGATACATGGGCTGCAGCGGAGATTGAAGGCGAGAAAGCAGCCCGGATTAAAAAACAGACATGAGCAGGGTTCTTGATGCCATTCGGCAAGTTGCCGCCGAGTCTCCGGAGAGGATTGCAGTTGAGAGCGGTTATCCGGCTGTCTGTCTGAGTTACGCAACCCTGTCTGACGATATTGAGCTGCTTGCTGATGCGGTTCGTGATGCTGATGTGAGCGCATTGGCAGTTGTCGGTGATAACGGCGCAGGATGGATTATATCCGATCTGGGCTCTCTTTCGGCAGGGATTCCTGTCATTCCCGTACCTCACTTTTTCTCTCCCTCCCAGACTTTCCACCTGTTCAGGGCGGCGGGCATCGATGGTGTGCTATCCGAAAAGGCCGAGCCGGTTCACAGGCTTTGCGAAGCGATGGGGCTGGGATCTGTCGAGCCGAAAACGATCGAGCTGGGATCACTTACGCTCCATCTCTTCAAACTCCCTGTTCTGAAGGCTCACCTCCCTGCAGGCTGTGCCAAGGTTACTTTCACCTCCGGTTCGACAGGTGATCCCAAAGGGGTTGTGCTCACGCAGTCGGCGATGGAGCAGGTTGCAGCATCGCTCGCCTCTGTTACCGGAGCCGAGAGCCAGGATCGTCACCTCTCCCTGCTCCCCTATGCGACGCTGCTTGAGAATATCGGCGGACTTTATGCGCCGTTCCTGGTCGGGGCGACAGTCTGCGCACCGGGGCTTGCCGCTGTCGGCCTTAGTGGTGCTTCAGGGCTGGATGTGCAGCGATTCGTCGGCATGCTGGTGGCTTCAGGGGCGACCACCTGTATCATGATCCCGCAGATGCTGCATGCACTGGTCGCTGCGGTCGAAGCGGGAGCCCCGAAGTCTGCATCACTGCGCTATATTGCAGTGGGTGGAGCGCCGGTTTCCCCCAATCTTCTTGAGAGGGCAGAAAGGCTGGGGATGCCTGTCTACGAGGGTTATGGCCTTTCCGAAGCGGCCAGTGTGGTTGCCGTAAACAGTAAGGCGGCAAACAGGCCGGGCAGCGTCGGCAAACTGCTGCCGCATGTTGAACTCTCCTTTGCCGAGGATGGCGAGATTCTTGTCGGCGGCAGCCTCTTCGAAGGCTATCTTGGTGAACCCCGTGTTGCCGGAAAGATGTGGGCGACCGGCGATATCGGTCATCTTGATGATGATGGGTTTCTCTACCTTTCCGGTCGCAAAAAACATATTTTTATTACCGCTTATGGGCGAAATGTGTCGCCGGAGTGGGTCGAGCGCGAACTCTCTATTGAATCTGCCATTGCGCAGTGCTGCGTATTCGGAGAGGCGCGCCCGTTTAATGTTGCAGTTCTCGTGCCACGTGCAGGCGTAACTGAAGAGCAGATAAAAGCTGCTGTTTCTGCAGCCAACGCACGTCTTCCCGATTACGCGCAAATATCACGCTGGCTGGTTGCCGATAGCCCGTTTAGTATTGCCGAAGGCCTCTGGACCGGAACCGGAAGGCCTCGTCGGCAGCAGATTTATGTACGATACCAAGAGGCGCTAAACGCCCTTTTTGAGGAGTCCTGAATGGCATTTTACGATGATCTAATTGCGTCAACCGAAGTTGAACGCAACGACCTTCTTTCCATTCCTTTTATCCAGATGGGGGCGGCAGGAAAACTTAGTCTTGAGAGTTATATCGCTTTCCTGACACAGGCCTACCACCATGTGAAACATACCACGCCACTGCTGATGGCTACAGGTGGCCGCCTGCCCGGACGGCTCGAGTGGCTGCGCGATGCTGTGGCTGAGTATATTGAGGAGGAGTTGGGGCATCAGGAGTGGATTCTCAATGATATCGAGGCATGCGGCGGTGATAAGGAGGCGGTGCGCCATGGTACCCCTGCGGTTGCAACTGAACTGATGGTGGCCTATGCATACGATACGGTTTACCGCATTAATCCAGCCGGATTCTTCGGCATGGTGCTGGTGCTGGAGGGGACCAGTGTGTCGCTGGCGACGCATGCGGCCGGCAATATCGAAAAGAGCCTTGGCCTGCCGAAAAAAGCGTTCTCCTACCTCAACTCGCACGGTTCTCTTGATGTCGGTCATGTTGATTTCTATGAGAAACTGATGAACCGTCTTGATAGTGATGAGGATAAAAAGGCAGTCATTCACTGCGCCAAGGTATTCTATAAACTCTATGGTGATATTTTCCGTTCTTTGCCATTGATTCCACTGGGAGATAAGTGATGAATATCAGCGGAAAAAGGGTGGTTCTTACCGGTGCTGCAGGCGGTATGGGTAGAATCCTGACCACGGAACTGGCTAAGCGTGGAGCAAAGCTGGCGCTGATCGATGCCAACGGCGAGGCACTGGAAGCTATTGCAAACCGAATTGAGGGTGCGCATGCCGTAACGGGAGATCTTGCTTCCGTGCAAGGCTGCAAGAAAGCTGCCGACCAGTGCAGTGAACTGCTGGGCGGCATAGATCTTTTGATTAACCTGGCAGGGCTGAACAGCTTTGCCGCTTTTGAAGATGAGCGTGCTGAGAAGATAGAGTTGATGATGCATGTGAATCTGCTTGCTCCTATGTGGCTGACCCGGGCTTTTCTGCCTGCCATGCTGGATCAGGGCAGTGGTCGCATCGTGAATGTCGGATCCATTTTTGGATCCATCGGTTTTGCCTACTTTTCAACCTATTCAGCCAGTAAGTTCGGCCTGCGTGGTTTTTCCGAGGCGTTGCGCCGTGAACTTGCCGACAGCGGTGTCGGTGTCACCTATATCGCGCCAAGGGCAGTGAAGACACCGATGAACAGCGATGCTGTGATGCGAATGGGTGAGGCGACCGGCATGAATATGGATGAGCCGGTCGAGGTGGTTGAAAAAATTATCGCTGCCATAGAAAATGATAGAAAGGATGTTTACCTGGGTTTTCCGGAATCGCTGTTTGTACGCATCAACGGACTTCTGCCGCGTATCGTGGATGGTTCACTTGCAGCCAAGGATCGCATAGCACGAAAATTTGCCAAAGGAGAGAAATAGGAGATGAAATTGATCAGATTGTTCTCAGCAGGAATTATTGCTTTGTCACTGTCACTGTCGCTGATGCAGGCGTCTGTGGCTGTTGCGGATGAGGTGGATGAGGCCGTGCGTGGCCTGCAGGCGGAGTGGGCTATTGCCAACTACAAAACCGCTGAAGAAAACAAAGAAGCTGCATTCAAGGCCCTGGTTGATAAAGCGGCTGCTGTGAGCAGTAAACATCCAGAGCGTGCCGAGCCTAAGATATGGGAAGCGATCATCCGCGCTGGCTTTGCCGGAGCCATGGGGGGACTCTCTTCCATGACCAATGCCATGCCGCAGATGGAGAGGGGGCGTGACCTTCTGCTGGAAGCAGAAAAAATTGATGCCACATCCATGAATGGTTCCGTATATACAACGCTTGGCAGTTTTTATTATATGACACCCGGCTGGCCAATTGGATTCGGTGATGACGACAAGGCCGAAGCGTACCTGAAGAAAGCGATCGAGCTGGCACCGGATGATATGGACGCAAACTATTTCAACGGCGATTTTCTGCTGGAGAAGAAAAAGTACAAAGATGCGATTCCATACTTCGAGAAAGTGGTAGCACTTCCTGATGTGGAGGGGCGTCCGATCTACTCAGAGGGCCGTAAAGAGGAAGCCGCGGCCAAGCTGGAAGTTGCCAGAAAAAAAGCACGCTGACCTGTTTGCAAACTGATTATAACCGGGGGCTGCGGCCCCCGGTTGTTTTTTTGTACCCATGCTGAAACATGCATATTGCCTGCTGTTCATTGTAGGTTGGCATGAAGTTGGAGCGCAGGGTGTTTTGTTTGCGGGCATTCTTTGGAGTAGGCGCTCTGTCCAGGCATCTTCGCATCCAGTGGCCGCCTTGATATAAAGGTCAAACCGGGCTTCCGACTCAGCAACACGTTGTTTCAGGATAAAATTCAAGCTATTATAGAAGTATGAGTAAGGATAACGTGTTTGCGGGAAAGCGTCGCGCCCTCGTCAAAAGGGTGGGGGATAAAACAGAGAAGATCTATTGTGATGATCATCCTGCTAACCAGGCTACATTCAAATGCGTGAAATGCGGACACCTCTTCTGTGAAGAGTGTGTTGGTGGCGAGGATGAGGGAAAAGCCTACTGTGTGGGCTGTAAAGGCTTTTATAAGCAGGAAGAGCAGAAACAGCTGCAGGCGGAGAAGAAGAGGAGCAGGAAGGCTTCATCAGGGGCGAAAAAAGCTGAATTTATTCTTGCCGGCCTGATGATTTGCCTGATTCTAGTGCTCGGAAATTATGTCTATCAAAACAGCGAGTCACCGATTGCAGCAGACACCGAGGTGTTTACAGCTGAAGAGCTGGCGGAAGACCAGCAGCTTCTCAATACGGCAGATCGGGAGCTTGCTGAACTGGACCTGGAAATTGAGGCCATGCTGCAGGATGAAAATGTGGCTGTTGAGTTGCCTGGTGCGACCAATGAGTAGGCGTGAATCCGGATTTACTCTGATTGAAATCATGATTGCAATAGCCATCATGGGAACGCTTGCAAGCATCTCCATACCTGCCTATCGAATATATAAACAGAATGCAGAAATGGATGTGGCTGAAATCAATCTCCGTAACGGCCTGAAATATTTCGCGGCAGGCGAAGAGTATCACCCTCCGACCGGGTCCCTCGGCGATCTGGTTCTCATGGGTTACCTGCCAAATATTCCAAACGATCCGTGGACTTCGAAAGCGCCAGTGGTTGATGGCACCGAGGAGTTGGTTGACTGGTTCTACTCCAATGATGGACAGCAGATTACCCTCTATGCGATAAGCGGTAGAGGTTCAGGTATCATCTTGATGGAGAGCCTTGGCACGGCTGCACCCGGAACGATAGGTGCGGTTGGTGGCGGCGGCGCTGGTGGTGGAGCCGGTGGTGGGGCCGTAGCTCCACCCGCTTCTGTTTCCAAGGCTGCAGCTGCAGCCTTGAAGAAGGCCGCAAACTGGACAGCCAAGGCAACCAAGACCCAGAAGCAGCTTACAACGCTTGCCTCTACACTGGCCAAAATGGAGGCGGCACTGGCTAATGCACAGGCTAAGGCTGCAAATAACCCGACAAAGAAAAATAAAGATGCTGTGAAAACAGCCCAGCAACAAGTAAACAATACGAACAAGAGCATCGCCAAAGCCCAGAACAATCTGGCGAAATATCAGACCCAGGTTGATAAGTGGACGGCAAAAGCAGCCACCCTTTAACTTCCCTGTGCCTTTTTTCATATAAGCTAGTAAGGTTTGCCTTCTCTGCTTAATGCACGTTCGAGGTGACCATGTTGAAAATCGCACTGATCATTGCTGCTCTTTTCGGGCTCTCGGGTTGTGTCGTCGGGGCGGTGGCCGGGGCTGCTGTCGATGTTGCGGTTGAGGTGGTTAAAGTGCCGTTCAAGGTGGGCGGGGCAATTGTCGATGCGGTCAGTGATGATGAAGGGGAAGAAGCTGCAGAATCTGATGCTGCTGACCCTGAGGAGCAGGCTCAGATGGCCGGTGATATCCCTCCAGACGAAGGCGCTCATCTGTCAGCCGATACAGCCCCGCTGGACGAGTAACTCTTTAGCACTTTTGTGCATCTTCTTGATATTTATCTCTGCTTTCAGTGCATCAGAGTGGTTGCCAACTTTTTCTGAAAAAACCAGCTGAAGCGGTCCTTTGCCGCGCAAAAATTTGGCCCCTTTGCCTGAGCAGTGTTCTTCGAATCTGCGATCCACATCGGTGGTGATGCCTGTATAGAGCTGGCCACCACTGCAGCGGACCAGGTAGAGGAACCAGCCGCCTTCACTCTCCGGCAACTTCAAGTTCCTCGCCGACTTCCATCCACGCCTGCTCAACCTCCTGAAGTTTTATTCCAAGCTGTCTGTGTTCGATGGTGAGCCTTTTCAGATGTTCGGCGCCGGCACTTTCATAGAGATCGGGATCTGCGAGTGCTGCATCGAGCTCATCTTTGCGTTTGTGCAGCAGTTCAAGTTCCGACTCCAGCTTTTTCAATCGGTTTCGCAGTGGTTGCAACGCTCTGCGCTGTTCAGCCTTGCTTCGCCGTTCATCCTTTCTCGATGGTTGGGCAGGCTGTTTCTCCTGTGCATCGCGTTGCTCTAGAAGCCATCTGGCGTAATCGTCCAGATCTCCGTTAAAAGATATGACAGAGCCTTTAGAGACAAGCATCAGGCTGTCGCAGACACTCCTGAGCAGGTGTCGGTCATGGGACACCAGTATCATCGCTCCTTCAAAACTCTGCAGAGCCAGATTCAGCGCATGGCGCATCTCAAGGTCCAGGTGGTTGGTCGGTTCGTCCAGCAGCAGAAGGTTGGGTTGCTGGTATACAATCATGGCCAGAACCAGGCGCGCTTTTTCCCCTCCTGAAAACGGTTTGACCGGGGCCAGAGCCATGTCACCGCGGAAATCGAAACCGCCGAGAAACTGTCGCGCCTCTTTTTCCGACAGCTGCTCATCAAGCAGCCGCAGATGCTGAACAGGTGAGAGTTCATCATGAAGCTGCTCCAGCTGATGCTGGGCGAAGTAACCGATCGAGAGCTCCTTTGCCCGTTCGCAACTGCCGTGCAGCGCATCAAGCTCTCCTGCCAAAAGCTTTATAAGCGTCGATTTACCCTCACCATTTGGCCCGAGAAGGCCGATTCTCTCCCCCGGCAGCAGGGAGAAAGAGATATCAGAGAGAACAGTTGTATCGCCATATCCTGCCGCGGCCTTATGCAGGCGCAGTAGCGGGTTTGGGATTTCACCAGGATGGCTGAATTCGAAGGAGAAGGGGGAGTCTACATGCGCCGGCGCTATCAGCTGCATGCGTTCCAGCGCCTTGATGCGGCTCTGCGCCTGCGTGGCCTTGGTCGCCTTTGCCTTGAAGCGATTGATAAAGCTGGTCATGTGAGCAATCTCTTTCTGCTGTTTTTCGTAGCCGGCCTGCTGCAGTGCAAGCTTCTCGGCTCTTAAGCGCTCAAAATCGGAGTAGTTGCCTGAATAGAGTGTTAGCTGCTCATGTTCGATCTGGGCGATCTTGTTGACACAGCGATCAAGGAAATCACGGTCATGTGAAATCAGCAGCATCGCCCCTCGATAACTATTCAGCCACTTCTCAAGCCAGACCACTGCTTCAAGGTCGAGATGGTTGGTCGGTTCATCGAGTAGCAGAAGGTCGGAGCGGCACATCAGTGCATGTGCAAGGTTCAGGCGCATGCGCCAGCCGCCGGAGAAATCGGCCACGGGTTTCTCTTCACTGCCCACGGCAAAGCCAAGGCCATGCATCAGGCGTGCGGCACGGGCGTGGGCGCTGTATGCGTCGATGGCGGCCAGTTTGTCATGTAGTTCGGCAACCCTGATGCCATCACCTGATGCTTCAGCCTCTTGCAACAGTCTCTTTAAGCGGGTTAGCTCCCCGTCACCCTGCATAATGAACTCAATGGCAGGAATCTGCAGGGCAGGGGTCTCCTGAACAACATGCGCAACGGCGATGTTTCTATCCATGCGGAAATTGCCACTATCCTCTTCAAGCTTTCCCTGTACGAGTGCGAAGAGTGATGATTTTCCAGAGCCATTGGCGCCGGTGATGCCGATGCGGTCTCCGCTGTTCACCGTAAAACTCATCTCACCGAACAGCAGTTTGCTGCCACGCCTTAGTGATACCTTGTCAAAATAGAGCATGCGGCATTTTAGGGGGATGCGAATGAATTGCATCCATGCATTTTTTTTACACAGATGGCAGAATAATCGCATTAAGGAGGGGGACGATGTGGTTACAGAAGCGAGTTCGACTACAGGCTAAGCAGAGAGGTTTTCATCTTGTAACACACGAGCTTGTCGCACAGTTGCCCGAACTTTCGCAATTCAGGGTGGGGATTGCTCATCTCTTTATTCAACATACCAGTGCCAGCCTGACGATCAATGAGAATGCCGATCCTGATGTTCGCAGGGATATGGAGTCTCACTTCAATCACTTTGTACCTGAAAATCAGCCATACTACTTTCACACGCTGGAGGGCAGCGACGATATGCCGGCGCATATCAAGGCGAGCACAATTGGCGCCTCGATCTCTGTTCCGATCAGTAATGGCCGCCTGGCGCTTGGCACCTGGCAGGGTATTTATCTCGGAGAACACCGTGACCATGGGGGCTCCCGGCAGGTGGTTATCACGCTGCATGGCGATGCCGCTTGAGGCGGGCTTGGTTGATTAACGGACTGGATACATTTGCTCGATAAAAGCATTAAACCTGCAAAGGCCTTGTCGCATAAGGGTTTCCGGATTCTCTCCACAGAGGCTGTGGATAACTCAGTGGATAGAATTCGCTCCAGTCATGAAAGTCATACGGTTGTCACATCCTTCCGTTGCCTGCCTAAAAAATAATCATATTTAATAGTATATATAATTCAATATCTTATGCTTTCTGGTTAAAGTTTATTTTATTCTGCCGAGGTAACTTCTGCAAGTAAGTGTTGAAGAGTTTCCGGCGGTGGATAAATCTGCTGTTCCCTAGCTGGAGGTATATGTTTCAGCGATTTGATATGGCTGTAACCGGCACTGCAAGTGCTCCCCTTGCCTGCAAATCAACCTTCATGTTTTTGGTGCGGCACTATTGATAACGAGCAATAAATTGACCCGGCATTCAGCCGTCGTAGCATCCCGGAATGCGCATCGCGGTCTATATCTCCGGACACGGCTTTGGCCACCTTGCTCAGATGGCGCCGGTGCTGAATCGTTTGTATCAGAAGAGGCCTGAGTGCCAGTTCCTGATCCGGTGTGCCCTTCCCGAATCGGAGTTGCGGGGACGACTCGATTTCGACTTCGAATTAGAGTCCGAGGTGGTTGATCTTGGCGTCATCCAGAAAAGTGCTGTTGATGAGGATCGGGAAGGCTCCATTGATCTGATGCGCGGGTGGACCTCCATGATGCCTGAACTCATCGCACGCGATGCAGCATATCTGAAAAACTTTGCCCCCGATCTGGTATTATCGAACATCTCGCCGTTAGCTTTTCCGGCTGCTAAAACACTAGGCGTTCCTGCTGTCGGACTTGCGACACTGGACTGGCATACCATCTATTCACACTGGCTGGATGCAGGAGATCCGGTGATTAAGTCACTGAAGCAGGCATATGAAGCGTGCGATCTGTTGCTTACACCGCCAATGGCGATGGATATGCAGGTGTTTTCAAAACAACAGCATATTCCGTTGCTTGTAGCCAGCCCGAATGATAATGCGTTTGCATTCAAAGCCGGCTATGCAAAGCGGGCGCTGGTAATCTTCGGCGGTTCAAGGCATCCCGCCTATGATATATCTGCTCTGGCTGATATGCCTGAATGGCTCTTTATGATTCCTGATGCACCTGCCGGTGCCCCTGAAAATGTACAATCGGTAGGTTTCAGCAAAGCCCTGAGGCCGATTGATCTGATGCCGCATGTGGATGCGGTTGTTTGTAAGCCCGGTTACGGAGTCTTGGCTGAGTGCTGGCGGACGGAAACTCCGATGGCATGGGTGGAGCGCCCAGACTTTCCTGAGTTTCCGATGCTTAAAGTGTGGCTGGAAAAGTGTTTTCCAAGCTGTGGCATGAGTCGCAGCAGTTTCCAGATGGGCGACTGGTTACCGGCTCTCGATGGTGCGCTTGCTTCTCAGCGGCAGTTTCCAGCGCTGGAAGAGGATGGCGCAGATGTGGCGGCGCGAGCCATTCTCTCTCTCTGCCAGCAACGCAACTAACCTCGGAATCCGCCAATCTTCTATCAAAGTGCCATATCTATATGGCGTAAGGCGTGACCCACCGCTACACTGCCGCGCCAATGAGTAAGATCAATCAATCCCATATCCGAAATTTTTCTATTATTGCCCATATCGATCATGGCAAGTCCACGCTTGCCGATCGTCTGATCGAGGTGACCGGGGCACTCTCTGAGCGCCAGATGAAGAAACAGGTGCTCGACTCGATGGAGCTTGAGCAGGAGCGCGGCATTACCATCAAGGCACAGACCGCAACCCTGAATTACAAGGCGAAGGATGGAGAGATCTACCAGCTTAACCTGATCGACACACCGGGCCATGTCGATTTCACCTACGAGGTATCCCGTTCGCTGCAGGCGTGCGAAGGTGCGCTGTTGATTGTCGATGCTGCCCAGGGTGTGGAGGCACAGACGCTGGCCAATGTCTATCTGGCCATGGAGAACGACCTCGAGATCATTCCGGTGATTAATAAGATCGACCTGCCAAGCGCCGATATTGAAGAGGCCAAGCGCCAGATCGAGGATGTGATCGGGCTGGATGCCTCTTTTGCGATTCCGGTCTCCGCCAAAACAGGGCAGGGCATTGAGGATGTGCTTGAAGCGATTGTTGAGCATGTACCGCCGCCGCAGAACCTGGATGAGAAACCGCTGCGTGCGCTGGTGGTTGACTCATGGTTCGACTCCTATGTGGGAGCAGTGGCTCTGATCCGTGTCTTCGAGGGTACAATCAAGAAGGGGGACCGCTTCCGGCTGATGTCGATGCCGACTGCCGCCTCCTACGAAGTGCAGGATCTCGGATACTTTGTTCCGGCACCATTCTCCACGCCGCATCTGGATTCCGGAGCCGTGGGCTTCCTGATCGGCGGCATCAAGAAGCTGGCCGACCTGAAGGTGGGTGATACGGTAACCACACTGAAGAATGGCGCCACCGAGCCGCTGCCTGGATACCGGGAGCCGAAACCGATGGTGTTCTCTGGCCTCTATCCGGTTGATTCCGCAGATTACAACGAGTTGCGTGACTCGCTTGAGAAACTGCATATGAATGATCCCGCCTTCACCTTCGAGCCTGAAAACTCCTCGGCGCTGGGGCTGGGGTTCCGCTGCGGGTTCCTCGGAATGCTGCATATGGAGATCGTGCAGGAACGACTTGAACGCGAATATGATCTTGACCTGATCACCACGGCTCCCTCGGTGATCTATCGCATCTATAAAACCGATGGCACCATGATCGAGATATCCAATCCGAGCGAGTTTCCGGATCCCGCAGGCATCGACCGCATTGAGGAGCCGACGGTGCTGGCCAATATCTTCATGCCCGAAGAGTTTGTCGGTGCGATGATGAAGCTCTGTCAGGAGCGCCGCGGTATGCAGCAGGATATGAAATTTATCGGACAGGGGCGTGTCATGCTCACCTATCGTCTGCCGCTGGCTGAGATGGTGATCGATTTTTACGATAAGCTGAAATCGGTTTCGCGCGGTTATGCATCGATGGATTACGAGCTTGCCGACTTCTCGCCTGACGACGTTGTGAAGCTCGATGTGCTGGTGCATGCCGAGCCAGTTGACGCACTCTCCCTGATCGTTCACCGCTCGATCGCCGAGTCGCGCGGACGTGATCTGGTAAAGAAACTGCGCGAGCTGATTCCGCGCCAGCAGTTCGATGTTCCCTTGCAGGCTGCAATCGGGGGCCGTATCTTGGCCCGCGAGACAGTCAAGGCAGTTCGCAAGAATGTGACGGCCAAGTGCTACGGCGGCGATATCACCCGTAAACGCAAGCTGCTGGAAAAGCAGAAGGCGGGTAAGAAGCGGATGAAGTCGATCGGAAGTGTTGAAGTGCCTCAGGAGGCATTTCTGGCTGTACTTAAGCTTGGGGAGGGTAAGTGAGCAGAGCAAACAAACCTGTATGGCGTGAGTGGATCGAGAGTCTGCTGATTATTGCGGCTCTGGCTGTTGTGATCCGTAGTTTTGTGGTTGCTCCGTTCAAGATTCCCTCGACCAGCATGGTGCCGACACTTGAGATCGGCGATTACCTTTTTGTGCTGCGCTATCCCTACGGTTTCCGAATTCCCTTTACCGATACCCAGATTCTCTCCAAGCAGGCCAATCGCGGCGATGTGGCTGTATTTGTCTACCCTGAAGACAAGAGCAAGGATTATATCAAGCGTGTGGTGGGCATCCCCGGCGATAAAATCACCTATCGCGACAATATCCTCTTTGTGAATGGCAAAGAGATGCCGCTACAGCAGAAGGGAAAACGTGCCTATTACATGGCTGACGGTACGGCCGATGTTTCCGACGTCTTTGTTGAGAATCTGACGGGCATCAGCCATGAGGTGTTGCTCAAGCACTATTCGATCAAGGATGGTGAGTGGGTAGTGCCTGAGGGGCACTACTTCGTGCTGGGCGACAATCGCAACAATTCGCGTGATTCACGCTTCTGGGGATTTGTCCCTCAGTCTTACATGGTGGGGCGTGCGGCTATCATCTGGTGGTCATGGGACGGCATCAAAGGTTCCGTTCGCTGGGATCGTCTGGGTCATGTTATTGAATAATTCACCGTTTGCAGCTGGATCCCTTGCCGCAGCACGGAGAAGCGAGCAGGGCATTTTCAATGCTTAAGGTAGCCTTCTGGCTGACAGTGATCGGTTTTTCTGTCTGGACGGGTGCTCAGGTTTTTCATGCCCACTACATCAACTGGAAAATTGAGGATGTATTTCATGGCGTGGTGAAAAACATGCGCGATGCCAGCGGCGTGGAAATTCGCGAGCAGCTGCCCAAACTCTACAAAATCAACTATCTCGCCCCCTCCGATCTGCCGGAGGAGTTTCGTGATAACCTTCTGATCAGGCGTGAAGGGGAGCTGCTTGAGATATCCTCCGTCTATTCGGTTGTGATCTGGCCATTCGGGCCGGTGCAGCAGCTTGATGAGAGCGGGGAGTATGATCCCGATCAGCTGGAAGGTATGGATATCGTGCGTGACAAATCACGCATCGACATCAAATTTGAGCCCTATGCATTTTCCGAGTGAGGCAGTCAGGCCGCCTCTTTTTGGAGTGAAATCGTGATGAATAATGCAGAATCACTTGAAAAGAGGGTTGCATACAGTTTTTCAGACAGGTCCCTTTTAGAGCGTGCCCTGACACACCGCTCGGCATCGATTGCCATGCAGGTTCAGCACATGGAACGACTCGAGTTTCTCGGTGATGCAGTGTTGGGGCTGGTGATCTCCGAATTCCTGCATGACACCTTTCCTGAAAAAGCGGAGGGCGACCTCTCACGCATGCGTTCAGCACTGGTCAGGCGTGAGAGCCTGCTGGAGGTGGCTGCAGCATGGCGGTTGATTCCACATCTGATTGTCGGTGACAGTGAAAAGAGCAAACAGGGGATCAAGTCGCCATCTATTGCTGCCAACGCAGTTGAGGCGGTGATCGGAGCCGTTTTTGAGGATGGTGGCTGGGAGTCTGCACGCAGAGTGGTGAAGGCGGCATGGAAACCGCTGATCGTTGGTATCGGGCGTGTGGATACACGCGATGCCAAGAGCCGGCTGCAGGAGTTGACTCAGGCCAGGGGTTGGG
Organism: Mariprofundus ferrinatatus; assembly: GCF_002795825.1. NCBI lineage: Bacteria > Pseudomonadati > Pseudomonadota > Candidatius Mariprofundia > Mariprofundales > Mariprofundaceae > Mariprofundus > Mariprofundus ferrinatatus. Next base: position 1,409,251 of record NZ_CP018800.1, on the reverse strand, counting down.
GTCTTCCGGAATATGAATTGAAGGATAATGGGGTCGGTGTAACCCCCCGTTTTGAGGCGGTCTGCCTGGTGCAGGGAAAAGTGAGCGGTAGCGGAAGTGGCGGGCGCAAGAAGTTGGCGGAGATTGAAGCTGCCGAGCAGGCATGGAGTAGTTTGAATGACGAGTAACAGCGATTTTCATTGTGGTACAGTAGCACTGCTAGGGCGTCCTAATGTTGGCAAGTCGACGCTGATGAACCGGATCATCGGGGCCAAGGTGGCGATTGTGACGCCTAAGCCGCAGACCACACGCCATCGCATTCTCGGTATCTTTACCGATGAAGAGCGCCAGATCGTATTCGTTGATACGCCGGGTATTCACAAGGGCTCCAAACAGCTTAACCGCAATATGGTTCGCATCGCCTATGCGGCAGCCGAAGAGGCCGATGTGCTGGCCATCATGCAGGATGCCAGCCAACCGATGGATGTCGGTACCCGCATGCTGATCGAACGCTTTGCCGACGGCAGGCTTACGCAGCCGCGTATTCACGTGCTCAACAAGGTGGATAAGGCCAACAAGGACAGGCTGCTGCCCCGCCTGCTGGAGACGCAGCGTCTTGATCCGGGTGCGGTGGCCTATGTGCCGGTATCCGCAAGAAAAGGGACCCAGACCGATGAGCTGCTCAAGGAGCTGACGAAGTGCCTGCCTCAGCAGCCGGCGATCTACGATCCGGATTGGTTTACCGATCAGAGCCAGCGCCAGCTTGCTGCCGAATATGTACGCGAGCAGGTGTTTCTCTCCATGCATCAGGAGATTCCGTTCCAGACAGCCGTTGATATCGAGCGCTTCGAGGAGGCCGATGACCTGATTGAGATCGATGCTGTAATTCTGGTCGGTTCCGAGCGACACAAGCCGATGCTGATCGGCAAAGGCGGGGAGCGCATGAAGGCGGTGGGCACCAGGGCGCGTATGGGCCTTGAGGAGATTCTCGGTTGCCGCGTTCGTCTTAATCTCTGGGCCAAGGTGGATGCGGACTGGTTCGATCATCCGGGTAAGCTGATGGATCTTGGCCTTGGAAGTGAGTCCTAGGTTGAAGCTCAGAAACTCCTGCTCATGGGTGGGTGAACTCAGTAAACCAAGTATAACCACGAATTTATTTCATCTCAGCAGAGAGAAATGAAGCCTCTCGACATATCTGACAATGAGTGAAGCGACAGATCAGGCGCTGCTGGTCAGGCGAATCCCTTATGGCGACACATCGCTGATATGCCACTTTTTCACCGAGAAGCACGGCCGTATCGCTCTGATGGCGAGAGGGGCCAGACGCCCAAAAAGCAGTTTTCGGGCCACCCTTGAACCGCTCTATGAACTGCAGATCAGCTGGCATCCTGGCAGAAGCGGCATGGGTACACTCACCGACGTGAACAGGGGCAGAGCTCTGCTGAATCCGGCGCAGGTTCTGGATGGGCAGGAGCTTGTCGCCATTGCCTCGCGGCTGTTTCAGGAGGGGGACCTTCACGGTTTCAATGAGTTGAACTCTGGCTTTGAAGTGCTCTCATCCTGCAGTCAGCAGCCGCTTCCCGCCGCTGTATGGAAGCTCCTGGAGCAGACCGGCTGGTTGGGGGATATGTCGCACTGTTGGCTCTGTTCAGTCCATGTGGAGGGGAGCATGTACTGGAGTGAGGGGCATCTGCTCTGTAGCGCATGCGGCAAAGGTATGGAAATATCCGCAGGTCTCAGGAAGTCGATTGCGGCGCTGATGCATGGCGAGCGTGTGCTGCTCTCCGAGCAGAATGCTGTAAGGTGGCGCGAGATGATTCGCCTGATCCTGCAACAGCATGGCGTCAAGGCGACAGACAGTTTTAAGTGTTAGGGAAGGTTTATGATTCATCTGGGTGTAAATATCGATCACATTGCCACTATCCGGCAGGCGCGCGGAACCGCTTATCCCGATCCGCTTGATGCGGTGCCTGTCTGCATGGCCGGTGGTGCCGACAGTATTACTGCACACCTGCGTGAGGATCGCCGACACATTCAGGATCACGACATGGAGCGGCTTGCCGCTATCGAAGGTCTGCACCTGAATATGGAGATGGGTGTAACCGATGAGATGGTGGCGATATGTGAACGACTGAGGCCTGCCGCCTGCTGCCTTGTTCCGGAGAAGCGCGAAGAGCTGACCACCGAAGGCGGCCTTGATGTGGTTGCGCACAAGGCGCGTCTGGCTCCTGCAGTTGCGCGCTTGTCAGCTGCCGGTGTTCGCGTCTCGATGTTTATCGACCCGATCCCTGAGCAGATCAGGGCGAGTCGCGAGATCGGAGCTGCGGTGGTGGAGTTGCATACCGGTCACTACGCGAACTACTCGGGTGAAGCGCAGGCCAAAGAGCTGGCTGCTCTTGCCGATGGCGCCAAGCTTGCCAGTGATATCGGCCTGATCGTGCATGCCGGCCATGGACTGACGATTGAGAATACACCTGCGATCTGTGCAATTCCCGAAGTCGAAGAGCTCAATATTGGCCATGCCATTGTTGCCGATGCGATTTTTAAGGGGTTACAGCAGGCGGTGGCTGATTTCAGGGCGGTGATGGTTCGCTGATGGCGATTATCGGCATCGGTACCGACCGGGTGGTGATCGCCCGCATTGCTGCTTCAGTCGAGAGGTTCGGGGATCGCTTCGTGCAGCGCGTTTATAGCGAAACCGAGATCGAGCAGGCCAATGCCAAAGGGAATGTCGTACGCCGGCTGGCAATGCTGTTTGCCGCCAAAGAGGCCGCATCCAAGGCGCTGGGAACCGGTTTCAGGCGGGGTGTCAGATTGCAGGATATTGAAACGGTACACCTTGCCTCAGGTAAGCCGGAAATCTCTCTGCATGGTGCTGCAGCCAGTATTGCAGAGACTCTCGGTATCGAGACTGTTCACATCTCGTTAACCGATGATGACGGCATCGCCATGGCCTTTGCCATTGCCGAGGGTGCTGGAAATATTGCATAGGGATGCAGCTTTGGAGGGAAGGTACTCAAGAGCGGCCTGGGCTCTATTACTGATCTGCTACTGTGGCCTGATTTTCTACCTCTCCGACCGATCCATGGTGGCGGTTCCCGATCTTTTCAGCTGGCAGGATAAGTTTATTCATGCCCTGGCATATGCCCTGATGGCATTTTTCTTCTGGAGCGCTGCCGTCGGCGCGATTTCAACCCATGCAAAACTGGCGCTGTTGACGCTGCTGTTCTGCGCTATCTATGGCGCGACCGATGAGTGGCATCAGTCGTTCATCGCCGGTCGAGACGCCAGTCTCTTTGACTGGCTGGCTGATATCACGGGTGCTTTGCTATTGACAGCTGCCCTTTGGAAAAGAGAGCGTGGGCTATTAGAACGCGAGTAAAAACTTAAGAGGGAGCTGTTGATCGGGAACTCTTGGGGTAGGGGGTATGAATGGGAATTACCAGGATTTTAACCGCCGCTCAGATGCGCAAAGCGGATGAGATTACCATAGCATCAGGCTTGTCTGGATTTGATCTGATGGACAGGGCCGGCCGTGCAGTTGCCGCTTCAGCACTCAAGTGTATACCCGATTACAGCCGTATCGTTGTCATTGCCGGCCCCGGCAATAATGGCGGCGATGGCTTTGCTGCAGCCCGCCATCTGCGTAAATACAGGATTCCAGTAACCGTTGTTTCGCTCGTCCCCGTTGACTCACTCACTGGCGATGCCAAAGAACATGCCGTGCAAGCCATCAAGAGCGGCGTGAAGGTCAGAGAGTCTCTGTCGAATGAGGCTATCGGTGAGGTGGAGCGCTGGCTCGGTCGCTCATCTATCGTGATTGACGCCATTTTCGGCACCGGCCTTGGCCGGCCAGTGGAAGGATTCATGGCTGAAGTGGTCGCCAGAATCAATGCCTGTGACAGGCCTGTATTCAGTATCGATATTGCCACCGGGATCTGTGCGGATAGTGGAAGTGTGCTGGGTACTGCGGTGAAGGCTGATGTTACGCTGCCCATTGCCGCTTCCAAGTGGGGGCACTGGCTTTTAGACGGACGCGATTATACAGGCAGGCTTCTTGAAGTGGCTGATATCGGCATCAGCGATGAGGCCATTCAGGCTGCATGGCGTGATACCTGTGATTGTGATGAGAGCGAAGATCACTGTTTCTGTGTGAACAGTACCTGTCTTATTAATGATACTTACCTGAATACTGCCTGGCCGCCGCGTCCGCGGCTTTCGCACAAAGGTTTTTTCGGGCATGTCTGGATCTTCGGCGGCTCGCCCGGATTTACCGGTGCTCCGCAGCTTGCCGGACTGGGGGCATATGCTGCCGGTGCAGGTCTGGCCAGTATCGCATGTCCAGAAGATGTATGGCCGGTCATTGCCGCGGCAAACCTTGAAGTGATGACGCACCCGGAGTCATCCACAGCCTGGCAGAGAGGAGATGCCATTGTGGCCGGACCCGGCTGGGGCAGGGAGCGCGGCGAACTGCTTTCCACATTGCTGGATACAGACAAGCCGCTGGTTGTGGATGCGGACGGGCTTAATATTATTGCATTTACCCCTGCTTTGCAGGAGAAGCTGGCCGCTCGGGCTGCACTGACAGTGATAACGCCGCATCCTGGTGAGGCTGCCCGCCTGCTGGGTAAGGATGTCGGAACTGTTCAGGATGATCGTAAGCGGGCAGTGCTTGAACTGGTTCAACGCTACAAATGCTGGGTTGTGCTCAAAGGTTCTGAAACACTGGTTGCCTCTCCCGAACGTGATATTTATCTGAATCCGTTTGGTTCACCTCAGCTGGCCATTGCGGGTTCAGGCGATGTGCTTGCCGGCATGATCGGAGCCCAGTTGTCACGCAAGAAAGGGGATGGGGCCACACTTGCCGAGCTTATCTCATCGTGTGTGGCGCTGCATGGAAAGGCAGGGTCACTGGAGGGGTGGTATCTTCCCGGCGAACTGGCTAAGCTTGTTTCTGTAATGCGCCAGAATCTTGAAAGGGGTGATGGCAAGGAGAAGTAGTTGCGACACGCTTTGGTGATCTCAAAATTATTTCATGCGGCAGCAACCTGATTATGGCTGAACGTCCACTCTCTCCACGCATCAGTATCTATCGCTGGCATCCGACCATGATCGCCAGCCTTGCACACCGTGCCAGTGGCCTTGTCCTGGTTCTCTTTGTTCCACTCTATCTATGGCTTCTGCGTGGCATGACCGGCAGCAGTGAGCAGTTTGAAGCCACCTCCGCGTGGCTGCATTCAGGCCTGGGTCAATTGTTTCTCTGGGTTGCGGGTGTCTCACTGGTCTATCACTTTGTAAACGGTGTTCGTTTTCTCTCTATCGATACGGGCTGGTTTGAGAGTCGCTCAGCCCTCCGCTCCAGTGCCTTTGTGGTGCTCGGGATAACTGCAGTTGCCGCTGTGATACTGGCGGTGATTCTGTGAGGACGGTGAAGGAGCCGGGGGCGGCACACAGCGGTCTCTCCGACTGGTACTGGCAGAGGCTCTCTGCTGTGGTCCTGCTATTGCTGCTGCCGCTTCCTTTTTATCTTCTTACCGCCGTTTACAGTGGCAATCTCGATCAGCAGGCTCTGCTTGATATTATCGATCATATCTACTCGAGGGTTCTGCATACGTTGCTGATCCTGGCGTTGATTGTGCACGCCTATATGGGGCTCAAGGTGATTCTTGAAGATTACGTACACCGTATCTTCTGGCGCGTGCCGCTGATCGGAGCGATGCTGGTGATTATGACCGGCTTTGGCGTCTGGTGGCTGGCACTGATCTGGGCCTGGGCGTGAGGAGGTTCGGATGACCTATCTCTCAAACGAGAAGGTAACCAACCACTTTCACGATGTGGTGATCATCGGCTCAGGTGGCGCCGGCATGCGCTGTGCACTGCAGCTTGCCGATGCCGGACACCGCGTCGCCATTGTGACCAAAGTGCTGCCGACCCGCTCCCACACTGTGGCGGCACAGGGCGGCATCAATGCCTCGCTCGGCAATGTCCTATCCGACCACTGGCAGTGGCATATGTATGATACGGTCAAGGGTTCCGATTATCTCGGGGATCAGGATGCGATTGAGTTTATGTGCCGTGCAGCTCCACGCATTGTGCGCGAACTGGAGCATCAGGGGGTGCCGTTTTCGCGTCTTGATAACGGCTCAATCTACCAGCGTCCGTTCGGAGGGCAGTCGCGCCAGTTTGGCGAGGGAGGTCAGGCTTCACGCACCTGTGCGGCAGCCGACCGAACCGGACACGCCATCCTGCATACTCTCTACCAGCAGAATCTGCGTGCCGGCACCCATTTCTATGAGGAGTATTTCGCACTCGACCTGATTACCGACGATGACGGCTGTCACGGTGTGATGGCCTGGGATATTGCAGGTGGCGGCTACCATCTGTTCCAGGCCAAGGCCGTGATTCTGGCTACCGGTGGCGCAGGGCGAGTGTTCAAGGTGACCACCAATGCCCATATCTGTACAGGCGATGGCGGTGCACTTGTGCTGGATGCCGGGCTGCCGATGGAAGATATGGAGTTCTTCCAGTTTCATCCCACCGGCATTGCCGATGTCGGTCCGCTGATTACCGAGGGGGTGCGCGGAGAGGGCGGTTACCTGCTCAACTCTGAAGGTGAGCGGTTTATGGAGCGTTATGCGCCGACTGCCAGGGACCTGGCCAGTCGCGATGTGGTGTCGCGCGCTATTGCGCTGGAGATTCGCGCCGGCCGCGGTTGCGGACCGAAAAAGGATCATGTCCTGCTGAAACTCGATCATCTGGGCGAAGACCTGATTATGGAACGGCTGCCCAATATTCACGAACTGGCGCTTCGTTTTGCCGGTGTGGACTGCACGAGGCAGCCGATTCCGGTGCAGCCTACGATGCACTATACCATGGGTGGAATTCCGACCAACCTCCATACCGAAGTCGTGCGTTGCGGCGGGGATGGGGAAGTGGCGGTGCCGGGACTCTATGCGATTGGTGAGGCCGCATGTGCATCGGTGCATGGCGCCAATCGCCTGGGTGGCAACTCGTTGCTTGAGATTGTCGTGTTTGGCCATGCCTGTGGTGAGCGGGTGAACGGTTTCCTGAAGCAGCGCCGTTATCATCCTCCGCTTGACCCCGATTGCTGGAAGCCTGCCGTGGCGCGGGTTGAACGCTGGTTTAATTCGATCGGCAGGAGTGAGAGCGGCCCCAGGATTGCCGATGTGCGTGTCCGCATGCAGTCGATCATGTCCGACCATTTCAGCGTCTACCGTACTGAGGGTGTGATGCGTGAAGGGGTTGAGATGATCGAGGCACTTGCTGAAGAGATGTCGGAAGCCCATATCGAGGATGGTTGCCGGCTGTTTAATACCGAACTGATCGAGGCGATGGAGCTGGAGAATCTCATGGCACTGGCACGCGTTACTGCCGCCGGAGCGCTGGCACGCACCGAATCGCGCGGCGCCCATGCGCGTGATGACTGGCCTGAACGCGATGATGAGAAGTGGCTGAAGCATACGCTGGCCAGTATCAGGGATGATGCGGTTGAGCTCGATTACAAGCCGGTACGGATGAAACCGATGACCATCGAATCCTTCCCGCCGAAAAAGAGGGTTTACTGATGGCTGAGATGATCAGGCTGTCCGTATTCCGTTACGACCCTGAAAAGGGTGGCGAGCCCCATATGCAGTCGTTTGAGGTGCCCTTGTTGAACGCTGGTATGAAATTGCTCGATGCGTTGAACTACATCAAGTGGGAACTGGATGGGACGCTCACTTATCGCCGCTCCTGTGGTGAGGGCATTTGCGGCTCAGATGGGCTAAATATCAATGGTGTCAACGGGCTTGCCTGTATTACCCCCATCGAAGGTTTGAAGCAGCCGATTCATGTGCGGCCGCTGCCGTCGATGCATGTGATTCGTGATCTGGTTGTCGATATGGATCACTTCTTCGACCAGTACCGCCAGATTCAGCCCTGGTTGCAGACCATTACACCGGTGCCTGAGCATGAGCGACTGCAGTCGCCCGAAGACCGGGCACGGTTGGATGGCTCCTATGAATGTATTCTCTGTGCCTGCTGCACCACTTCCTGCCCGTCCTGGTGGTGGAACGGCGATCGTTTCCTGGGCCCTGCAGCACTGTTGCACGCCAATCGCTGGATTATCGACTCACGTGATGAGGCTACGGGTGATCGCTTGGATCAGGTGGAGGATGCATTCCGCCTCTATCGTTGCCACCAGATCATGAACTGCATGGAGGCATGCCCGAAAGAGTTGAATCCGACAGCGGCAATCGACCATATCAAGCGCAAGCTCTTGGCGCGAAAATCCTGATATCAGCTTTCCTATGGGTGAGACGGAGTTAAAGCTTCGCCGTATGCGTTACCGCTTGAACAGGCAGGGAATGCTTGAGCTTGATGCATGGCTATCTCCGTTGCTGGAGGCGGAGACGGATGATGTGCGGGTTTTGGATGCCATCGAGATGCTGCTAAAATGCGAACCGCCCGAATTGCAGAACATGATGGCGGGGAGATCCGAGATTCCGAAAGCGCTGGAGAGGTGGTTGTGCAGGTAAATATTCGTGCTGTAACAGTGTTGTTGCTGACCATATTCGTGGCCGCCTGCACGCAGGCGGTGAAGCCTGCCACCGAGGTTGAACCCGAAGCTGCAGCCTCTCTGCTGCTGTTTGAACCGGATCATGTCGATATGGGTGCGGTTAGGGAAGGTGATGACGCCGTTGTCTACCTGCGGGTGCGCAACTCCGGCGACTCGATGCAGCAGATTGCCGATGTGCAGACCTCTTGCGGCTGCTCCGTGGCCGAGCCCGAGGAGCGCCTGATTATGCCGGGCAATTTTACCCGCATTAGGGTGTCGATCGATACCTTTGCCAAGCTGGACGATGTCAGAAAGTGGGTGCTTCTTACCGATGCAGAGGGAAGAACCAGCAAGGCGTGGCTTACACTTACAGTGCGCCCCAATCCGCATATGGGTAAAACGTCGCGTTCGATCTTCGATGGCAAGTGCGGTGCCTGCCATTTTGAACCGGCCAGCGGCAAGGTGAAGGGGCCTGATATCTATGCGGCTGTCTGTTCCATGTGCCATGGCGAAGGGGCTATGGGGGGGGTAGCACCGGCCATCGCACATATCCGGGAGAAGGATGTTTTGGCCTCCCTGATTGCCAACGGTACAGGCTCACAACATATGCCCGGATTTGCCACGCATGCAGGTGGTCCGCTCACTGATAAGCAGATCAATGCACTGAGCGACTGGTTATCGAAGCTGGACGAATAGAGCAAAAATCGCTATTTTCCGGCCTCTCAAAGAAGGGGGCCTTTTCATGAAAAAAGATACTGTAATTGCACCGTCCATCCTGTCGGCCGATTTCGCTCGTCTGGGTGAGGAGATCGCTGCTGTCGACAAAGCTGGCGCTGACTGGATTCATTTCGATGTGATGGATGGCTCGTTTGTGCCGCCGATTACCATCGGTGACAATATCTGCAAGGCGATCCGCAGCTATACCGACAAGCCGATCGACGTGCATCTGATGGTCAACCATCCTGATACGCAGGTTGAGGCCTTTGCCAATGCCGGTGCCGATATCATTACCGTGCATCAGGAGGCGTGTACCCATCTTGAACGCACCCTGCAGCTGATCCGTTCCTACGGTAAAAAGGCGGGTGTGAGCCTGAATCCGGCTACACCTGTTTCCACCATCAAGCATGTACTGCACTGCACCGATCTGGTGCTGCTGATGAGTGTGAACCCGGGTTACGGTGGTCAGTCCTATATTCATGCGGTCACTGAAAAGATTCGTGAGGCGCGTAAGATGCTCGACGATGCCGGTTCTGATGCGTGGCTGGAAGTTGATGGCGGTGTGAATGTTAAGACCGCTGCCGAGGTTGGTGGCGCTGGAGCTGACGCGATCGTGGCCGGTTCGGCTGTTTACAATGCACCGGATTATGCCAAGGCAATCAAGGATATCAGGGATCTGGCCGAAAAGGGCTGACAACTTTCTGATACGTTCTCCTTCCTGAAAGGTTGGGTTCGTAAGCATTGAAGCCCGCTACTCGTACTACGAGTAGCGGGCTTTTCTTTTACTCATCGGGGATCCGAATTCAGGGTAACCCTGCACGGCTTGTGGTTTGTGCGGCTTGCCTTTTTATTTTCTCATTTTATCTTCCAGAATCCGGAGATCCTGTTAGTATCAGGGGTTGACCGGATATTGAGGGGCTGATAGTCATCACCCTTTAGATTTATCTGAAAAATAGGGAGGGGGTTCTATGACAGATCAAGCAGATCAGTCGCGTCGTAACTTTCTTTATGTTGCTGCCGGAGGCCTGGGTGCAGTAGCTGCAGCCGGAACCGTGGTACCGTTTATAGGCAGCATGCTGCCTGCTGCGGATACACTGGCGGCTGCAAAGACAGAGTTTGACGTATCGACTGTTGAAGCGGGACAGCTTGTCACTATTCAGTGGCAGGGTAAGCCTGTATTTGTTGTTCACCGTACAGCTGAATTGCTGGCACAGGTGGATGGGCACGACGATAGTTTAAAAGATGCCAATTCAGAGGCGATTGCCGAGGTTCAGGCTGAGTGGATGGATACTGCTGAGAAACGCAAGTACCGCGCAATCAAGCCGGAGTACCTTATCGTAGTTGCAAGCTGCACGCATCTGGGTTGCATTCCATTATTTAAGCCGAGCGCAGGGCGCAAGGACTGGGGTGATTCGGTTCCTGCCGACTGGCCGGGTGGATGGCACTGCCCGTGTCATGGTTCCTACTATGACATTTCAGCGCGCGTTATTAACGGATCACCTGCACCGCATAACCTGCATGTGATGCCATATACATATACATCCGACACCACTGTGGTGATCGGTTAATTCAGGGGGAGGGAAAAAGTGTTAGATAAAATTATGAAAACACAGCTGTTCGCCTGGATTGACAAGCGAACTGGTGCTGAGGCGATCATCAAGTCTCAGTTGACGGAGTATCCGGCACCAAAGAATCTGAACTACATGTGGAACTTCGGTTCCCTGGCACTGCTGGTGCTGGTACTGCAGATTCTGACCGGTATTTTTCTGGTGATGTATTACAAGCCATCGGCTGAAGCTACATTCGGCGGTTTTACCGTCGCATTCGATTCGGTTGAACGTATCATGCGAGACGTGAACTTCGGCTGGCTGATCCGCTATATGCACGCGGTCGGCGCTTCGATGTTCTTTGTTGTGGTCTATATGCATATCGGCCGCGGTCTTTACTACGGATCATTCAAGAGTCCGCGTGAGTTGCTCTGGATCATCGGTGTTGTGATTCTGCTGATTATGCAGGGTGCCGCATTCTTCGGTTATCTGCTGCCATGGGGCCAGATGTCCTTCTGGGGTGCAACGGTGATTACCAACCTGTTTGGTGCGATTCCGGTGCTCGGTGAGTATATCGGCCAGTTGCTGGTTGGTGGCTTTGCTGTAGGTGACCCTACACTGAACCGCTTCTTCTCGCTGCACTACCTCTTCCCGCTGCTGCTGGCGGCGATTGTTGGCGGACATATCCATGCGCTGCATGTGGTTCACTCCAACAACCCTGAGGGCATCGATCTGCACAAGCCTGAAGAGCAGATTCCGTTCCATCCTTACTACACCATCAAGGATGCATTCGGCGTAGCGTTCTTCCTGCTGTTCTACTGCTACATCGTATTCTTCAATCCGCAGATGGGTGGCTACTTCATCGAGGTGGATAACTACGTGCCTGCGAACAACCTGCAGACGCCTGCGCACATTGCGCCGGTCTGGTACCTGACGCCTTGGTACACGATTCTGCGTTCGTTCGAGAGTAAGCTGCTTGGTGTGGCTGCAATGGGAGCATCGCTTGCGATCCTCTTCGTGCTGCCGTTCCTCTGCCGCTCTGCAGTTCGTTCGGCCCGATACCGTCCTGTCTACAAGATCATGGTCATCATGTTCTTCGTTGATGTGATTGTGCTGGGCTACTGCGGTCATTCGGCTCCAACAGCTACGCTGAAGGTTGTCGGCCAGATTGCCACTGCATACTACTTCCTCTTCTTCGTAGCTCTGCCGTTCCTGCCGAAATTCGAAAAGACGAAGCCTTTGCCGGAGGGGATTTAAGATGAAAATGACTAAATTCTTGATGGCAATGATTGCTGCAGCGGTGATGGGTTTCTCCACACAGGCCGTGGCCAGTGGTGGTGGCGCTCACCTTGAGCATGCCAATGTTGATACAACCGATCAGGAGCAGATTCGCCGCGGCCTGACCGTATTCACCGATGTCTGCATGGGCTGCCACTCAGCAAAGTATCTGACCTACCGTGGTCTGATGGCTTACCCTGAAATCGGCCTTACGCGTGAAGAGGTGGATGAACTGCGTGGTGAGAAGTCACTGATGAGTGGCATGATCTCCGATCTCTCCATCGAAGATGCTGTGGTATCCTATGGTAAGGCTCCGCCTGATCTTTCACTGATCGTTCCGGGCCGTCGTGGTGGTGCAGACTATGTCTACTCACTGCTGACTGCTTATGAGCACGACCCTGAAGGGAAGGTTCCGGACGGTAACTGGAATAAGGTATTCCCGGGTAACCGTATCGCGATGCCGGATCCGCTATCATGGCTTGATCATGATGCAGCCGATGAGGCTGAGCTGAGGCAGCAGGCAGAAGATGTTGCTGCGTTCCTCACCTTGGTCGGTGATCCACACCAGAACACCCGTCGTGCCATTGGCTGCTGGGTAATGGGCTTCCTGATCCTGCTGACGCTGGTGCTCTGGCGCCTGAAGGTGGAAGTCTGGAAAGACGTAAAGAAACACTGATCTGAAAAGTCAGCAGCATAAATCGAAGGCCCGCCAATAGGCGGGCCTTTTTTATTGTGTGATACATGCCTTGAAGGCGGGGTATTTGGTATATATTCGTTGTGAGTCAGCAAAGCCAAGGCCAGAACAGGTTCACCCTGTCAGGATTTCGCTTGTGACCAGTAACAGCAGTACGAGCAGAATGGCGAGTATCAATTGGAAACGCCTTAACCAGAAATTTTCCATGGTTCGGTTGCCTCCAGTCATCAACATGAGATTCTGCCATTATAGCATAACGTAAATCACCTGCACTTTATCAGTGCTGTTTCAACTGCCACTTCAGTCCAGATTGCCCGTGAAGTAATGCGATGAGTGGTAATTGTTTTATTTTAATGATATTTCGCTGTATTATCTCGTTCTTTCTGGCTGCAAGCTTTCAATGTGAAAGGAGATTGAAAACCATGCAGTAGATGGGTGGTAAGCCATGGATGGTGAGTTGGACAGGCTAAGATTGCTGAAGCACGAGCAGGTTAAGCTGCTCTACGCAGCCATGCCTGCATCCGCTTTTGCAACGTTTATCAATGCTGCAGTGCTGGCTTTTGTTGAATGGCGTGTGGCAGATCCGCTGCTGTTGAGATCCTGGCTGGCTGTAATCCTGATCGTCACATCTTTCCGTTTGGCTATGGCGCTTAAGTTCAATAAGGCTCAGCCGGGCCCTGATCAAGTAGCCAAGTGGAATATCGGCTTCAATATCGGTGCCGCTTCTGCCGGCCTGATGTGGGGCAGCGCATCGCTCTTGCTGTTCAGTGAAGCATCCCTCGTACATCAGGTGTTTCTGGCGTTTATTATCGGGGGGATGTGCGCCGGTTCAGTGACCTCGCTGTCACCGCTGCGACTACCGGTATTCAGCTTTATACTACTCTCTCTTGTCCCGCTTATTGTCCGTTTCTTTATGGGTGCTTCAGAAGTGTCCTATGCCATGGCAGGTATGCTGTTTCTGTTCCTGATTGTGGTGCTGGTGAGTGCAGGCAGAATCCATCTCAATTTCAGGCAAAACATCGAACTGCGGATGCAGAGCGAGTTCAATGCCGCGGCACTTGTTGAGAGCGAGGAGCGCTTTCGCGAACTCTTCGAAGGCAACCGCAGCGTTGAACTGGTGATAGATCCTGATGATGGCAGCCTTGTCGAGGTGAACCGCGCTGCTGAGGAGTTTTACGGCTATGGCAGGGGGCAGCTGCTGGCCATGAATATTTCCGACATCAATACCCTTTCAAAGGAAGAGGTGAAACAGGAGATGGCGCTGGCCAGATCGGAGAAGCGCACCCACTTCATGTTCAAGCATCGCCTCGCAAGTGGGGAGGTCAGGGATGTGGAGGTGCACTCCGGCCCCATCGCATGGAACAAGAGGAGGCTCCTGTATTCGATCGTTCATGATGCGACCAAACGCGTACGCGCAGAGTTTATTAATAGACGAACCTCCGAAATCCTCGAGATGATCGCCTTGGCGGAGCCGGAGCAGAAGGTCCTGGATGCGATCTGCCTGATGTATGAAAAGATCAACCCTGAGATGAAAGCATCCATTCTGAAGCTGCAGGGCGATCAGCTGTTTCATAGTAGTGCCCCAAGCCTGCCGGAAGCATATTGCAAAGCGATCAATGGTATGAAGATCGGGGAAGGTGCCGGTTCCTGTGGTAGTGCGGCTTATCTGGGCAGGCAGTTTATTGTTGAAGATATCGCCAGCGATCCGCTGTGGGCCGATTACAAGGATGCAGCACTGCATCATCATCTGCGTGCCTGCTGGTCAGAGCCGATTTTCGGGCATGACAGGAGAGTGCTTGGTACCTTCGCGATGTATTTTGATCATTCTGCTGCTCCGGACAGTGATCAGATGAATGAGATCAGAAATGCCTCGCGGCTGGTTTCTCTTGTCATGGAAAAAGAGCGGCGCGAAGCAATGCTGCGTAAGCTTTCACAGGCCACCGAACAGGCCGGTGAATCTGTCCTTATTACAGACAGGCATGGAAATATTGAGTACGTGAACCCCTCATTTACCCGAATCACGGGCTATGCAGCGGAAGATGTGCTGGGTAAAAATCCCAGGGTCCTCAAGAGCGGCAATCAGACAGATGAGTATTACAAGCGGCTGTGGGCAACGATCTCGAGCGGCAATATCTGGCACAATGCAGTCATCGACCGGCGCAAGGATGGCAGCCAGTACCCTGCAATGATGACAATCTCACCGATTCTGAATGAGTCGGGGGAGATTACCCACTATGTCGGCATCCAGCAGGATATGACAGATCATGAACTGCTGGAGGAGAAATTCCGGCAGGCCCAGAAAATGGAGGCGCTGGGAACCCTGGTCGGCGGCATTGCCCATGACTTCAACAACATGCTTGCAGGTATGACCGGCAATATCTACCTGATTAAACGGAGCCTCGCAGGCTCTCCGGAGATTGTAAGGAAGCTTGATGCGGTTGAAGCTCTCAGCTTCCGTGCTGCTGAGATGATCAAGCAGCTGCTTGTCTTTGCCAGAAAAGGGCGGATCGAGATGAAGCCTTTCGGGCTGACCTCATTTGTTAAAGAGGTGGCAAAACTGCATAAGGCGAGCATTCCCGAAAATGTCAGCTTCCAAAGTGACTATTGCAACGATGAACTGGTGGTCAACGGTGATGCCACGCAGTTACAGCAGGTGCTGATGAACCTCTTGAACAATGCCCGGGATGCCGTGGCCGGCATTGATGATCCGATGATCACGCTGAAGATTGAAGAGTATATTGCCGATGAAAGGTTTGCCGGCCGCCATCCCGATATTGAAAGCAGACAGTTTGCCCACCTGATCGTTGCCGATAATGGGTGTGGAATCAGCGATGCCGAAAAGGAGCATATCTTTGAGCCCTTCTTTTCCACCAAGGAGGTCGGCCTGGGTTCCGGGCTTGGACTCTCCATGGCATATGGGGCGATCCAGAGCCATCACGGCATGCTCGAAGTGGAGAGCAAGATTGGCAAGGGGAGTTCATTTCATATCTACCTGCCACTGCTGGAGGAGAAAACGATCCAGGTCGTTTCTGATGAAATCAGGGAAGCTGTTTCCGGCAAGGATGAACTGATTCTGGTTGTCGATGACAATGCCGAAATACGGGAGACCAGCAGGGAGGTGCTGGAGAGTATAGGCTATCGGGTAGTAGAGGCCTCAAACGGTCTTGAGGCTGTCGATGCCTATATTGCAAAGCAGCAGGAGATTGCAGTCATTATCATGGATGTGGTGATGCCCAGACTTAGTGGTGTGAAGGCGGTCGAACGCATCAAAGCACTCAACCCTGATGCTAAAGTGCTCTTTTCCACCGGATATGACAGGGATGAAACATTGAAGGGTGAAATGCCTTCGGACGACTATGTGGTTCTTTCCAAGCCGTACAGTATTGTGAAGCTGAGCAATGCTATCCGGGAGCAGATTGACTCATAAGGGGTGTTCCCGTCTGCAGGTTTGGGTCAGATCCATGGATGGGGATGGCGGTTTTTCCCTTCCTTGACCGTAATCGGCCTGCTTCGTAGTCTCAGCAACCCTTTACGGGCCACCTTCCAGCGGAGAAAAAACCTTATTCATGCGCGAATTTGAAAAGATCAAACGCCTTCCACCCTATGTGTTCGCAGTTGTAAACCAGCTGAAAATGGAGCTTCGCCATGCTGGTGCGGATATTATCGATCTCGGCATGGGTAATCCTGACCAGCCGACACCACAGCATATCGTCGATAAACTCTGTGAAGCAGCGCAGGACGGACGCAATCACCGCTACTCGATGTCCAAGGGCATTCCCGGGCTTCGCAAGGCAATCTGTGGCTGGTACAAGCGCAAGTTCGATGTCGATCTTGATCCCGAGACGGAGGCGATCGCCACCATCGGTTCGAAAGAGGGGTTGGCACACCTGGCTGTGGCAATTACCAGTCCCGGCGACCTGATTCTGACTCCGAATCCCGCCTACCCGATCCACCCCTACGGTTTTATCATTGCCGGTGCCGATATCCGCCATGTTCCTATGGGACCCGGACGTGACTATTTTGAAGAGGTGCAGAAGGCGGTTAAGGACTCATGGCCGAAGCCGAAGATCCTCGTGGTCAACTTTCCCTCCAATCCGACTGCCGAGGTGGTCGACCTCGATTTCTATGTGAAGCTGGTCGATTTTGCCCGCGAAAACGATCTTATCGTTATCTCAGACATTGCTTATGCAGAGATCACCTTCGATGGTTACCAGTGCCCATCCATTATGCAGGTGCCAGGCGCCAAGGATGTGGCGGTCGAGTTTTATTCGCTCTCCAAGACATATAACATGCCGGGCTGGCGTATGGGTTTCATGGTGGGCAACAGGGAAATTGTCGGCGCACTTGCCAAGATCAAGTCCTATCTCGATTACGGTACCTTCCAGCCACTGCAGATTGCTGCCTGCGCAGCACTGAACGGCCCGCAGGATTGCGTGGATGAGATTCGTGCCATGTATCAGTCGCGCAGGGATGTGCTGATCAATGGTATGCACCAGATGGGCTGGATGGCTGAGAAGCCGAAGGCGTCAATGTTTGTCTGGGCTGAAATCCCCGACGAGTTTAAGGCGATGGGTTCGCTTGAGTTTTCCAAGCGCATGCTTAAAGAGGGTGGGGTTGCTGTCTCACCGGGAATCGGTTTTGGCGATTACGGAGATCACTACGTTCGTATTGCCCTGATTGAGAACGAGCACCGGACACGGCAGGCACTGCGAGGCATGCGACAGTTCCTGAGCGCTGGCGGCTGATTTGCAGATACGGTCCCGGAGCATCATGCCCCGGGCCTTGAGCGCTTCACGAATTTCGCACAATTCTTGAAGCTTGCTGAAGCCGCCATGCATCGGTGGGGGAGTTTTCTCCCGTCAGGTACGCTTCGCTGAAAAGTAGATTGGAGAGAATAGATGACTGAATTGAGAGTAGGGCTGCTGGGACTGGGTACGATCGGTATCGGTGTTGCCCGTATTCTGATAGAACAGCAGGATCTGATCAGCCGTCGCCTCGGCAAGCAGGTGCGACTGGTGGCTGCCGCTGATCGTGTTCTGGACCGTGATTTCGGACTCGATCTTTCCGGTGTTCGCTTAAGCAGTGATGCATCCGAAATTGTAACTGCCGATGATGTTGATCTGGTGGTCGAACTGATCGGCGGATATGAGCCGGCCCGTACCTTTGTGGTGACTGCACTTGAGCATGGCAAGCATGTGGTTACCGCCAACAAGGCGCTGATTGCCAAGCATGGTGAGGAGCTTTTTCCGCTGGCGGCAGCCAAGGGTCTGCAGATCGGTTTCGAGGCCGCTGTAGGTGGCGGCATTCCCTGCATGAAGGCGCTGCGTGAAGGTCTTGCGGCCAACGCCATCGAATCGGTTTACGGTATTCTCAACGGCACCTGCAACTTTATCCTTACCAAGATGGAGAACGAGGGGGCCGACTACGCGGATGTGCTGAAAGAGGCGCAGGCGCTCGGATATGCCGAGGCCGATCCCACCTTTGATGTCGAGGGCATCGATACCGCGCATAAACTATCGATTCTGGCCGCCATGGCCTTTGGTTCGAAGATCAAGTTCGACGAGGTCTATACCGAGGGCATAAGCAAGATTACTGCTGCCGATATCGCATCTGCGCATGAGATGGGTTATCGCATCAAGCTGCTCGGTATTGCCAAGCCGCATGCCAACGGTGAACTGCAGCAGGTGGAGATGCGTGTGCATCCCACACTTGTTCCTGTCGATTCGCAGATTGCACAGGTATCCGACTCCTATAATGCCGTACAGATCTCCGGTGACTTTGTTGAGCACACCATGTATTTCGGCCGCGGTGCCGGCGAGCGCCCGACCGCATCGGCTGTTGTGGCTGATATCATGGATATCACAAGTGGTTTTCCGGATGGCATTGCCCATCTGGCGCCACCGATGGGATTTGTGGAGAGTTCTCGCCGCGAAATACCGACCATGCCGATCGAAGATGCCGTCTGTGAATATTACATTCGCCTGATGGTGAAGGATCAGCCGGGCGTGATTGCCGCGGTCACCTCGATCCTTGCTGATCACCGCATCAGCCTGGAGGCGCTGATCCAGAAAGAGCGCCATGCCAGCAACACCGTCCCGATTGTCATGATGACACACGAGACAACCGAAGGAAATCTGCAGGCGGCGGTCAGTCGCATTACCGGCCTTGATGCCGTAGAAGAAGATGTGCTGATTCTCAGAAAAGAATCAGCTGTCGCTTAAGGAAGGGTAAAATGCCTCGATATGAAGGAATCATTAACCGTTACCGCGCTTTTCTGCCTATAGAGAAGGATGATGCGGTCATCACACTCTATGAGGGCAACACCCCGCTGCATGAGTCGCATAACCTGCGCAATGCGATCAATCCCGAACTGAAGATTTTCCTCAAGTTCGAGGGTCTGAACCCGACCGGCTCGTTCAAGGACCGCGGCATGACCATGGCGGTGACCCAGGCCTACAACAGCGGTTCACGCAAGATCATCTGCGCCTCCACAGGCAACACCTCCGCATCGGCTGCCGCCTACGCCGCCAACTGTGGTATGGAGGCCTATGTGCTTATCCCCGATGGCAAGATTGCGCTCGGCAAGATGAGCCAGGGCATGCGTTACGGCGCCAAGGTGATCCAGATTCGCGGCAACTTTGATGATGCGCTGGAGCTGGTGCGCGAGATCTCCGCTGACGGTTCGATCTCGCTGGTGAACTCTGTCAATCCATACCGTATTCAGGGCCAGAAAACCGCATCGTTTGAAATTGTCGATGAACTCGGCTTTGCCCCTGACTTCCACGCATTGCCGGTCGGCAATGCCGGAAATATTACCGCCTACTGGATGGGTTATAAGGAGTACCACGAAAAGCGTGTCTCCAAAAACCTTCCGAAGATGCTCGGTTTCCAGGCTGCTGGAGCTGCCCCCATCGTGCTGGGGCACCCGGTGAATAATCCTGAAACGATCGCAACCGCCATCCGAATCGGCAAGCCCGCTTCATGGAAGCAGGCTGAGGCTGCGCGCGATGAGTCGGGTGGTGTCATTGATATGGTGACCGACGAGGAGATTCTCGAGGCATATAACATGCTGGCATGCCTCGAAGGTGTATTCTGCGAGCCTGCCTCTGCGGCATCGGTAGCCGGCATTATCAAGCTCAACAAGGCCGGTTACTTCCAGCCGGGTCAGAGCATTGTCTGCACGCTGACCGGTAACGGACTGAAGGATCCCGATACCGCAATGAAGGGCGTTGCATCACCGGTCACCATCGATGCCACCGAAGATGCGGTGCGCAGGGTTCTGGAGTCCTGATTCGGAAACTTCGATGACGCCTTCGCTGCTGATTATTACTCAGGCGTTTATTTCAAATCAGGATGGAGTCACGCTCCATCCTGATCTTTTTTTGTGGCAGCAGCAGTTGACTTCTCGCAAGAAGGTCTGGTTCCAATGCGCTGAGCGCACGCCTGTCGAATGGTATGCACTGCTGCAGGGTGTTGATGCAACAGCGCTGCTCGCCGGCAGGGTTGATAATCTGTCCGATAATATCTCTCAGTGCTGGAGTGTTACCCCGTATCACGCCATGCTGGGCCGTGATTCGGTTCGGCTCTATCCTGAAGGGCTTTTCACATGGTCTGAGGCTGACGCAACATGGCTCTGCGATACACTCAATCCGTTGCTGGGCGAAGAGGGGATGAGTCTGCACCACCATGGTGCGGCACTGCTGCTTGGCTGCCAGGAACCACTTGATGCCAATCCACTCTCCTTTGCCGCCATCTCCGGAAAAGCGATGCCGAACCGTCATCACGAGGGGGCGGATGGTGGCCGGCTCAACCGGCTGATCGCCGAGATTCAGATGGTTCTGCACCAGCAGCAGCCGGAGCAGCGGCAGGCAGGTGAAGTGGAAATAAGCGGCCTCTGGTTCTCGAATCCCGTTGCATGGCCGCAAAACCCGGAGGAAAAAAACTACGGGGTGGCGACACGCAATCCGCACCTCGCAGCCATGGTTGATGGCCGTAATGCCGCAGTCATTATCAGCGAAGCAGAACGCGTGGAGGGGCTGCTGAAGGGGAGTTCGCCACTGCCCAAGCATGTGGTTTTGGCAGGCGAGGGGTATGCACTGCTTTTAACGAAATCGTTACTGCCAAGGATAGGGGCGGTTTTATGCTCCCCTAAGTCGTCGAAGCCTGAGTCCGAACTGCTGGCATATGCACGAGCATGGCTTTAACTATTAATTAATCTTGCCCAACCATTGCCTGTGGGTGTTGTCTGAAAGGGCAGGCCATGCTTATCGGGAACCTTTCAGCAATCATGATGCATGCCGACCCATGTTGTTTTAAAAGCCGCTGATATGATCTCTTTTAGCTGTTGTTGAGGGTGATCTCGGCTCTGAGATAGCCGTTTTCCCGAATATTGAATGTGAACCACTCCTGAAAGAGTAACATCACCATGCCAGATGGAGCCCACTCTTCGTGGTTTTGTAATACCCGTATTTTTCAAATTCCCTGATGTCCAGATTTAGATGTGCCATGGCATTAAACCTGCTTGGAACACTTTACATGTGGCAAGTAAGCTGAATCCGAATGCTGTTTCGGCTAATGGAAGAGCAATTGTTGCCGATACCATATTTGATGATGTTGGAAATAAGCATGATGAAACTAATACATAGAAGAGGGCACTTATGAAAAAAAACCTTCCGGTTAACCAGCAGGAGAGAGATTATGATGCCAAGGCAAGCATCCTCTCTACAACCAATGCTAAGGGAGTTATCACCTATGTGAATGATGACTTTCTTGATATCAGTGGCTTCGAAAAAAGTGAACTGATCAATAAAAGCCATAATGTTGTAAGGCACCCCGATATGCCTGAGCTGGCCTTCGGAGATCTCTGGGCCACGATCAAATCAGGCAAGTCATGGATGGGCATCGTCAAGAACCGCTGCAAGGATGGCAGCCATTACTGGGTTGATGCCTATGTTTCGCCGATCAAGACGAATGGTGTTATCTCTGAGTATCAGTCAGTGCGGCGCAAGCCGGATCGCAAGCTTGTTAATCGGGCCGAGCGCTTCTATAAGAAGATCTATTCAGGCTCTCTTCCATGGTATTTCAACATTCCGGTACCGGGGCTCAGGACAAGACTGATTCTGGCTATGGCCGTTGTGCTCTATGCTCTGCTTTTCCATCTGGTTGAGGGTATTGATCCATCTGCTGCATGGCAGGCTTTTGGCACTGGCCTGCTTTTGTCCGCCGTGATGATTTATGCCATTTCATGGCCGTTTGCAAAACTCGTATCTGCATCCCGCAAGGTGATAGATAATAAGGTGATGCAATATGTTTATACCGGTCGACGGGATGATATGGGTCAGCTCATGCTGGCAATGAAAATGCTGGAATCAGAAAGCGGTGGCATTGTCGGGCGTATGGCAGACTCATCAGATAGGATTGCCGGAGACTCTGGACAGCTTCGACATGCGGTGGATCAGAGTCATCAGGGTCTTGAATCGATGTTCTCTGAAACCAATCTTGTAGCAACGGCCATGACTGAAATGACATCCAGCATCCAGGAGGTGGCGCGCAACGCCCAGAATGCATCCGAAGCTGCTCACAAGGCAAACGAGGAGACAAATATTGGCAGGCAGACGGTTAATGAGGCCACAGGTAAAATTAATGCTCTGGCGACCCTGGTGGAAGAGTCTGCCGGAGTAATCAAAGACCTGGAAAAAGAGAGTGATGAAATCTCCAACATCCTTACGCTCATTCGCGAGATTGCCACACAAACCAGTCTGCTTGCCTTGAATGCAACCATCGAGTCGGCCCGTGCCGGTGAGGCAGGCAAGGGCTTTGCCGTGGTTGCCTATGAGGTGAAAACCCTGGCTACCAATACGCAGGAAGCAATCGTTGAGATTGAGAGTATGATCAGCAAGCTTCAGGGGCACTCCAAATCAGCTGCGGATAAAATGGCAGTGGGTCAGAAGCAGGCTCTCGATACGGTAGAGCAGTCGCAAAAAGTGGCCGATTCTCTGTCAGCTATCGCCTCTTCGGTTAATATGATCAATGAACTGAATGCCCAGATTGCTGCAGCTGTTGATGAACAGGGCTCTGCAGCTGAAGAGATTAATAGAAGCGTCCTTTCGATCAGGAATGCTTCCGAAAGTAATATGGAGGCTTCCACTGAGACTGAAGCATCGAGTGTTTCCCTCAATGATTTGGCTCAGGAACTCAAGGTACTGTCCGAACAGTTCTGGGATAAGCGCATGGAGGCTGATGCCTAGAAGTCATAGGCGCTATTTTACGATCCGGCTGATCACTATGATATGTGGTGTTTGAGAATGTTCTTGGGATAACAGGTTGTCTTGATGGTGAAAGCAGGAGAGTCTTGCGAACACACCATGATCAAGAGTTGTATTCCTAAATGCCCGCTGTAAATACCATCAAACAGCCCGGCGCTACCATAAACTTTATTGGCAGCACCGGGCTTAAATTCTGCTCTTCTGAAAGTGAATCGCCTCTGGCAGCTAGACTGGAGAGGTGGGAATAGATGCTGCCTGAGGGGAGAACAGCCAAAGGCTTTCGACTGATCTGGCGCAACGGATCGCTTGTTGCCGATGATCCGGTGACTGCGTGGGATGGACTTCTTGCTGCCCGCGGCCTCAGCGAAGCGGATCCGTTCTTTTCGCCAAGGCTTGCTGATCTTCCCAATCCGTTTGCAATGACCGATATGGCAAAAGCTGCCGCACGCGTAGCCGATGCTGTGCAGTGTAGTGAATCGATCCATATTTTCGGTGATTTCGACGCCGACGGTGTCAATGGCACGGCGATCCTTGTCGAGGCGCTGAAAGCGGCAGGCGCAACTGTCACGTTTTCGATTCCGCACCGCGCTGACGAGGGGCACGGCATCGGCGTGGAACCGGTGCGCGAGGCTGCCGAATCAGGCGTTCATCTCGGTATCAGCGTCGATACCGGCACCACCTGTTTTGATGCCTGCAGTGAAGCAACTCGCATGGGTCTTGACCTGATCGTTACCGACCACCATCTGCCAGAGGCGACACTTCCCGGTTGCTTTGCACTGCTTAATCCGGCTCGCAGCGACTGCGGTTTTGCCGACCGCCAGCTTTGCGGCACCGGCGTTGCATTCTTCCTGCTGATGGCGGTCTGGAAACTGCTGGCAGAGAGGGGAGTACGCCCCGATTTCGATCTGCGCCTGCTGCTAGATCGCGTGGCTGTGGCAACAATCGCCGATGTTATGAACCTTGTCGGCGTGAACCGCATTCTCGTTCATCATGGGCTCAACAAGCTCAACAGTGCCCCATCGGTCGGCATGCAGGCGCTGCTCAATGTTGCCAGGGTGAAAAAGAGTGTAACGGCTGAAACGATAGGTTTCTATCTGGCACCGCGCATCAATGCGGCAGGGCGCCTGCAGCATGGTGAAGCGGCAATGCGACTTCTCTCAACCCATGATGCGAATGAGGCTGCAGCGCTTGCTGCCGAACTGGATGAAACCAACAAACAGCGACGGCAGGTGGAGGCCGAGGTGTTTAAACAGGCCGAAGCCAAACTGGCCGATTCCAGTGTACTGGCCGTGTATGATGAACGCTGGCATGCCGGCGTGGTGGGGCTGGCTGCAGGCAGGCTGTCACGGAAACACGGCAAACCTGCTGCGGTCGGTTTTGTTACGCCTGACGGCGCTGTGAGGGTTTCTCTGCGCGGCAGGCCGGGATACCATGTCGGAGAGCTGTTAAACGGCTGTGGCGCGCATCTGGAGGGCTTTGGCGGCCATGCAGGGGCCGGCGGCGGCACGGTGAAAGAGGGTGCATGGGAGGCATTTGCCGCCACCTTCGAGAGGGTGGTCGAGGAGCAGGGTGAAAATGCTGCCGATCACATGCAACAGGCGGTGGATGGCGTGCTTGGCCTGTCAGCGATGCATATCGCACTGGCCGATCGTCTTTCCAGATTCGAGCCGCTTGGGCGCGGCAATCCCGCCTGCACATGGCTGGTCGAGAACCTCCATATCGCCGACCGGCGTGACCTCAAAGGTGGTGTTTCACGGCTGAAGCTTACCGACGGAAGCCACTGGATCGACGGTATTGTATTCGGTGCGGGCGGTATGGGCGATGCGATTGCGCCTGGGCTGACCGTCTCGGTGATCGGGCAACTGCAGAAGGATGAGTGGCGCGGCAATGGTGCCGTACAGTTCGTCGTTGAGGATGTTATTTCCTCAGCCTAACTTCTGTCTGAGATCAAAGGGTGTGATTGTTTCAATCTTCTCTTCTTACAAAGCGGATGATCTGTCGACGCGCTTTCTTGTCCGGACGCCTCTTAGGCGCAGGAGCACTGGCGGCATCCAGCCTGCGTAGTTCTCTGCGCACTTCCCGAGCCTTCAGGCTCTCCTCACTCTCTTCATAGAGTGTTTGTGCAGCAGCGGCCGAACCCCGTTTCTCGGCAAGGCTGGTTACGGTGACGATATAGGTTTCATCACCGCGTACGATGCTCAGAACATCGCCTGGCTGCACCTGTCTTGAAGGCTTGAGTCGATCGCCATTCATCTGAACATGGCCGCCATTGACCATCTCGGTGGCCAGCCCGCGCGTTTTATAAAAACGTGCCGCCCAGAGCCATTTATCAATACGAACAGCCATTTCAGCTGCTCCTTCGCTGCTTGGTTGTGACAGGTGCGATCTCCAGCGACTGTTCGCCGCCAGAGAGCAGGGTGGTTCCATCCTGAATCATGAATTGCAGCTGCATGGTTCTTTGGCTGAAACCGGCCAGCGCTGTTACGGCGGCATCATCGATATGGAAGATGGAGAGGTTTGAAAAGCGCTGCAGTTTTCCCTGCATCTTTTCCCACCATGCCGCTGCACCGCTGTTGCCATAGCTGTAGATAATCACCTGATCAGCACGGCCGCAGGCGCGCCTGATACGCTTCTCATCCGGCATGCCGAGATCGATCCAGAGTTCGATCTCATCACTGAAATTCTTCTGCCAGATATCCGGCTCATCCTCCGAACTCAAGCCTTTGGTAAAAGAGAGGTTTTCGCTCGCGTGCAGGGCAAAGGCGAGAATGCGCAGCATCATGCGCGCATCGTTCTCGGAGGGGTGACGGGCAATGGTTAGCGCATGGTCGTTGTAATAGTTGCGATCCATGTCGGTGATCTGCAGTTCAGCTTTGAAAATTGTCGATTTAATGGCCATTCCCCGATTCCATGGCAGATGCAGCCTGATGGCAAGATAAACAGCTGAAATGATCGCCTGCCGGTTGATTTGAGCGGGCAGATATGTAACTTCCACACCCTTTCAGAACTGCTTATTTTTGGAGTAAATCGATGAATATTGAAGACCGGATTGCAGGATTCAGAACGCGGGCGGAAGATTTCGGCAGCCGCTTGGATACTATGCGGAGGTCACTTTGACGTCGAAGCCAAAGAGGAGGACCTGCGCGAGCTGAATGCCCGCATTGAGGATCCGACCCTGTGGGATAATGCAGAAGAGGCACAGCGCCTGATGCAGGAACGCGCCCGGCTGGAGAAGGTGATCAACGAATATAAAAACGCGGTCTCTGAGATTGAAGATGCCTCCATGCTGTTTGAGATGGGTCTGGAAGAGGACGATCGCGACTCTCAGATTGAAGCTGTAGAGGCGCTGGACGCCGTGCAGCCGCAGATCGAGGCGCTCGAGCTTGCCCAGATGCTGGGTGGCGAAACAGATGCCGAATCTGCCTTTCTTGATATCAATGCCGGCTCAGGTGGAACCGAGGCACAGGACTGGGCCGAGATGCTGCTGCGCATGTACCTTCGCTGGGCTGAGCGCAAAGGATTCAAGACCGAGTTGATGGAGTGTACTGCAGGTGAAGAGGCGGGCATTAAATCTGCCACGGTTTCGATCAAGGGTGATTATGCCTACGGGTTTCTTAAAGCTGAGATCGGCGTACACCGGCTGGTGCGGAAGTCGCCGTTCGATTCCGGCAACCGCCGCCACACATCCTTCTCATCTGTTTTTGCTTACCCCGATATTGAGCGCGAAATCGATATCGATATCGATCCGTCCGATGTGAGGACTGATACCTATCGCGCCAGTGGTGCAGGCGGACAGCATATCAACAAGACCGACTCTGCCGTTCGACTGACCCATATTCCAACCGGTATCGTCGTGCAGTGTCAGAATGACCGATCCCAGCACAAGAACCGCGCGGCGGCGTGGAAGATGCTGCAGGCACGACTTTACGAGCGCGAGGTTGAATTGCGCAACTCAGAGAAGCAGGCGCTGGAGGACACCAAGACTGATATCGGCTGGGGTCACCAGATCCGCTCCTATGTTCTCGACCAGTCACGCATCAAGGATCTGCGTACCGGCATGGAGACCAGCAATACACAGGGTTTTCTCGATGGTGATATTGACGGCTTTATCCAGGCGGAACTGATGGGTATTCGCAGGGGTGAAAACAGCGAGTAAACAAAGCTGGCACTAACGATACAAACAGAGAAGGCGCCTCAATGAGGCGCCTTCTCTGTTTTGCTTATTCCGGACGGGATGAACGTTTACGTTCGTGCTCTTTCAGGTAGCGCTTACGCAGTCGGATCGATTTGGGTGTGATCTCTACCAGTTCATCATCGGCGATGAACTCGATAGCACGCTCCAGGCTCAGGTTCAGAGGTGGAACCAGGTCAATCGACTCATCTTTACCCGAGGCGCGGACGTTGGTGAGTTTCTTCTCCTTGATCGGGTTAACGGTCATATCGGAATCACGGCTATTGATACCGATGATCATGCCTTCGTACAGCTTCTGGCCGGCACCGATAAACATTTTACCGCGCTCCTGCAGTTTCCAGAGCGCGTAGGCTACGGACTCACCATTCTCCATGGAGATCAGTACGCCGTTGGTACGGCCGGGCAGGGCGCCGACATAAGGGCCATAGGAGTGGAATACATGATGCATGATGCCGGTACCGCGGGTGTCGGTGAGAAACTCCGAGGTGTATCCGATCAGGCTGCGGGTAGGGGACATAAACTCGATTCGGGTAGTGCCATCCGCATTGGTCGCCATGGAGGTCATTTCCGCGCCGCGTTTGCCCAGCTTTTCGATCACTGAACCCTGATATTCGGATTCAACATCAACAGTCACATGCTCATATGGCTCCTGTTTAACGCCATCGATTACACGTACAATTACGGTTGGACGGGATACCGCCATCTCGAAACCTTCACGGCGCATGGTCTCCAGAAGGATGCCGATATGCAATTCGCCGCGTCCTGAAATCTTATAAATATCAGCAGAACTGGTCTCTTCAACACGCATGGCCACATTGGTGCGGATCTCTTTCATCAGACGGTCGCGAATCTGGCGGGTAGTAATCAACTTGCCCTCTTTGCCTGCCAGCGGCGAATTGTTCACATGCAGTTCCATGGAGAGTGTCGGCTCATCCACATGGATAACCGGCAGTGCTACAGGATTATCCTTGGAGGCAATGGTTTCACCGATATTGATATGTTCGATGCCGGCAATGGCAATAATGTCACCTGCTTCAGCCTCCTGAATCTCAATGCGGTTCAGGCCAAGGAAACCAAGCAGTTTGGTGACCTTGAATTTCTCTTTTGATGAGTCGGCGTGCACAACAGTGATCTCTTCGCCTGTTCTGACGCGACCATTGGCTACGCGGCCGATTACGATACGGCCAATATACTCGTCCCAGTCCAGTGTGGTAGCCAGCATCTGCAGGGGGGCTTCCGGATCACCTTCAGGTGGCTGAACGTGCTTGAGAATGGTCTCGAACAGGCAGATCAGGTTGTCCGACTTTTCGGAGAGATCGAGCATGCCGTAACCGTTCTTGGCGGATGCATAGACAACCGGGAATTCAAGCTGCTCATCGGTTGCACCAAGGGAGGCGAAGAGGTCGAAGGTGAGATCAACTACGGCATCCGGATCAGAACCTTCACGGTCGATTTTGTTCACAACCACAATCGGCTTCAGGCCCAGAGCCAGTGCTTTGGAGGTTACAAACTTGGTCTGTGGCATCGGGCCTTCGCGTGCATCTACCAGCAGTACGACGCCATCGACCATGTTCAGGACACGTTCCACTTCGCCGCCGAAATCGGCATGGCCAGGGGTGTCGATAATGTTGATATGGGTGTCGCCGTAGCGGATGGCGGTATTCTTGGCGGTAATAGTAATGCCGCGCTCTTTCTCGAGGTCGTTGGAGTCCATGATGCAGGTTTCCATCGTTGCGCGCAGGCTGTCCATGGTGCCGGACTGCTTGAGCAGTTCATCAACCAGGGTGGTTTTGCCATGGTCAACGTGGGCGATGATGGCGATATTGCGCAGCTTGCGGGACATAATGTTACCTCGATTCAAAAGTGGCGCGCATGGTAGCGTTTCACCGCTTATATGGAAGTAATATCCTGTGAAGGGCACCGGGTAGAGGCATTCTGCCTCTGCTGGCAGCTCTCCTTCGAGATCATCGCCTCAATTTCATCTCTTCCTGACTGGCGGCATCAAGCACACCTTTGCCACTGAGTTCAGATACATCATATCGGCAGATCAGCGCTGAACATATTTCTCAGCTTCGAAGCAGATGCGTTCAATCGCCACGGTATTACTTGGATGGAATTGTCAGTACTTCGCAGCCATTTTCGGTGACGGCCAGTGTATGTTCGAACTGGGCGGAAAGTGATTTGTCGCGGGTAACTACGGTCCAGTTGTCACCCAGCAGCTTCACTGCTGCACGTCCGATATTCACCATCGGCTCGATGGTGAATACCATGCCCTTTTGTAGTTTCAGTCCATCACCGGGCCTGCCGTAGTGCAGTACCTGCGGCTCTTCATGGAAGCTCCGGCCGATGCCATGCCCGCAATATTCTCTAACAACCGAACACTTCTCACCCTCAACATAGCTCTGGATGGCATGGCCGATATCGCCGAGTGTTGCGCCGGGTTTCACGACTTCAATTCCGATCTCCAGCGCCTGACGCGCCACTTCGACCACTTTCTGCGCCTTGATCTTCGGTGTGCCGACAAAGAATGTTTTGCTGTTGTCCCCGTACCAGCCGTCAATGATACTGGTGACATCGACATTGATGATGTCGCCATCTTTGAGCGTTTTGTTGCTGGGGATACCGTGGCAGACCACGTGGTTGACGGAGGTGCAGACCGACTTGGGAAAGCCGTGATAGTTCAGCGGGGCGGGGATGGCGCCGGCCTTGACCGTGTAGTCATGTACCAGCTCATTGATCTCATCGGTGGTAATGCCGGGCTGAATGTAGGGTTCGATCATCACCAGCGTATCCGCCGCGTGATGACAGGCGGGCCTCATCGCATCGATATCTGCTGCTGTTTTGATCTTAACCATGCTCTCTCCGCAACCATATTCTCAGGTTATACCGAGCGGGTTTCCCGGCTGCCCCTTGATCAGGAGCGCTACTATGGCGTAATCTGGTGCCAAGGTCATCCTCGGGAGGGAAATATGCGGCTCTATCTGGTTCAGCACGGTTTGGCGAAAGCTGAAAGCGAGGACTCCAATCGTCCGCTCTCCGATCAGGGACGGGAAGATGTAACCCGTGCGGCGGGTTTTTTGAGCCTGTTCGAGAAGCCGAGACCAGCAAAGATTCTGCACAGCGGAAAACTGCGGGCGCAGCAGACTGCCGGGATGTTTTCCGAGGCGTGGGGCGGCATTGCGGTCGAGAAGACGCTCGATCTTGCGCCCAACGATGACCCCTCTGTCTGGGCAGCACATTTGGCCTCCATGAATATGGATGTGATGCTGGTCGGTCATCTGCCGTACCTTCGGCGCCTTGCCGGCTTACTGATCTGCGGCGATCCGGACCGAGAGGCGGTTCAGTTCAGGAATGGGGGTGTGGTCTGTATGGAGAAGAGGGAGCATGGCTGGACGCTACTCTGGCAGATCAATCCCACGCTTTTTTATGGCGAGGATTAAAGTAGGTATGGTGATGCTTAATATGGTCTATACTAGCTAGGTAACGGCCCCTATAGTCAGGAAGATGTGAGGGAGGCGAATAGAGAGAAAGCATGAGTGATTCGACAGAGGTGACTCGATTCCGGCCCAACCGCTGGGTGGCGATCCTGATGTTTATCTGGACGCTCTTGGTGATGGTCTCCCTGGTCTGGAACCTGGATGATGTCGAAGAGAAAGCCAACGAAGAGGCCAGGGTTCATCTGAAGGCGCTTTTCAATCAGGATATCGTTTACCGGCGCTGGAATGCCGG
Organism: Mariprofundus ferrinatatus; assembly: GCF_002795825.1. Classification (NCBI taxonomy): domain Bacteria; kingdom Pseudomonadati; phylum Pseudomonadota; class Candidatius Mariprofundia; order Mariprofundales; family Mariprofundaceae; genus Mariprofundus; species Mariprofundus ferrinatatus. The sequence continues at coordinate 1,378,293 of NZ_CP018800.1, read as the reverse complement.
GCATGGCGGGGTCTATGTGCCGGTGTCCGACAATGCTCAACCCAACCCTTACCTGAGCCACATTCCGGATCGGGATGTAACCACGACCGATGGCAAGCAACTGACGCTGATGAACCCGGCCTATATGACGCGCCAGGTGCATGAAATCCTGAGAAAACAGAAGGGCCGGCGCGGCCATATCACCAGCCTTAATCCGATCAATCCACTGAATGCTCCCGATGCGTGGGAAATAGCCGCGCTCAAGCGTTTCGAAGCGGGTGAAGTCTCCTCCTTCTCGAAACAGCCTATGGACGATGGCAAAGAGTATTATCGTTACATGGAGCGGATGCTGGTCGAGAAGCCCTGCCTGAAATGCCACGAAGCTCAGGGCTATAAAGTTGGCGATGTAAGAGGTGGCATCAGCGTTTCGATTCCTGTCGAAGAGGCAATCCTGATGTTTGAGGATGATACCAGCGGATTGATCTCCGGTCACTTGGCACTGTGGGTCTTCGGTCTTGCTGCCTTGCTTATCGGCGGGCGCAGGCAAAGCCGTGCGGAAGAGAGAGTTCTGCAGGAGAAGTATTTTTCCGACAGCCTTGTTGAAACCGCCCAGACAATTGTGCTGGTGCTGAATCCGGATGCCACGATCCGCTATATCAATCCCTATATGGAGATGCTCTCCGGCTTCAAGCAATCCGAGGTGGAGGGTAAGGACTGGTTCGACACCTTCCTTCTCAAGCGCGACTGGAGTGAAGTAAGGGCTAAATTTTCATCGGCAATTGCCGATCAGCAGACTCGAGGCAATGTGAATCCGATCGTCACTAAGGATGGTCGTGAGATACTGATCGAGTGGTATGATAGAACACTCAAGGATCAGGATGACCGAGTTATTGGCCTGCTGGCCACCGGACAGGATGTAACACAGCGTAAGCAATCGGAACAGGAGCTGAACAGCTCGCGCAGCCTGCTCAATGGTATTATCGAAAATATCCCTGCAATGATATTTCTCAAGCGGGCCAGCGATCTCAGGTTTGAACTGTTCAACAAGGCTGGTGAGGAGCTGCTTGGATATGATCGCAATGATCTGATCGGTAAGAGCGACTACGACTTCTTTGACAAGGAGCAGGCCGATTTCTTTGTCGCCAAGGATCGTGAGGTGCTTGCCAGTCACAGGGTGCTTGTGATTGACGAGGAGCTTGTTACTGCGGCCAGTGGTGAGGAGAAAATACTCAACACCTTCAAAGTAGGTCTCTATGCGGCCGATGGCACGCCAACCCATTTGCTCGGTATTTCACTGGATATTACAAACAGGATAAAGACTGAGCGTGCCCTACAGGAGAGTGAAAAACGCTTCCGCGACACATTCGATCATGCCGCAGTTGGGATAGCCCATGTTGCAACTGATGGCAGATGGTTGAAGATCAATCAGCGGCTTTGCGAAATGTTGGGTTATTCTCACGATGAGCTTCTTAAAATGACATTTCAGGACATTACATATCCTGACGATCTTAACCTTGATCTAGATTACGTAGAGAAGATGCTGAACAAGGAAATCAGTAACTATTCGATGGAGAAGCGATATATATATGTAAAGACCGGTCGATTCTTTGGGTCAATCTTACCGTAGCTCTTGTCTTTAAAAAAGATGGAACCCCAGATTACTTTATTTCGATTGTTGAGGATATAGACCGGAGAAAGAAGGCAGAGGAGAATGCACAAGAAAGTGAGGCCAGATTCAAAAACCTTTTCGAAGGTAATAAGTGTGCACAGCTTCTTATCGATCCCGAGGGTGGGCAGATTATCGAGGCCAATTTGGCTGCGGAACAGTTTTACGGCTACAACCTCGAGCAACTGAAAGGGATGAATATTTCCGATATTAACATCCTTTCAAAGCAAGAGGTGCAAGCCGAGATGGAGCTGGCGAAAACTGAGAAACGCAGCCACTTTATCTTTAAACATCGCCTTGCCAGCGGAGAGGTGAGGGATGTCGAGGTTCATTCCGGGCCAATCAGATGGGAATCGAGACCCCTGCTTTACTCAATTATTCACGATATCTCCGATAAGAAACGAGCAGAAGAGAAGCTCGTTAAGAGCGAACAGCACCTCAGACAGGCGCAGGCGACAGCCCATATCGGTAGCTGGATCATGAGCATGGATAGAGAACTTATCTGGTCGGATGAGCAGTATCATATCTTTGGTGTTGAAAGAGATACATTTGTTCCGGATGAGGAGAGCCTCTACAAGCTGATCCATGACGAGGATCGAGAGCGGCGCCACGAGTGGATCGATGCCGCCCTTGCTGGCAAACAGAGCGAACCGCTCGAATACCGCATTGTATGGCCGGATGGCGATCTGCGCTTTGTTCTTGGACAGTGTGAGCTGATCAGGAATGCAGAGGGTCAGCCAATACACCTTAGCGGAACCACGCAGGATATCACCGAGAAGAAGAGGCTGGAAAACCAGTTTTATCAGGCCCAGAAGATGGAGGCACTGGGGACGCTGGTCGGTGGAGTTGCTCACGATTTCAACAACATTCTCGCCGGTATTACCGGCAACCTCTATCTGGCCAGAAAGCATGTGAAAGGATTGCCGGAGGCTGTGAAGAGTCTGGATACGGTGGAGAAGCTTTCATACCGTGCATCAGATCTGATTAAACAGCTGCTTGCCTATGCCCGCAGGGATATGGTTGTTTTGAAGCCTTTGCCACTGACACCATATATCGAAGATGTTCTCAAGTTTCTCCGCTCATCGCTTCCCGAGAATATTGAGTTAAATGAGCAGGTGTGCAGTGATTCGCTCACCATAAATGGTGATGACACGCAGCTTCATCAGGTGCTGATGAATCTGGTGAATAATGCCCGCGATGCAGTAGCCGGGAGGGAAAATCCGACCATTACCGTCGCTCTTGAGATGTTTGAAACAGACGATCCGTTTATCCACCGTTATTCATACTTCAAGCGCGGCAGATATGCCCACCTGAGTGTAAGGGATAATGGTTGCGGTATTCCTGAGAGTCATATCGAACATCTGTTTGAACCTTTCTATACCACCAAAGAGATCGGTAAGGGTACTGGTCTTGGCCTGGCCATGGTGTTCGGAGCGATTAAAACCCACCGCGGCTATGTGGAAGTAGATAGCGTTGAAGGCGAAGGCTCCACCTTCCACATCTATCTGCCGCTTATAGAGGGGGCTCGGGAGAGCGACCTGCCACAGGCATCTGCTTCAATCGTAGGGGAGGGGGAGACCATCCTTATTGCGGATGATGATGCGAATGTCCTGGAGACGAGCTGTGAGGTGCTTAAGGCGCTCGGCTACCGCGTGCTGACCGCAGAGAATGGAGAGCAGGCGCTCGAACTGTTCAGGGAGAATGCTGAATCGATAGACCTGGTAATCTCAGATCTGGTCATGCCGGTGATGGGTGGCCACGAGGCTGTGCAATCTATGCGCCAGATCAAGCCGGATACGAAAGCCATTTTTGCGACCGGTTACGACAGTAATGGCGATGCCCATCTGAATGGTGAACTGGTGATTAAAAAGCCATTTGTGGTCGAAGAGTTAAGTCGCCTGATCAGGCAGGTGCTTGGTCAGTAAGAGACGACCATATCGGGATGATCTGTTCCGGTTCTGATTAATGAAATTGATTAAGTGCCACATCAACCTTGCTGTCGCGCTCTCCTCTGGCCAGCGGATTGCGTTCGGCACGGATCCGTTTCAATACCTTGACCGGAATGCGTAATCGGGTACCTGCAGCAGGCTGCATGGCGACGCCGGGATTGTCAGAACGCAGCGACTGTATTGAGACCTTCAGCCGTTTAGAGATTGCTGTCAGTGATTCACCCCCGGTTTCGATCATCATGTGCCCGGAGGGCTTTGAAGGGATGTGCTGTTTCACTCTGGCCACACGGGTTTTCGAAATACGCAGTGACAGGGTTTGCGGTTTGCCATCGTAGTACTGCTTCAATTTCAACTTCGGGTTGAAATGGAATATCTGATTCTCCGGTAGCCCGGCCAGATCCTGCAGGTGATCAAGATCGACAGGTGTCTGCAGTTTGACTGTGCGGGTCGGATAGGGGGCCGGAAAGTGGATAGTACCCTGCTCATGCAGCGCAATCAGACCGATAATATGACGGATATAGGTTTTGGTGATCGGAGGCAGAGGCATCCTGTGCAGGCCATCTCCGGGTTTCCATGGCCTGCGATTCAGCCGCTGCTGCACGGCACTCGGGCCGAGATGGTATGCAGCAAGGGCCATAGGCCAGTTGCCGAATCGGCGATGCTGCTGTGTCAGGTACCTGGCCGCTGCACGGGTGCTGGCACGGATATCGCGGCGGCCGTCAAAATTACTATCACTGCTTACCTTCAGGTCGCCGGCGGTTTCAGGCATCAATTGCCAGAGGCCTGTCGCCCCGACCGAGGAGATGACATAGGGGTTGTAGCTTGACTCCACCACCGGAACCATCTGCAGTTCACGAGGTGCCCCAGCCTGATCGAGAGTCTCCAGCAGCGGCTGACGAACATAGCGGGAGCGGTTTGCAACACCACGCCAGAAACGGCCATATTCGCGCCAGGCCTCATGTTTGATGCTGCCAATCTCTTTTTCACTCAGGCCTTTGAGGAAAGGGTTGGATGAAGCCTGCTTTTCTTCCACGCTGGCCGGTTGAACCTCAGGTTTGCTCTCCTGCTCACTGCTCCAGAAATTACTGTTACCGTGACTGCATGAGATCAGAGCCAGTGAGAGGCTGATGAGTAGCAGGCGGGGTAAATGGAAGCTGCGCGCTTGAATAGACATGCAGCCACAGTAGGGAGGGGGCGGCACGCTGGCATTGAGCCAGATCACACAAAGTCTGAGCGTAGTGTCTCAAGGAAAGTGCTGCTTCGATCAGGTCAGTTGCGGTATGTGACGGACGGCCTTAGATGCGTTTATAGAGCCTGTTAAGCTGACGGGCCAGCTTCCAGCAGCAGCAACCGGCTCCCGGAATATCCTGCATACGCCATGACCAGTTGTTATCAAGCGTGCCGGGCGTATTGAATTTGGCCTCGGATCCGAGCTCGAGAATATCCTGCATAGGAATTACCGCCAGCCTGGCAACAGAAGCCAGTGCACATTCGATCATGGCCCACGGCATATCCTCGGCCCTGGCATTGTGAAGCTCTTTCAGGGCCCGTTCCCGTGTGCCCTCATCGGTTGATTGAAACCAGCCCAATGTCGTGTCGTTGTCGTGGGTGCCGGTATAAACGACACTGTTCTTTTCATGGTTTTTCGGCAGATAGGGGTTGTCATCATCGCCACCGAATGCGAACTGCAGGATTTTCATCCCCGGCAGCCCATATTTTTTACGCAGTTCGGTCACCTCATCGGTGATGATTCCGAGATCCTCAGCAATCAGAGGCAGCTTGCCGAGCTTTTCCTGCAGTGTTTGCATCAGCGCATCACCCGGGGCCGGTCGCCATTCACCGATAATGCCATCCTCACTTTCGCCGGGAATGGCCCAGAATGCCTCCAGCCCCCTGAAGTGGTCGATACGCATCATATGCATGCGCTCAAGCTGCTGGCGCACGCGTTCAGTCCACCAGCTGAATCCCTCCTCCTGCATGTGATTCCAGCGATAGAGTGGATTTCCCCAGCGCTGCCCGGTTGTGGAGAAGTAGTCGGGAGGTACCCCGGCAACTTCGGTACACAGTCCTTTTTCGTTGATGGTGAAAAAATCACGGTTTGCCCAGACATCGGCTGAATCATGCGCGACATAGATCGGCAGGTCTCCGAAAAGCTGGAGTTCCATTGATTCGGCATATGCCTTGAGGTCATGCCACTGGCGATCGAACAGGTACTGCTCAAAAATGGCCTGTTTGATCAGATCGCCATGTTCGAGTTTTTCCTGGTCAATCGATTCAGGATTGCGGTCACGCAGTCCTGCCGGCCACTGCCACCATGCCCGGTCCTGATATACCGTTTTCAGCGCAGAGAACAGTGCGTAGTCCTCAAGCCAGTAGGCGTGGGCCTGTCGGTAGCTCTGCACGCTGTCAGCCAGTTCAGTGTCGGTGGCTGTCTGCAGCCAGAAATTACCCGCAGCGATTTTCCGCTTTTCGGCATGCTGCTCGGCTGTGTCACAGCCGTTAAGCTGTTCAGTATCCAGCCATCCGCAGCTGACACACTCGCGCAGATCTATAAATTCAGGGTTACCTGCAAACGAGGAGAGGGACTCATAAGGGGAGCCGTGCCCGTGCGTCGGACCAAGCGGAAGAAACTGCCAGATTGAGAAACCGGCAGTTTTTATCCGGTCAATAAATGTTCGTGCCTCACTGCCCAGGACTCCCTTGTGGAAGGGGCCTGGAAGCGAAGAGATGTGTAGCAGAACAGCCGACCGGCGGCGATCTATCCATGATTTCATGAAGTCGGATCCTTAATTGATAATCCACATACGGATGTGTGGGTGACACCGTGGCTGTCTCAGAGGCAAATCGTGGTAATTCACGAGTCGGCTCCGCCTCTGCGCATGGTTCCGCCACCTTCGGCATCACCACCACCACGTGAGATGCTTTCATCCAGTGAAGGAGGGATGTTGGCGCCGAGCAGGTGGTAGAGCTTTTTCAGATGGCGCCTGTAAAGCTGGTCGAAATCACGGACGACTGTGCCTGGATTGTAATCGCCGAACCACCAGCACCAGTCAGACCCCTCACAGATTCGTAGCTGTTCATCTGCCGCTTCACGCTGCTCATCGGTCAGCTGGTTGATGTGGCTGTCATAGGCCTTTTTGGCCTCAATCAAAAGCTCCCAGCCGCGTGTTTTAGCATGATCGCCGATCCAGGTGGAGAGGTTACCGTAAACCCAGGAGCCTGATACCAGGTGCTCCAGCTTTTCGGATGCCGGATAGGATGCAAGATAGTCGCTGAAGGTGGTCAGCTCATATTCATCGTGCTCTGCTATCGACTGGTAGAGGTGGGTGAGGAAGGGGAGCGCATTCTCATGGTAGTGCTCCCATGCATTCTCTCCATCCATGATGATGGAGACGACAGGCGCCTCCATACCTTTGGTGCGATGACGGATATTTGCCAGCTCATGCATGAAGTTGTTGATCGCATCCTTCATGTCCCAGCGGGAATATTCGAATCCGAGCAGGTCGGAGAGGCGATCATCACGGAAAAAGCATGTGATTTTCTCACCCTCTTCACCTACCACCCAGGGGTGGTAGAGGTCGCGATTGCCCTGCTGTTCACGCAGGTTGTATTTCAGCGAGTGGTGCAGCACCGATTCGCCGGTTGCACACCACTGGAACCCCGATTGGCCGAGCAGTTTAAGTGTATCTTCAGACACTGCACCTTCAGCGGGCCAGACACCCGCAGGCGAGTGTCCGAAAATCTCTTCATGACTTTTGCGGGCAAGGGCGATGTGATTCAGTGCCCGATCGCGCCCGCCCGGATAGGGCTCGTCCGGAATCAGTGCATCAGAAACGGTTTCTCTCGCTGTGTTGAAATCGAGCATCAGTGGAATGATTGGATGTGCGTACGGGGTTGTGGTCAGTTCAATTTTACCTGACTCCACGAGGCGACGGTGGGTGGCCGGGATGTCGCTGAGCAGCGAGGTGATAAGCGTGAGAAGGTCGCGGCGGTCCTGATAGGAGAAGTAGCGCTCCTTCTCGATCAGGCGGCGTGATACAAAATTACGCCCCCGAACCGTTTCACCCAGCCATGCCAGATGATACCAGGTGACCAGATCCGTGAAGAAGCTGTTTCCAAGGTAGTCGAGCGCATCGCTGTTTTTGGCATGTTCGGCCAGATTCCACAGCCTTGAGAAGGCCGGATAGCGGTGCAGGTTGCGTTCGTGATTCAGGCGGAAGCAGGCTTCGAGCAGGAAGGTGCGCTGATCACTGTCATATTCCCCCGTTTTATGTGCCAGTGCAGCCAGCAGCGGATCATTGATGTTCTTGGTGTCGCCATTGAGGAAGTCACGGAGGTGTTCAGCATAATCCTCAATCTGGGCAGTTAGCGAAGGCACATAGTTAATGACAGCCTTGGCCCTTGGCAGTTGAGAGATAATCTCGGCCATATCGGTATAATCTTTCATGGCATGCAGATAGACCCACGGCAGGTGGTAATTGCCGGTATCAGCTTCGCGATAAAATGGCTGGTGCATATGCCAGTAAAAAATGACCGATAGTGGTTTGCTCATAAGATGCCTCCTGGATGGCTGGCAGTTCCATTAAATTCTGAACCGCAGTTTATAGATCGTTTTTCAGGTGTGATTGACGATCCGTGCCCGCACCTCCATGTGCAGGCTGCAGGGGGGGGCTGGCATGAACCAGCCCCCCCCTGCATTTCCAACTCGAAATTGGCGGGGATGCTACAGCTGATGGATGCCCTGTCCCAGCATGTCTGGAGTAACAAGAACAATGCCATTTTCAGTGACCTCGAAGAGTTCACGATCTTTCTCCAGATTGTAACCGATCTCCGTGCCTTCAGGGATCACGGTACCTTTATCGATAATAGCGCGTCTGATGCGGCAGTTGCGACGAATCTCCACATCAGGCAGCACCACTGAATCCTCTACTTCGGAATAGGAGTGGACGCGGACATTGGAGAAGAGAACGGTTCTGCGCACCGTGGCACCAGTAATCAGGCATCCGCCTGAGACAAGAGAGTCAACAGCGTGACCGCGGCGGGTGTCTTCATCGAAGAAGAACTTCGCCGGAGGTAGCTGCTCCTGTTTGGTCCAGATCGGCCAGTTGGTGTCATACATGTCCAGTTGCGGCTGTACCGAAACCAGATCCATGTTGGCCTCCCAGTAGGCGTCGAGCGTACCCACGTCGCGCCAGTACTGAGGGGCACCGGTGTTGGCATGCATGAAGCGGAAGCCGAATACATTGGCATTCTGAATGGCTGTTGGAAGAATATCCTTGCCGAAATCATGGCTGGATGATTCAAGGCTGGCATCTTCGAGCAGACGGTCACGCAGGAAGCTGGCTGTAAATACGTAGATACCCATTGAGGCCAGCGCCTTGTCGGGATTATCCGCCATCGGCTTGGGATTCTCGGGTTTCTCAGCAAACTCGGTTACGCGCAGGTTTTCATCAACAGCCATAACGCCAAAGGCCTTTGCCTCTTCGATGTCAACCGGGATGCAACCTACAGTGATGTCAGCACCGGTAGCCGCATGGGCTGCAATCATCTTGCCGTAATCCATCTTGTAGATGTGGTCACCGGCAAGGATCAGAACATATTCAGGGTCGTACTGACGGATAATGTCGAGGTTCTGGTAAATCGCATCGGCTGTGCCTTCATACCAGCCTTCACCGGTACGCTGCTGCGCCGAGAGTACCTCCATGAATTCGCCGAACTGGCCGGAGAGAAACGACCAGCCGCGCTGGAGGTGGCGCTGAAGGGAGTGAGACTTGTACTGGGTGAGAACGGAGATCCTGCGGATGCCGGAGTTGATGCAGTTGGACATCGGGAAGTCGATAATGCGGAATTTGCCGCCAAAAGGCACACCAGGTTTTGCGCGCCACTCCGTCAAACCTTTCAATCTTGACCCTTTACCGCCTGCCAGAACCATGGCAACCGTGTTGGCTGTGAGTTTACTGATATTACGTTCCACCTGAGTCGGACTCATGGGTACCCCTCCATCTGAATGATGGGCTAGAGTATATCAGGATTTTTCCGATCGTGCATGTTTTGAGTGATGTTATTTGTCCGCATCTCAGCTATGCTTAGCAAAATATGGAAGAGGGGGAGTAGATGAAAATCCATACGATTGCGACCGAACCTTTTGAGGGGCAAAGGCCGGGCACTTCCGGGTTGCGTAAAAAGGTTAAAGTCTTTCAACAACCACATTATCTGGAGAACTTTGTTCAGGCGGTTTTCGACAGCATCGGCGATTTTCAGGGCCAGACGCTGGTGGTGGGTGGCGATGGACGCTTCTACAACCTGCAGGCGATCCAGACCATTCTGAGGATGGCTGCTGCCAACGGTTTTTCTCGTGTGCTGGTAGGCCAGAACGGCATTCTCTCCACGCCTGCCGCATCGAACGTGATTCGCAAATACAGGGCGTATGGCGGACTGATTCTTTCCGCCAGTCATAACCCTGCAGGCCCCGACGAGGATTTTGGCATCAAATACAATATCGGCAACGGTGGTCCGGCCCCGGAGGGTGTGACTGAAGCGATTTTCGAGCAGACCCGGAAGATCGAGTGGTATCAGACGGTTGAGTGCGATGATCTTGATCTTTCTCTGGCAGGCAACTTTGAACTTGCAGGAATGCAGGTGGAGGTGATCGATCCGGTCGCTGATTATGCTGAGTTGATGCAGAAGCTGTTCGATTTTAATGCCATCAGGAGTCTTCTGGCGGATGATTTTTCCATGGCTTTCGATGCTATGCATGCGGTTACGGGCCCTTATGCCAAGGTGATTATTGAGGATATCCTCGGAGCGCCTGCCGGCACGGTCATGAATGGTGAACCGAAAGAAGATTTTGGCGGCGGTCATCCTGATCCGAACCTTACCTATGCCCATGAGCTGGTAGAGATTCTCTATGGAGATGATGCTCCAGATTTCGGTGCCGCATCCGATGGTGATGGCGACCGCAACATGATTCTCGGCAACCACTTTTTTGTAACGCCCAGTGATTCACTTGCGATCATGGCGGCCAATGCACATCTGATTCCGGGCTATAAAAACGGCATTAACGGTGTGGCCAGGTCAATGCCGACATCGGCTGCTGCAGACCGCGTTGCTGAAGCGCTGGGGCTGGAGTGTTTTGAAACCCCGACCGGATGGAAGTTTTTCGGCAACCTCATGGATGCAGGTCGAGTAACGCTTTGCGGTGAGGAGTCATTTGGCACCGGCTCGGACCATGTGCGCGAGAAGGACGGTCTCTGGGCCGTGCTCTTCTGGCTGAACATTCTTGCAGTGCGCCAGGAGTCGGTAGAGGCGATCGTCGTCGAACACTGGCAGAAGTTCGGCCGCAACTACTATTCCCGCCACGATTATGAGGGTGTGGACTCAGCCGCCGCCGAGCAGGTTTTGCAGAATGTGCGTGACCAGTTTGCAACACTGCCTGGTCAGATGTTGGCTGGACGGAAGGTAGGCAAATGTGATGATTTCGCTTATACCGATCCGGTTGATGGAAGCGTCAGCACCAATCAGGGTGTGCGCGTACTTTTTGACGATGGTTCAAGGCTTATCTTCCGTCTCTCGGGAACCGGCACGAGCGGTGCAACTATTCGCATCTATCTCGAGTCTTATGAAGCTGATGCCGATAAGCAGGGGCTTGATGCCCAGGATGCGCTGGCGGATATGATTGCTGCTGCCAACGAAATATCCGGTCTGAAACAGCTGACCGGACGCGATAAACCCACTGTAATCACCTGAACCGATTGTTAACACGAACGGCAAAAAACGGAGAAGAGGTATATAATGAATAAACCGATCCTGTCACCTGAAGCGTGGGCCATTGTTGAAGCGCGTAGTCACGATCCGTTCGGCTGGCTGGGACGCCACTACCACTCCGAAGGCGGGGTGGTGATTCGCGCCAATAAGCCGCGGGCGGAGAAGATGTGGATTCTGCCTGAGGGGGATGGTGCAGTTGCCATGCAGCGCATCGAAGGGACGGATATCTTCGAGTATCACTGGCAGGAAGGGGATTTCGATTCAGTTTATCGTCTGAAGATTGAAAACATTGAAGGCCATACCTGGGAGGAGGAGGATGTTTACCGTTTCTCCCCGATCCTCGGCGAGATGGATCTGCACCTGATCGGTGAAGGCAACCACTTCGAGAAATACAAAATCATGGGAGCGCATGTGCGCGAGCATGAAGGGGTATGGGGCGTCGGTTTTTCGGTATGGGCTCCATCTGCGGATCGCGTCAGTGTGGTTGGTAATTTCAACCACTGGGACGGACGCGAGCACCAGATGCGAGTGCGCGGCTCTTCCGGAGTCTGGGAGCTGTTTATTCCGGGCCTGCGTGAAGGCGAGGTGTACAAGTTCGAGCTCCGCGCTAAAAACGGCGATGTCTTCGAGAAGGCAGACCCATACGCACAACAGATGGAGTTGCGTCCTGCCACCGCGAGCGTAGTGCACTACCCCAATGCTTATCAATGGAAAGATGATGCCTGGGTGAAGAAGAGGGCGGAAACTCAGGCTTTTGACAAGCCGATGAGCATCTATGAGGTGCATCCGGGGTCATGGCGCAGAGACGGTGGGGATTACATCAACTACCGCGATATGGCGCATCAGCTTGTCGAGTACTGCCAGTGGATGGGATATACCCATATCGAACTTCTACCGATCACGGAACATCCGTTTGATGGTTCCTGGGGTTACCAGACCGTCGGTTATTTTGCACCGACCAGCCGTTTCGGCACACCAGATGATTTCCGTTATTTTATCGACTACTGCCATCAGAACAGCATCGGTGTGTTTCTCGACTGGGTTCCGGCGCACTTCCCGAAAGATGCGTTTGGCCTGGCCCGTTTTGATGGTACGCCGCTTTATGAGCATTCCGATCCGCGGCTTGGCGAACATAAGGACTGGGGAACCTATATCTTCAACTTCGGCCGCAACGAGGTGCGCAATTTCCTGATCGCCTCCGCGCTGTTCTGGCTGGACGAGTTCCATATCGACGGCTTGCGCGTGGATGCCGTCGCCTCAATGCTCTACCTCGACTACTCGAGAGAGGAGGGGGAGTGGGTACCTAATAAATACGGCGGCCGCGAGAACCTTGAAGCGGTTGAGTTCCTCAAGCAGTTCAATCATCTCGTACATGAGCGTTTTCCAGGGGCGGTAACCATGGCCGAGGAGTCCACCTCGTGGCCGATGGTGAGCCGGCCTACCTATCTTGGCGGACTCGGCTTTACGATGAAATGGAACATGGGCTGGATGAACGACACCCTCTCCTATTTCGAGAATGATCCGATCTATCGCACCTACCATCACCATCAACTCACCTTCTCGATGGTTTACGCATTTACCGAGAACTTTATCCTGCCCTTCTCACACGATGAGGTGGTGCATGGCAAGGGCTCCATGCCGGGCAAGATGCCGGGTGACGACTGGCAGCGCTTTGCCAACCTGCGCCTGCTCTATGGCTACATGTACACCCATCCGGGCAAGAAGCTGCAGTTTATGGGGCTGGAGTTCGGCCAATGGCCGGAGTGGAACTTTGACACCTCACTCTCATGGGATCAGTCCAACTTCATGCCGCACCGGGGACTGCAGCTGATGCAGCGTGATATGAATCATCTCTACAAGAATGTGCCGGCTCTTCATGAAGTCGATTTCGAAAGTGGTGGTTTCCAGTGGATCGACTGTAACGATGCAGAGCATGCCATTCTAAGTTATATCCGTCGCGACAAGAATGGCGGTATCGTTGTGGTCTCCCTGAATCTAACTCCGGTGCCGCGCTATGGTTACCGGCTGGGTGTTCCAAAACCGGGCCACTACAGGGAAGTGATGAATACCGACTCGGAACTCTATGGGGGCGCCAATATCGGTAATGCGGGCGGCGTGGATACGGATGATTACGGATTCATGGATCAGCCGCATTCAGTTACCCTGACCCTGCCACCGCTCTCCTGCGTAATCTTGAGGCCTGACGAAGAGTAAAATAACACTCAGGGAATCAGTGAAAGCCTGCGCTCCATCTTTTTCTGGTGGACGCCTTCCGGATTGTGGTCTATTACATAGTCAGGGTAGGGAGGCTTTGCATGGATACGGAGTTTCATTACTACATCACTGGTTTTCTGGCCAGGTGTTCCGGATTTTCCGATAGCGAAGCCACCACAATCGCTACCGCATCGGAGTATGTCGATTATAACTGTACGGAGTGCACGGTTTATCAGAAGCGTAGCGCTAAGCCTTACCGCAACCAGATCAGCCAGACGATGGATATCACCAAGCCAAGGTCCGAACGAATTCGCATTTATCCGTTGTTCCATTTTATTCCTGGAGATCCGAATGCAGATTCGGCACGTCGTATCGACAATCGGATCCATCAGTTGAATACCACGCCAGACAACGAGATAGCAAACAGGATTATCGATCATGCCCTTGGTGGCAATATGGTGGAGAGCGAGGATCAGTTGCTGCACGCTATCGGTATCGCATCACACGCCTACATCGATACCTGGGCACACCAGAATTTTATTGGCATTGAGGATAGCTTTAACCATGCCGGTAGCATCCTGCCCAATATCGGACACGCCGATGTTGAACACAAACCGGACATACCATGTCTGATATGGCAGGACGAGCGACTGCTTGATCCGTTGATCGACAACCGTAAACGCTTTATCGATGCAGGCATGGCTCTTTACAGGAAATATCTCAGCTTTAACGAGGGGCGAAATATCCGTTCGGGATATTCCCCCGAACGGATGGAGGATGAACTTGCAGCAATGCTTGGCCCCTCCTCGAAGGCCAGTTCGATGGAGATGAACCGCTACCAGCGCTACAGGAAATACAGGATCGAACTCTACTATCTGGGTCAGTTTGATCCCGACGGCTGGTTTGATGCTGCGGTGCATCGTAAGGCGGGGTCATATTTCTGGAGATCCCCCTCCAACATGAAGTCAACAGAGTGGTACCGCTTTCAGGAGGCCGTGAAGCGGCATGCTGAATTTGCCTTTGAGTTGATCAAGCCGCGCTTTGAAGCGGAAGGTATCAACGTCTGATCACAGGGCGCCGGATGGCACTGTTAAGCAGGTTCAGATCGAATCCATAAATTTATGGAACAGCGGCCTGGTCATTGCCGGTTCCCCGACCATGTCGTGGACAAGCGAGAAAAGGGGAAATGTCCGGAAATCGAAGAGTCTGAATTTCTCCACCATCTGCAGCGTATGGATACCTTCTCCGGTGATGCCCTCAGTTTCACCCCGCGCCAGCTTGATGCCAAGTTCATGGTGATGGGAGCCCTTGCTGGTGGCTGTGGTGATCAGGTCTCCCAAGCCTGCCAGTCTTAGCGGCGTGGCCGCGTTGCCTCCCATCTGCAGCATGATCGCACTGAGCTCATCCATGGCGGTAACTGCCAGAAAACCCCGAACGTTGTCTCCCAGCTTCAGTTCATCGGCGGCACCAAAGGCGATGGCATAGACATTCTTCAGGATTACCGACCAGGAGATGCCGGCTATGTCACTGCTCTTGTCTATTCCCAGGGCTGAACCGCTGAAGAGGGATTTTACCTCCTCAAAAATGGCATGATCAGAACATCCCAGCTGGGCAAAGCCGTAGCGGCCGGCACGAATCTCCTCGGAGATCATCGGCCCGTAGAGCAGGCAATAGCGGTGGTCGGAGTGAAATGTCTGTTCATAGATCTGGGCAGGTGAACGTCCAAGATCATCCAGTCCCTTTGAGATACTCAGGCATATCGCATGGTTCTGCAGGTGAGGTCCGACCTTCAGAAGCATCTCCTGCAGCGGCTGTGCAGGGATACAGAAGAGGATAAAGTCGGCTGATGCGGCTTCCTGTTCCAGATTGACAGGCTCGAGCCCCTCGACAGGTCGCGAATCGTAGATGGAGAGCTGGTGTCTTTCACTCAGCAGGTATTGCATGGCATGGCCCATCTCTCCATAGCCGATAATCAGCACACGTGACACCCTGTCTTCTGCCATGGTTCACCCTCTATCCCAACCGAACGGATCGTGTAGATTCAGCCGATATGGTGATTCAGCCCATATCTGTACCTGACTGTTACTACTATAGATAGCATGCTGCATTTATGCAAAGAGAGTGCCTGTTTGTGAGAAGAGGAATACCGAGTGCGTGAAAAGTCTTATGAGAGGCGTGGGCCGAATGCGTTTCTGCGCTGGTTGAACCGGCTTTTCTGCCGCGGCTGGCATCGGCTTGGCAGCATCGAGTGTGAACTGCCGGAGGGGCCTGCGATTCTGGTGGGGAACCATATCTGCGGACTTGACCCCCTGCTGATTCAGGCATCGGTTAACCGGCCTCTCTCATTCCTGATGGCACGAGAGTATTATCTGAAGATTTCCTGGTTACGCTGGGGCTTCGATATGGTCGGAGCGATCCCTGTGTCTCCCGGTGGCGCCAACCGCTATGCCTTGCGGGAAGCGGTCGAGGTGGTGAACAGGGGAGGGGCAATCTGCATATTTCCGGAGGGGGCGGCCAATCCTCCGATTCCTATGCACAGGATTCTTCCGGGTGCCGCGCTGATCGCGCGCGAAACCGGCGCACCGATTATTCCGTTCAGGGTATCGGGAGTCTGGCCCTTTGATCATATCCATCTCTGGCGCGCTTTTTATCGCCGCAGTCGTGCCAGAGTGGTGATTGGCGAGCCATTTCATCTTCCCAGACAGCATCCGGATGAGGGTATCCGCAGTGACACGGCACTGATCAGACATGCCATCAAAAGCCTGAATCGGGCGAACAGGGACTAATTGCGTCCGAGCCGGATGGTGAAATCTTCCGGGAAAACGGCATTGAGAAGCGCCTCGTTGTAATCAACAAGATCATCTTCAACCAGCTGCTGCAGATGCTGGTCGAAGGTCTGGCTGCCATACATGGAGTGCCCCTCTTCCATGGCCCGGGGGATCTCGCTCCAGTGGTCGGGATTGAGGATGAAGTGCTTGATGACGGCATTCTTGACCAAGACTTCAAGCACAACGATACGCCCTTTGCCGTTTTTCATGGGAAGCAGTTTCTGTACGATGATGGCGCGCAGGTTTTCAGCAAGCCGTTCGCGAATGCTGATCTGCTCATCACTGTTGAACGAGCCCATAACGCGGCGCATGGTGCCGATTGCAGTGGTTGCGTGAACGGTGGACATGACAAGATGCCCTGTTTCACTCGCCTCCAGTGCCAGTTGCACCTCATCGCGACCGCGTGCTTCTCCAGCCACAATAATGTTCGGCGTCTGACGCATGGCATCGATCAGCCCCTGCTTGTAACTTTCAACATCGGTGCCGATCTCACGCTGGCTGACCGAACCCTGATGGCTGGTGCTGTAGCGGAACTCGATCGGATCCTCGAGTGTCACCGCGTGTACGGCTCTCTGTCTGATGATGTGGTTGAGCATTGCAGCAAGCGTCGTGCTTTTACCTGAACCTGCTGAGCCGGCCATCAGGATCAGTCCGTTGCGGTAGGTGGTAATCTCCTTGATCACTTCTGGCAGCCGTAAGGCTTCGAAACCCGGAATCTGCTGCGGGATCAGGCGGGCGACAATGCCGAAGTTGTTGTTGGTGCGCATCACGTGGATACGGAAATGGGAGGTGCTTTTCAGGCTGTAATGGAAATCGAGATGTTTCATCTGCTCGATATCCGGTCGCTTGGGAAGCTCGCGGACCAGGTGTTTGATCATCTCGACAACCTGCTCCCGGCCGACCTCTGCGACTTTTTCAACCGGGATGGTGACGATTTCTCCGGCGATTCGCATGCGTACACGGTCCCCGGTCCGGACAATCAGATCCGAAGCACCGTTCTTGTTGGCAATCAGTAGAAGTTCGTCGATCAGGGTATATCCGTCCATCAGATTCTCAGCCCTTCCGAGCTGCCATCATTCGACAACTGCTCAAGGTCATTTGCACTGCCGCCCTGATCCTCAAGTTTCACCATCTTGATCTGCAGCCGCAGGTTGTTAACCGAGTCGGCCTGGCGCAGTGCCTCATCCTCGCTAATGACGCCATTCGCCCAGAGACTGAGCAGGTGCTGGTCGAAGGTCTGCATACCGTAGTTGCCGCCGCTCGCCATTGTCTCTTTAATCTCGGCAATATCCCATTTTCCGATCAGATCGGAAACGCGCGGCGTATTGATCAGGATCTCAATGGCGGCAACACGTCTGTCGGCAGGCGTTTTTACCAGCCTCTGGGATAGAATGGATTTGAGATTCAGGGCCAGATTCAGACACACCTGCGGATGCATCTCCTCAGGGAAGAAGTTGATTATGCGCTCCAGCGCCTGATTTGCGTTGTTGGCATGCAGGGTTGCCATGCAGAGGTGGCCGGTTTCAGAGAATTCGAGCGCATGCTCCATGGTTTCACGGTCACGAATCTCTCCGATCAGGATTACATCGGGTGCCTGTCTGAGGGCGTTCTTCAGCGCTTTGTGATACTCCAGTGTGTCGGTGCCGACCTCGCGCTGGGTGATGACGCTCTTCTTGTGTTCATGCACAAATTCAATCGGGTCTTCGATGGAAATAATATGGCCCGCCTGATTCGAATTGCGCCAGTCAACCATGGCCGCCAGTGAGGTGGATTTTCCTGAACCGGTGGTGCCGACCATCAGTACCAGCCCACGCGGAGACATGGCAATATCCTTGAAAATCTCGGGCAGTCCCAGTTGATCAATGGTCGGAACTTCCGTTTTCACTTTGCGAATAACCATGCCGATATGGCCGCGCTGGCGGAAGATATTGACGCGGAATCGTCCGATGTCGGGGTAGGCGAGCGCCATATTCATCTCATATTCGGCGGCAAAGGAGGCGCGCTGGCGTTCGTTCATGATTGAGGTGGCCAGCTTTTCGCACTGCAGTGCGCTCAGTGGTGGTTGTTTCAACGGCTGAACAACGCCATTAATGCGGTAGGAGGGGGGCATGCCGGTCGTGATATAGAGGTCGGATGCCTCGCGTTTCTCCATCACCTGCAGCAGCTGCTTGATCGACAGGGATGTTTCAGCAGCACTCATAAACAGGCTCCTTTAGAAAGAGGCAAATAATATGCGGAAAAATCAGATGGCACCGCCACCGAACAGTTTCTTGTTAGCCGCTTTTTCCATAGCAGCCTGTTGGGTTATTTTCCTTGCATTGACCAGCGACTGCAGGTTTGAGTCCAGTGTTTGCATGCCATCGCGAAGTGATGTCTGCATCACCGACACCATCTGGGCGATCTTGTTTTCGCGAATCAGGTTTCGGATGGCGGGTGTGCCGATCATGATTTCATGGGCTGCAATACGGCTGTTGCCATCGGCTGTTTTAAGCAGTGTCTGTGAGATGACGGCCCGAATCGATTCGGAGAGCATGGATCGCACCATCTCCTTTTCAGCAGCAGGAAATACATCGATCACACGGTCGATGGTTTTGGGCGCTGAAGAGGTGTGCAGTGTGCCAAATACCATGTGCCCGGTTTCGGCAGCGGTCAGGGCCAGCCGAATGGTTTCCAGATCGCGCAATTCGCCGACCAGAATGACATCCGGGTCTTCACGAAGCGCACTGCGCAGGGCGTTTTCAAACGAGTGGGTATGTGGTCCCAGTTCACGCTGGGAGATCAGGCAGTTTTTCGATTTATGTACAAACTCAATCGGGTCTTCAATGGTCAGTATATGTCCGCGTTCACGCTCATTGCGGTGATCGATCATGGCGGCAAGCGTTGTGGATTTGCCCGAACCGGTCGGGCCTGTCACCAGACAGATACCGCGCGGGGTCATGGCGATATCCTTGAAAATATCAGGGCACTTGAGGTTTTCAAGGGTCAGTACTTCGCTTGGAATGACGCGGAATACCGCACCCATGCCGCGCCGCTGCTGGAATACGTTGACACGGAAACGGGCGATCTCACCGAGTGCAAATGAGAAATCCAGCTCCATATGCTCCTCGAACACCTTGCGCTGGGTGTCGCTCATGATGTCGTAGACCATCGACTGGATATCGCGTTTGTCGACCGGAGGCATCTTGATGCGAGTCATGTCGCCGTTGATGCGGATCATCGGCGGTTCGCCAGATGAGAGGTGCAGATCCGAGGCTTTGTTCTTTACGGTAAAGGCAAGCAGCTCTGAGACTTCCATGATTTCTTCACTCCTGGTGCATTCGGCTTAAGGTGCATAGCAGAGCATAAGAGTGTTCTCCTGTGCCCGCAAGTTCCAGCCGTTTTGAAAGCAAAAAAAGCTATGTTGGTCTTATCGATGCTGCTTATGAAGCGTGCTTGTAAGAGGTGTGTTCGTAGTGGTAAGACAGGAAACGTTAAATCGTTGTCCACTATCGCGCCAATAATGATATTTAATATATTGGCTTGCTGGTACCAGAGGCCGGACTCGAACCGGCACGCTATCGCTAGCAATGGATTTTGAGTCCATCGTGTCTACCAATTCCACCACTCTGGCATTGCAATTGAACTTTCGGAGACGGCGCGAAGCATTGTCATCCTCTGTAAGGCTGTCAAGCTGATTGGCGGCTGATCAGTCACCTCCGGCATGCGCGGCTTGCAATCCGCTTTAATCCCGCAAGGATAATGCGGTTACGGATGCGTTGTGGGGGAGTGCATGGGCGAAGCACAACATTTTGATATTGTGATTGTCGGTGGTGGCGCGGTTGGTGCAACGCTTGCGCTTGAACTGGAGCGCCTTGCTTATCGCGTGGCTGTGATTGAGCACGCCGACCCCTCGTTTGCATCGACCGATCCCGAGCGGGTGATTGCCTTGAATTACGGCTCCAGGCTGCATCTCGAACGTCTTGGGCTTTGGCAGGGGGTGGAGGCGCAGGGCGTTGGGAATATTCGCCATATCATTGTTACCGAGCCTGGCAATCGCGGTCGGGTCGATCTTGATGCCAGCGATGGCCGCAATGAATTTCCCGGGATGAATGAGCTCGGATATGTGGTCGAGATGGGGGTGTTGCTGAGGCCTCTCTACGAAAAGCTCCGGAGATCTTCGGTGACACTTTTTTCACCCGCATCCCTGCGCAAATTCGAGACGTTCAGTGATCGTGTCGAGATCGAGGTTGCATCAGGCGATGAGAAACAGCGTATCACTGCCTCGCTGATGGTTGCAGCCGATGGCACGCACAGCCAGATCCGCCGCATGGCAGGCATAGGACTGTTTGGCTGGGACTACAATCGCTTCGGCCTGGTGGCATCGGTAAGCTGTGAAAAGGGACATCGCGATACCGCACATGAATGTTTTCGGGGCTCCGGTCCACTGGCTTTTCTGCCGCTGGCAGATGGTCGCTTCTCCATTGTTTGGGCAGCCACCCCCGCCGAGGCGACTCAACTGCTTGCCATGAACGATGACTTATTCATCACCGCGCTGCAGAAGGCTGCGGGCGAGCGAACCATGGACGAGATCGGCGCCATCACAGGGGTTTCAAAACGGGCTACCTATCCGCTCGAACTCTCCATTGCCAAACAGTTTACAGCTCAGCGTATCGCTCTGGTCGGCAATGCCGCTCACACCATCCATCCGGTTGCCGGACAGGGGATGAATCTCGGTTTCCGCGATGTGGCGGACATGGTAACGATGCTTGAAGGGGAGCTGGCGCATAAGGATCCCGGCCAGCCGATTATTTTGCAGGGTTATGCCGAGAAGCGCCGTGCCGATGTTGCGGCGGTGGCGACCTTTACCGAATCGATGTCGCATACCTTCGGCAGCGAAATTCCGGGAGCAAAGTTTCTGCGTGGACTGGCACTGGAGAAAATGGCCTTTGCACCGACGCTGCAGGGCTTGCTGCTCAGGCAGGCATCAGGCGTCGGACAGATTAAACAGGGGGTATCATAATGCGGACGCATGCCGATCACGCAGACCTGATTATTGTTGGCGGGGGCATGGTGGGGCTCGGGCTAGCCTGTGCACTTCGCCATAGCGGGCTGCATATCGTGATTATCGAGCGGGGCGAACCGCCCGTGTTCAAATCACTTGACCGTGACTGCCGGGTATCCGCCATCGTGATGGGCAATGTGAAGATTCTGCAGGGTATCGGTGTCTGGAAATACCTTGAGAAAGATGCCGGCCCAATGCGCGCCATGCGTATATGGGACAATCAGGAGCAGGGGGGCATCCGCTTTGATAGTCATGAGATCGGTGAAGAAGCGCTGGGTTACCTGATCGAGAATTCATGTACGCAACGGGCCATGCACAAGGCGCTGCTGGAGAGTGAGAACATTGAATTCTGCTCGCCGGCGGAAATCAGCGAGATCAACTGGCTTGGCGAGCATGTCGAGGTGCATCTGGCAGATGGGCGAATGCTGACCACGCCGCTGGTTGTTGGCGCCGATGGCGGCCGATCATGGATTCGGGAACAGGCCGGAATAGGGGTCTGGCAGCGCGATTACAGTCAGAAGGGGATTGTTGCCACGGTGCGCCCCGAGCGAGGCCACAATGGTGTTGCCTTTCAGCGTTTTCTGCCGACAGGTCCGCTGGCCATGCTGCCGATGACCGATGGCCTCTGCTCGATTGTATGGAGTGCAGAGAACAGTGAAGCCGATCGACTGATGGCGATGGATGAGGCTGCGTTCCTTGACGCCCTGAATCTCACCTTCGGCCCTGTACTGGGGCGTATCACTGAAACGGGAGAGCGCGCTGCATTTCCGCTGATAGCACGGCTTGCCAAGCATTTTGTCCGAGAGCGGGTGGCGCTGGTGGGCGATGCAGCCCACTGCATCCATCCATTGGCAGGGCTCGGTGTGAATCTCGGCCTGCGCGATGCGATGGTGCTGGCTCAGGAGATCTCCGATGCCAGACGTTTCGATGAGGATTGGGGTAAAATGGATGTGCTTGAGCGCTATATGAAGCAGAGGCTTCCGGATGTGCTCTCGGTGATGGGCTCAATGGAGGGGCTGCATCAGGTATTCACCGCTACGATTCCCGGGCTCAAAGAGCTTCGAGGCGCTGGTATGCGGCTAATGGGCAATTCCGGCGCGATCAAAGAGCTCCTGATGCGTAACTCTACCGGTCTTTCACTCCCTGTACCGAAACAAATCAGCTAAGTCGAAGGAGCCTCTGCTTTTGAATCCTGCTGCGTTGTTTTTCACTCAATTGCTTATGGCTACATATCGTTCAAAACGACTTGTACCTGTTCAATAACAGAAGCTCTTATCATTCTGTAATATAAAGACTTTTAATTATGCATGATCTGCAAACCTGGCAATACATTGCCACGGCCCTGATCTTTGTCTGGACCGGATTTGTGCGCTCGGGGCTCGGCTTTGGCGGTGCTGCACTCGGGCTTCCACTGCTGTTGCTGGTGGTGGATGATGCCCTGATCTGGCTGCCGCTGATCGGTATCCACCTGCTATTCTTCTCATCCATTACCGTCAGCTCTCGCATCGAACATGTGAACTGGCCCTATCTGAAGAAGGCGTTCGGCATCATGATTATCCCAAAACTGATCGGGGTGTTCGGATTGTTAACGCTCCCCTCCGAGTGGATTGTGGCATTTGTCTATCTGACCACACTCTTTTACGCCTTCTGCTATCTGTTCCGCTTTGAACTGAGCAGTCGCAGTCCCTGGATTGACTATCTTCTGCTTATTGCCGGTGCTTACGCCGCAGGCGTGTCACTGATCGGCGCACCATTGATCGTGGCTGTATTCGCACGCCATGTTGCGGTTGGGGAGTTGCGCAATACGCTCTTTGTCCTCTGGTTTATCCTCGTTGTGATCAAGCTCTCGGTGCTCTACTGGGCCGGTATCGACTTCTGGTGGGTCCACCATCTCTGGCTGCTTCCATGTGCCGCCATCGGTCATCTCATCGGTCTGAAACTGCATGAACAGCTGATTGCAGAGGGTACGGCCAGCTTCAAGCAGGTGATTGGCGGCGCACTTGTTGTGATCAGTGTTGTGGGTCTGTTGCGCTGACAGCGGGTTGATTGCCGTAGGGTTTGAAGTTTCTTAGCAGGATCGGCAACACGGTAATGTTGGTGAGCAGGGCAGTCATCATGGCAAAGGCGGTGAAGAGGCCGAAGTAGATGGTCGGCACGAAGTCGGAGAGCACCATGGCGATGAAACCGATGGTGATGGTAATCGAGGTGTAATACATCGCCCGGCCGATGCTGTTGTGAGCCCGAAACACGGCAGCATGGTAGTCGCCATCCTTCTGCCACTCCTCATGGTAGCGGTAGACATAGTGAATGGTGTCGTCCACGGCAATACCCACCGTGATGGCTGCAATGGTGATCGTCATGATATCGAGCGGAATGCCGAGCCCGCCCAATAACCCCAGCACAAGAACAACCGGAATGATGTTGGGAATGATGGCGATGGTGGCTACTTTGAAAGAGCGGAAGAGCAGGGCGAAGGTGATCAGAATTACCATAAAAACAAAGCCGAGGGTCTGGATCTGGGAGCGAAAGAGGCTCTGCAGCAGATTGTTATAGAGTACGACCATGCCGCTCAGGTGTACCTGCTCTCCATTTTCCGCACGTTGATCTGTCAGATGATTGCGGATCTTTTCCAGCAGCTCCTTGCGGTTAAGGCCGACATCGGATTCATAGACGCGGACGGCAATGCGTAACTGCTGTCCGTCGGCGGAAAGGTAGGGGGTGATCATCTGCGACATCACCTCTGGTGGCATGCGTTTATAGAGCACAGAGAGGAAGAGGTTGTCCACGACCTCATCCCCTTTAAGGGTGTCCAGCATGGTCATGGCAGTGTGCAGTGAGAGCACCTTGCCTGTCTCGGGAAGTGCATCAATAAAGTTGTGTATAGAGGCGATGTCATCCTGCATGCGTGTATTGAACCAGTAGCTACGATTGGCAAAACCTCCCTCTTCATCGTCTTCGAATTCATCCTCCCAACCCGCTTCGAATGGATTCTCTTCAGGTGCATCGATGATGACATCGAGAGGTGTTGTGCCGCCAAGTTTTTCGTCAATCAGTTTCATGCCCTGAAAGATCTCTGTGGAGCTGTGAAAGTAGTCGATAAACCGGTTCTCAACCGTCAGGCGCGACATGCCCAAAGTTCCAAGGGTTGCGAGCAGGGCTGCGATTAGCAGCAGCTTGCCGCTGTGCTGTTCAACAAGGCGTGCGAAGAACGCAGTGATGCTGCCCATGATGTCTCGCCCCTGTTGCGGTTGGCCGGGCTGAACAAACATCAGGGTGGCGGGAAAAAGGGTAAAGGAGAGCAGCATCGACGCGCCAACGGCAAAAAACATAATCCAGCCGAAGTCGATGACCGGACGAATATCACTGACCACAAGTGAGCCGAAGGCGACCATCGTGGTCAGCGCATTGAACAGGCATGGCATCGCCTTGCTGCGCACCGTAATGCTTACGAGCCGGCTTTGCAGGGCTTCCGGCTCAAGCAGGTGCTGCTCGCGGTAGCGCACAATCAGGTGGATGGTGAGAGAGAGACTGAAGATCAGCACCAGTGCCAGAAAGTTCGAGGAGACAACGGTGACAGGCCAGCCGACCATGCCGAGAAAACCGGTGGTTACGATACCGGTTGCTGCAGCTGTCAGAAGCGGCAGCAGCACCCAGTGCAGTTTGCCGAATACAATCACCAGCATCAGCGCCAGAATCGCCAGTACGGCAAAGCCGAAAAGCACGAGGTCGTGACGGATAAAACTCATCATATCGGAGACGATCATTGGTACACCGCCCAGATGCATCTGGGCATAGGGGCGATACTCATCCATGGTGGCGCGTACGGCGTTGATCAGCTCCGCCTCTTTTTCCGTCACCTTCTGGCTGTAGCGCTCAAACTCACCCTCGATGCGTGGCAGCTGCGCTTTCTCGCTCTCGGTCAGTGCACCGGTCAGTTTTCTCTCACGCAGCCGGTCGCGCTGTTTGCGCAGGTTCAGATAGGTCTCATCTCGCTGCAGCACGATCTGCAGTGCACAGGTTTTTCCGTCCGGACTCATCAGGTGGTTGCGATAGAGCGGACTCTGACGCAACTCCCTCTTGGCCAGTGCAGGGTCTGTCGTTGGCTGCTCAAGCATCGGGGCACTCTCACTGAACTCACTGAGCGAGATCGGCGGGCTCTCCAGGAGCGGCACATCGAGAATGGTGACCACAGATTCAACATGATCGATGCCACGCAGCCGGTCGCGCATGTTGCGAAGCCGCGCAAGTTCATCTTTTGAAAAGAGTTCGGCATTGGGTGTATAGGTAAGGATCAGGGAGTCGTCGGAACCATAGCGGGCACGGATAGAGCGGTAATATTCAAGATCGGCATCGTTTTCCAGCACCAGCGAGTCAGCAGAAACATCGAGCTCAAATCTTGGTATGAAAGCTGCAAAGATCAGCAACAACAGGCCGAGAAGGGTCAGTGTCAGTTTGGGCCTCTCTATGACCAGTTTTTCATACCAGACAACCAGCTTCATCGCTCTCCTTCTGTTGCTGTTACGCAATCCTGCAACCACATGCATGAGGCGGCCCCGTGTAGCGCTACCCTCTGTCTCCATTATAGATCAAACCGGGTATAATGGAGAGCCACAGTTTTTCATCGCTCCTCTCTCTGAACAGTCAAAATAACCGTTCACAACGTGGGGTGGACGCAGAGGGTGCTTCCTCTCATCATGTTGGGTTATGGATGGGGAGAAAAAAGAGCGGCTGCTGAATAAACTTTCGGAGTTTGTTCCCTCGGCCTCTATTCTGACCAGTCGAGAAGAGCTCGGTCCTTATGAGTGTGATGGACTTTCAGTTTGCCGTCAGCTGCCGGCGCTGGTTGTGCTGCCTGAAAGCGTGGAGCAGGTGGCCTCGATTCTCAGGTTATGCCATACCGAGAAGGTAGAGGTGGTTGCACGAGGTGCAGGTACGGGACTTTCCGGCGGAGCGATGCCGGTCGAAAACGCGGTTCTCCTGTCGCTGGCAAAGTTCAACAATATCCTCTCCATAAATTCCGATAACCGAACCGCTGTCGTACAGCCCGGCGTTCGCAATCTGGCGATATCGCAGGCGGTTGATTATCTCGGGCTCTATTATGCCCCGGATCCCAGCTCCCAGATCGCCTGTACCATCGGCGGCAACGTGGCCGAGAACTCCGGCGGCGTACATTGCCTTAAATACGGCCTGACGGTACACAATGTGCTGGGCCTGAAAATACTCACCATGCAGGGCGAACTGATCGAACTGGGCGGTGCGGCGCTTGATGCAGCCGGTTACGACCTGCTTGCTCTCATGCACGGCTCGGAGGGACTGCTCGGGGTGATTGTCGAGGTGACGGTGAAGCTGTTGCCGAAACCGGAAGTCGCGCAGGTGGTGATGGCTGCTTTCGATGATATTGAGAAGGCGGGACGGGGCGTTGCCGATATTATTGCTGCGGGCATTGTGCCGGCAGGGCTGGAGATGATGGACAAACTGGCCATTGAGGCGGCCGAGGCATTTGCCCATGCTGGATATCCGGATGATGCCGAGGCGATCCTTCTCTGCGAAATCGATGGTACCCTTGAGGGGGTGACGGATCACATTGCGGCGGTACAGAAGGTGTTGAATGGAGCCGGTGCAACTGCAATAAAAACATCGAACAATGAAAGCGAACGCCTGCAGCTCTGGGCCGGACGCAAGGCAGCATTTCCCGCCGTGGGGCGTCTGGCACCCGATTACTACTGTATGGACGGGACCATCCCCAAGGCAGCACTTGCGAATGTACTGCGGCAGATCGCTCTCTGGTCGGATGAGTACAAGCTTCCGGTCGCCAACGTTTTTCATGCCGGAGACGGCAATATGCATCCGCTGATTCTTTACGATGCCAATAAGCCGGGCGAACTTGAGCGTACGGAAGCGTTCGGCGCTAAGATCCTCGAGCTCTGTGTGGCGTCGGGCGGCAGCATCACCGGCGAGCACGGTGTCGGCGTGGAGAAGCTCGATTCGATGTGCATCCAGTTCGGAGCGCTTGAATTAAATCAGTTCTTTGCTGTGAAGGATGCCTTTGATCCTGATCGCCTGCTTAATCCGGGCAAGGCGGTGCCGACACTGCACCGCTGTGCAGAGCTTGGTCGCATGCATGTTCACAACGGCCAGCTTCCGCACCCTGAACTGGAGCGTTTCTGATGGGCAGTAGTGAGATCAGGCAGCAGATCGAGGATGCCTTCCGGGGCGGCAGGGCGCTCAATATTATCGGAAACGGAACCAAATCGTGGTACGGACGTGAACCTCTGGGTGAGCCGCTTTCGGTATCAGCGCATAGCGGTATCATCTCCTATCAGTCGACCGAGTTGGTGATCACGGCACGCGCCGGGACGAAGCTTTCTGAGCTTGCAGATGCCCTGGACGGTCATCGCCAGCGGTTGCCCTTCGATCCACCGTATTACGGCGAAGATGCCACTATTGGCGGCACCGTTGCCTGCGGATTTTCCGGCCCCAGACGTCCCTATGCGGGCGCCTGCCGCGATTTCGTGCTCGGCTGCCACATGATTAACGGCAGGGGCGAGGAGATGCGCTTCGGCGGTGAGGTCATGAAGAATGTTGCCGGTTTCGATGTTTCAAGGGCGATGGCCGGCAGTCTCGGCACGCTCGGCGTACTGCTGGATGTGTCGCTTAAAGTGCTGCCGCACAGACAGGCCGAACAGACCGTAATGATTGAGGCTGGCTACATTGATGCGATCCGGATAATGAACCGCTGGGCTGGAACCCCGTTGCCGGTTACTGCCATGGCGGCCGATGGTGAACGGGTCTATTTCCGAATTTGTGGTACGGAATCAGCGGTGCGCAAATCAGCCGCTCTGATCGGCGGCGAAATTTACGTGGATGGGTTGAATTTATGGAAGGATATTCGTGAGCACAACCTCTCTTTCTTCGACGACCTTCGCCCCCTCTGGCGACTCTCCGTACCTTCGGATGCTCAACATCCGCTTCTTGCTGCATCAGAAGATACAGACTGGTTTATCGGCTGGGGCGGGGCTCAGCGCTGGCTGAAGTCGGATCTCCCTTCCGAGCAGATATTTGCTGTTGCATCAGAGGCTGGCGGTCATGCCACGCTGTTTCGTGGCGGTGATCGAACTGCAGAGATTTTTGCTCCGTTAAGTGATGGAGAGATGAAGTTGCATAGACAGCTGAAGGCGGCTTTCGACCCCAAAGGGATCCTCAATCCCGGTCGCATGTACGGCGGTATCTGAGCCATGCAGACGAAGATTCCAGCCGGTAAACTTGCCAGCGAAGCTGGGAAAGAGGCGGACCGTATCCTTCGCTCCTGCGTGCACTGTGGGTTCTGCACCGCGACATGTCCGACCTACCAGCTGCTCGGCGATGAACTTGACGGGCCGCGCGGGCGTATCTACCTGATCAAGGAGATGCTGGAGAGCGGCAGTGCCAGCGAGAAAACGCGCGAGCATCTTGATCGCTGCCTTACCTGTCGCAGCTGTGAATCGACCTGCCCCTCCGGTGTGGAATATGCCCACCTTCTGGATATCGGACGTGAATTGTGCGAGGCGGGAACAGAGCGGCCAATGGTGGAGCGGATCCAGCGCAAAGCTATGACTGCCATACTTCCTAACCGCACACGCTTCTCCCTGCTTCTCAAGGGGGCAGGCTTGTTCAGGCCGCTGTTGCCGCAGGGGCTGAAAGCACTGCTTCCCGCTGTTTCCCGGACGAAGCTGGATTGGCCGCCGCGCAGGCATAAGCGCACGGTATTGATGATCGAGGGTTGTGTGCAGCCGGTGCTCGATGCGGGTATCGACCGCGCTGCGGCAATCGTGCTGGATCAGGCTGGTATTTCTCTGCAACGTACAGGTATTGCCCAATGCTGCGGCGCGCTGGAGCATCACCTGAATGCATCTGAGGCAGCACTGGAGCGTATGAGAAGCAATATCGACCACTGGTGGGCAGATATTGAGGCGGGAGTGGAGGGGATCGTGTCGACGGCCAGCGCCTGTGCCCTGCAACTCAAGGAGTATGGCTACCTGCTGCGTAACGATCCGGCATATGCAGAAAAGGCAAAGCAGATATCAGCACTTGCTGCCGACATTTCCGAACTGGTGGCAGGGCAGGATCTGCCTGCAGCAAACGGTGGTGGCGAAAAGATCGCCTTCCATGCTTCATGCACGCTGCAGCATGGCCAGAAGCTGAGCGGCGTGGTTGAGACCATACTGGAGAAGTCCGGATTTGAACTGGTGCCGGTGAAAGGTGGCCATCTCTGCTGCGGTGCCGCCGGAACCTATACGCTGTTGCAACCGGAGATTGGAGAGGCGCTGAGAGCGAATAAAATAGAATCACTTGAGGCAGGGCGGCCGACACGGATTGCGACTGCCAATATCGGTTGCATGAAACATATCGAGTCAGCAAGCGAGATTCCGGTGGTCCACTGGATTGAGTTGCTGGCCGAACTGTATGAAAAACCACAAACAGATAGAGGGTGATGCGGGCGATACATTTTTCTAGTCTGCAGGCAGCCAAATTGAGAGGTAGAGTATGACAACATCATTTTATCCACCACAACGCACCCTGATGGGGCCCGGCCCGTCGGATGTGAATCCGCGTGTTTCACAGGCGATGGCAAGGCCCACGATCGGTCATCTCGATCCAATGTTCGTTGCCATGATGGATGAGATGAAGGAGTTGCTGCAGCAGGCATTCCAGACCGGCAACCAGCTGACGATTCCCGTATCAGCACCCGGATCCGCCGGTATGGAGACCTGTTTTGTCAACCTTGTCGAACCGGGCGATACCGTGATCGTTTGCCAGAACGGTGTTTTTGGTGGCCGCATGAAAGAGAATGTCGAGCGCTGCGGCGGCACAGCTGTCATGGTACAGGATGAGTGGGGCAGGGCGGTCGATGCCAACAAGCTCGAGGATGCACTGCAGGCGCATCCGGAGGCGAAGGTGGTGGCATTCGTGCAAGCGGAGACCTCCACCGGCGCATCCTCGGATGTCAAAACGCTGGTGGAACTGGCACACAGGTATGATTGCCTGACCATCGTTGATGCAGTGACCTCCCTCGGCGGCACCGAGTTGCGCGTCGATGCGTGGGGCGTGGATGCAATCTACTCCGGTACCCAGAAGTGCCTTTCATGTGTGCCCGGCCTCTCTCCTGTCTCCTTTAACGATCGAGCTATTGCGGCGATCAAGGGGCGCAAATCGCCCGTACAGAGCTGGTTCCTCGATCTTAATCTGGTCATGGGTTACTGGGGGCAGGGTGCCAAGCGTGCCTACCATCATACCGCTCCGGTAAATACCCTGTACGCACTGCACGAATCGCTGGTGATTCTGCACAATGAGGGGCTGGAGAACTCGTGGGCAAGGCATCGCCTGCATCACAATGCACTGAAGGCGGGGCTGGAGGCTATGGGACTCACATTCGTGGTGCCGGAGGCCGAGCGGCTGCCGCAACTCAATGCCGTCACCATTCCTGACGGTGTTGACGATGCCGCAGTGCGTGGTGCCCTGCTCAATGACTACAACCTTGAGATCGGCGCAGGCCTTGGACCGATGGCCGGCAAGGTTTGGCGAATCGGCCTGATGGGTTATGCCGCACGCAAGGATAATGTGCTCAAATGCCTGGCCGCACTCGATGAGGTGCTGGGCCGGATCAATGCGCCGGTAAACAACGGCGTTGCTGTATCTGCAGCCCTTGCCGCTTACAAATAACTGACAACCGGAACATTCAGAGATAATCAGCCTGATGCGAAGCGCAATGGCAAAACATATTCTGGTGAAAACGAAAGATGAGGCCGAGAAGCTGAAAGAGCGTCTCGGCAAGGGTGACGATTTTGCCAAGCTGGCCCGCAAACACTCGATCTGTCCTTCCAGGAAGCGCGATGGTGATCTGGGCGAGATCTACCCCGGTCAGCTGCTTAAGCCGATCGAGGATGTGATTTTCAAGAAGCCATTATTGAAGGTGCACGGGCCGATCAAAACAAGGTTCGGCTATCATCTGGTGGTTGTCTATTTCAGGAGTTAGACCTCTCTTTGAGGGGTGGCCCTTCGGCATAAACCGGAAGGCCACCCCACGCTGTACCACTACAGCCTTTTCGAGAGGAGATCTGCAGATCAGAAGAAGTGGTACTGCAGCGAGAGGGTGTACATGCTGGCGCTGACACCCTTGTAGTTGACTGAGGTTGCTCCCTTAGGTTTTGTGTTCAGGTGTGACCACTCTCCGGAGATACCGAGGTTCTCCATGGCGCTGTAGGAGAATCCCAGGCCGTAGCCGAGGCCGCTGCGGCTTTTGCTCGAGGAGAGTCCTGCAACAGGGTAGTGAGTGGCGCGGATGGTGCCCATGCCAACCAGAGCGTAAGCGGTGAAATCCTCAGCGATTTTGATCTGCGGCTTCAGGAATGCTGCGGCGAAATAGTCAACCTTATTACCCGGAATGATGGCGAACTCTTCCTTGGTGTTGCCGCTGGTTCCGATGCGGATTTCACCACCCAGAAACTCCGAAAAATTATCTCCGACCTGCAGATATGTTCCGATAGTGCTGGCTTTTTTCGAGATGCCGTCATTAAGAATGAATGAGCCGACGCCGACGCCGATGTAAGGGTCGCTTGCATGTGCCGCAGGCGCCACTGAGGTGATGGCAGCCAGAGCGGCGATAAAGGATGTCACGGTTTTTTTCATTGAATGCTCCATATCAGATTGATGCCGGACGGAACGGCCGGACGTGACGACGCTATGGCGTGATGCTGAAATGAAACTGAAAGGGGAGGATTATTGTTTAGTGGATTCCTGGCTGCTTTGAAGAGGCAGTGATAGCTCAACCCGAAGACCCCCAAGCATTTCGGATCTGCCGGCACTGATCCGGCCACCATAAGTGGTGACGATATCGTTTACTATCGCCAGCCCCAGTCCGTGTCCGGGCCTCGATTCATCGCTGCGCATGCCGCGCTGCAGCAGCTCCTGCCATGCACCCTCAGCCATACCGGGTCCATCATCCTCAACAATGAGTTCAAGCTCACGACTCATCCGCAGGGTACAGCGAACCTGCCGACTGGACCATTTACAGGCATTGTCGAGCAGGTTTCCGATTAGCTCCAGCATATCCTCGCGGTCGGCCGGCAGATGCAGGCCGGACTCCATCTCCAGTTCGATCTGGACCTTTTCACCATGCACTTTCTTCAGCATGGCTGCCATATCCCTGAGATCCTGCTCCGGCTCCGGCCAGAAACCGCCGGGAGCCGTACCGGCCAGGCGTGCCCGTGAGAGTTCACGCTCGATCAGGGACTCGATCTTTCCCGTCTGTTCACTGATCACATTGATTGCCGGGCCGCCCTCCAGTGTGCGCCTGATAACCGCAAGCGGCGTCTTTAGGGCGTGTGCGAGGTTTCCTGTGGCTGAGCGGGAGCGGGCCAGACGCTCCTGCATTACCAGAAGAAGGCGGTTTACCTCCTGTACAAGCGGGTTGATCTCGCTCGGCAGATCGAGTTGCAGCTGGCTGTTCTCTCCCTGTTCTAGTTTCAGCAATGCCTGTCGCACCTGTCCGAGTGGCCGCATTGCACGCCTGATTACCCAGACCTGCAGGCCGAGAAGTGCCAGCAGGGTGAAAAACAGCAGCAGCAGCAGTCGTTTCTGGTATTCCTGTGCCTGGTGATAGAGGTCTGACATATCCTCTGCAAGGGTAAGGGTTACCGGGCTTTTTCCGATCCGGAACTCACGGCTCAGTATCAGAAGGTGCTGGCCGTCAGGGCCGGCAACATCCCTGTGAACACCAGCATCGAAGCTGTTCAAGCTCTGGTCCCAGAGTGAGCGTGATCGGATGACACCTTCACCCGAATGAAGCTGAAAGTAGTGGCCCGAGAGAGGGCGCTCATAGATGGCATCAATTTTGGTTGCATCGAGCTGGATTTGTTCTCCCTGTAACTGGGTGGCTGACAGAACGCTCTCCATATCGTGCTCCATGCGGGAGAGAACTGTTTTTTCGCTCAATGATTCGCTTTCAATGCCGAAAATGAATGCCAGCAGCAGGAAGAAGAGAGCCAGGCTTGCAGCCAGGCTCAGGCTCAGGCGCTGGCTCAGTGAACGCATATACCATCCGGGTTGAATACATATCCCTGTCCTCGCTTGGTCAAGATGGCGCTTTTCCCAAGCCGTTTGCGCAGGCGACTGATGTAGACCTCAATGACATTCGACTCCTTCTCATCATTGTAGTCGTAAACGTGTTCAATGATTTGGCTTGCACTGAGGATCTTGCCCGGCTGCAGCATCATGTATTTGAGCAGCCGGAACTCAACTCCGGATAGTTCGATCTCCTGCCGCCCATCTGCACAATGAATGGAAACGCTCTGTCTCCCCTCATCGAGTTTAAGCGGGCCAGCCTGCAGTTCGCCTCCGGCATGACCGTGTGCCCTGCGTACCAGTGCCTGAAGTCGTACAAGCAGCTCTTCGGAGTGAAACGGCTTGGTGAGGTAGTCGTCGGCACCAGCGCGGAATCCGTCCACTTTCTCATGCCATGCACCACGCGCGGTCAGGATCAGTACCGGTGTTTTGATTCCCGAAACCCGCCACTGTTGCAGCACCTGCAAGCCGCTTATGCCGGGTAACCCCAGGTCGAGGACGATAACGTCGTAAGGTTCGCTACTGCCCAGAAAGGCGGCTTCAGTTCCATCCTCAGCGAGGTCCACCGCATAGCCATGGCTGCGCAGGAAATCGGCTACGGTGGTGGAGAGTGCTGCATCATCTTCAGCCAGAAGTAGTCGCATCAGTCATCAATCTCGCTTTCCAGAATGTTTCCGGTACGGGCATCCACCTTGATTTTGCGTACTCCCCGATCCTTACCCAGGATCTTCATTTCATACACAATCGCTTCATTATCTTCCTCTTCCAGTTCAACATCGAGGATCTTGCCGGGATAGGGGCCGGATATCATTTCCACTATACGGCTGAGCGGAAGCACCTGATGCTCATGCATCAGCCTGTGTGCCCGCTCGTGATCCTTCTCATCTCCCCATGCCGCCGGTGATAACAGCGGCAGAGAGAGCATCAGCAGGATGAGCAGCAGGCGCATCAATCAGTCATCCCAGCGACCGAAGCCAGGAACTACGACACGATGCTCGTTGAAGTCACCCTTGGCTGCCTGTGTGTGGCAACTCTGGCAGTTGGAGAAGGAGCGCACCTTCGGATTATCCCTGACGAGCCTTTTCGGCAGTTCATGGTGTTCACCGGTAAAGAAGCGGGTCTCGGTGATACGCAGCGGCGTGGTTTCCTGCGGAATGGAGCGAAGGATACTGCGGCTGAAACGCTGATTCTTCCGATCAGCTGCATTATTGCTGAGATAGTCAAGGATCTCTTTGCTGGTGACGGCATCGAGTGTCGCATTGTCACCGAAATGATCTTCAAGGTTGCCCATCATTTTTACCCAGGAGCGCACGGGAAGGAAGCCGGGCTGATAGGCGAAGTGGCACGCACCACACTCGGTTTCGTAGGTTTTGTTCATTACAGCCGCCACTGTTGCGCTTCTCTCACCATAACCACGATCCTTATCGCCCCACCAGTCATCGTCGCCTGCGGCAACAAAAGAGACCGAAAGGCTAATGCATATTGCCATGACTGCTGTGCCTGTCGCAATTTTTTTATTCATACATCTACTCCTCTGTTAGTAATTCTGGATGAACAGCAGAAAGTCGCCTTTCTCCTGCGCTGTGCAGGCGCGGCCATAGGTCCAGTGACAGTTGCGGCCGAACCATTTCTCTATTTTCACAGGGTCTGTCAGGCGCCCCGCATTGGTGCGAACAGCCAGGGGCTCGATCAGCTTACCTGTTTTAATATGGCTGCCTCTCTGTGTCAGGTCTGTTCCGTGGCAGGAGGCACAACTTACCGCCTTGCCAAGCTGCGGCTGCTGGTGCTGTTCCTGCCACATGGTTTTACCGCGCTTGCCGTCAAACGCAGCAGCTCCTTCGGCGCGATAGCTGTTGAGCAGCTCTTCGATAACGTCTGAGGCCATGGCGGGTTGCGCCAGTAGCAGCAGAGCAAAGGTGATAGCAATTCTTTTCATGGTTGTTTCTCCATTCTTTTTTTTCTGCCGGTAATCATGGCCAGGGCCAGGTTCTGTTTTTGCAGAAGGCTTTCGAACAGCACGCCCCCCACATGCAGCAGGGCGAGGAGTGTGATGGTGTCGGCGAGCAGTTGGTGAATTTTCGTCAGCCATATCTCGCGCTGGAAATCGACCGATTCTGCCCAGCTGGCAAGCGGTCCGTGCCCGGTTTGCAGCGCATAAACGGCCACACCGCTCAGACTCAATAGCAGGAGTAGAAGTAGCAGCGTGATAATCATGAGGCTGCCTGCAGGTGTATGACCCGGATAACTCTCCTTGCGCAGTTTCCACAGGCTGTTGAGGTGGGATAGCAGCATTCGGGGTGAAAGCGGAAAGTCGCTGAACCGAGTGTGGGGCGTGCCGGTTATGCCCCAGATCATTCGGAAGAAGATCAAGCCAAGCACGATGCTCCCGCACAACAGGTGCAGCTTCAGGTAGTCGTCCTCGAACCACCAGGCCAGTACAAAGCAGGTGATGAGCAGCACATGAAAAATGCGTATTAGCGGATCCCAGATTTGAATCTCTTTTTCAGTCATGGCCGCAACTTTAGTGCGGTTATCTGAACTCAAACTGAAAAGAGGTGGTTATTGAGGGATCAGTGAAGTTGAAAGGGTGGAGAGGCCGATGCCGCTTGAGCCTTACCTGCCATAAACCTTAATCATGCCGGCTTCACGCAGCCGTCGTGCAAAGTCGGGATGGGTGTTGCAGAGCGATTGAATCAGTTCGAGCGGAAAAGAGACAGCTTCGACATCATCAATTGCTATGACATCGGCAACCGGCGGGCTGATTCCAGATGAGGAAATTTCACCGACGGTATCGCCGCTCTGTTGCCTGTCGACCTCGGTGCCATTGCTGACGATCTTTACTTCGCCGCGAGTCAGAAGAAACAGTGAGATGTTGTCCCCGTTCTCCCTGATCAGAAAATCTCCGGCACTGAATGACTGGATGCTGCAGTGACCGGCCAGTTCGTTGAGGAGCGCGTCTGGAAGCGGGGCAAAGAGCTGGCTTCCCCGCATCCAGGCAATGGTAAATGCCTTCTCTCCCATATCTGCTCCTCCTCTCAAACAATGGCATCATGCTAATCAGAGTGGAGAAAAGTGCATCCGTTCACTACGAAGGTGGATTGTTGCGACCAAAGCTTGCAGATTTGGGCTACCAAGCGTGCAAGGAGCTCAACCATCTCTCGTTCTGTAAATCCTTCGGGGCAACGTATCAATGCCTGAACAGCTGATCCATATTCTATCCCCACAGGTGGCCAACCAGATTGCTGCCGGTGAAGTGGTGGAGCGTCCCTCCTCAGCCGTAAAAGAGCTGGTTGAGAACTCACTTGATGCCGGGGCGACAAAGATCATTGTGCGTATTACAGGAGCGGGAAAAAAATCGATTGTGATCGAGGATGACGGCTCGGGAATGAGTGCGGCGGATGCCGAGCTTGCACTGCAGCGACATGCTACCAGTAAAATCGAGACCTCCGAGGACCTGCACCATATCGCCAGCCACGGTTTCCGCGGTGAGGCACTGCCATCAATCGCCTCGGTTTCACGTTTCCGCATGCAGACCGCGCTTGCCGGCAGTGGTGAAGGGGTCGAAGTTCGTGTTGATGGCGGTGGTGCAACCGAAGTTCGCCCGACGGCTCCCAGGCGTGGCACGCGTATCGAGGTGCTTGATCTCTTCCTCAACACCCCGGCGCGCCTGAATTTTATGCGCACCGACAAAACCGAAGAGGCGTCGATCATAGAGGCTTTCCGCTCGCTGGCACTTGCCAATCCATCCGTGGCAATGCAGCTGGAACTCGATGGCCGCACACGCTTCGATTTTGCACCGCAGGATGAGCGGGCTCGCGTTGTGGCAATCATGGGCAACGATTTTGCCGACAACAGTATCGACATGGCGATTGAGCATGAGGGGATGCAGATCTCCGGCCATCTGGGATTGCCGACCTTCCATCACCGCGACTCCACCCGCATGCTTTTCATGATCAACGGCCGCGTAATCCGTGACAAACAGCTGATTGCTGCGGTGCGCGCAGGATATCGCGATGTCATGTTTCATGATCGCTATCCGGTAGCGGTGATGAAGATCGAGATCGATCCGGCCGATGTTGATGTCAATGTGCACCCCTCCAAGCGGGAGG
This sequence comes from Mariprofundus ferrinatatus, assembly GCF_002795825.1. Lineage (NCBI taxonomy): Bacteria > Pseudomonadati > Pseudomonadota > Candidatius Mariprofundia > Mariprofundales > Mariprofundaceae > Mariprofundus > Mariprofundus ferrinatatus. Next base: position 1,340,644 of record NZ_CP018800.1, on the reverse strand, counting down.
TGCGTTTCAGATCGCCACAAACGGTGCGTGCAGGCGTGGTCTCCTGTATCCGGGCCGCCATTGATCAATTCGGGCGCTCGGTCTCATCCACAACTACGGCTGATGCGATGCGCTCGATGCAGTACGGGGGCGGTCGTTATGCAGCCCCTTCCCCGGGGGGAGTGCCGCGACCCTCCTCCAGTGGCTTCAGGACTCCGGCTGCATCCGGAGCGATGCCGGGCAATATGCAGCACAGGCTATTTTCGCATGCGGAGGCTGCAGAGCCGGAGACAGGCTACCGGACGGGACACCCTGATCTTGGTCATCCACTGGCCCAGATTCACCGCTGTTATATACTGGCACAGACTGAGTCGGGTGTAATCCTTGTTGACCAGCATGCCGCACACGAGCGCATGACCTACGAAAAGCTCAAAAAACAGCTGGCAGGTAAAAAGGTCTCCAGCCAGAAACTGTTGACCCCCGAAACTTTGCACCTGGGCGGCAAACAGGCGGCATGGCTACATGATCATCACGAACTGTTGCATCCGTTCGGCGTAGAGATTGAAATCGTCGGTGAGGAGTCGTTCCGAATCGTTGCTGTTCCTTCGATGCTGGTGAAAGAGCCTGCAGCTGAACTGGTGGTCGAGCTTATCGAGAGCTGCATGCTGATGGGGGCTGATGCCGAGAGTGACGGCCGCGGACTTGGCAGGGTTCTCGAACGCTGGCTCGGCAACCGGGCCTGCAAGGGTTCGATCAAGTCCGGACGAATTTTATCGCATGACGAACAGGAGTCGCTGCTGCGGGCGATGGAGGGGACCCCTAATATTGCGCAGTGCAATCACGGGCGGCCCACCTATGTGTCACTCTCGCTGAACGATCTCGACCGCCTTTTTGGCAGGAAAGAGTAGAGGCAGATGCATCTCGATCCCGCCATACTGATTATCACCATTGTACTCTTCTTCGCCATGCTTACGGCATATGTTGCCATGCGTTTGAAGCTGCCGATTGTGGTCGCCTATATTCTGACCGGTATCCTGATCGGCCCCTCCGGATTCGCCGTGATAGAGGACCATGATCTGGTAACGCGTATTGGGGAGATCGGTGTGATCATGCTGCTCTTTTTCGTCGGTATGGAGGTCTCCATTCCGCGCCTGATGGAGGGGTGGAAGATCGCTTTTGTCGGCACCAATATCCAGATTCTGATCAGTGTGGCCGCCTGCGTGGGGCTGGCTATGCTGGTGGATATGACATGGCAGCAGGGGGTGCTCTACGGCTTTATTATCAGCCTCTCCAGTACTGCCGTGGTGCTGAGGATGCTGCAGGACTCCGGAGAGCTGGAGCTGCCGCTGGGCCAGAACGCGCTCGGTGTCTTGCTGGTTCAGGATATGGCGATCATTCCGATGATGGTCATCCTCAGTATGCTTGGCGGCGGCGAGGATGTCTCAGTTTCAGCTGTTGCTGTGCAGGTTGTGGGCGGTGTCGCGATCCTGCTGTTTGTCATCTGGTTGATGCGTTCCGGCCGTTTCCACATTCCGGAGGTGTTGCTGGGGAGCTTTGAGCACAGGATGATGCTTGGGCTGCTCCTCTGCCTGGGTTCGGCATCACTGACAGGCTGGCTGGGGCTCTCTCCGGCGCTGGGGGCATTTCTGGCCGGCGTAGTGCTGGCCTCCTCGGATCAGTCCAAATGGGTGCATGAACATATTGGTCCGGTACAGGTCATATTCATGGCCATGTTTTTCCTCTCTGTCGGTATGCTTGTGGAACTCGAATATCTGTTTTCCCATGTTGAGGTCGTGCTGGGCGTGACCTTGCTTGTCTTTCTTTTTAATTCGGGGACCAACGTCTTTGTCATGCGCGCGCTGGGTGAGCAGTGGGAGCCGGCTCTGGTCACTGCCGGTCTGCTCAGCCAGATCGGTGAATTCTCATTCCTGCTGGCGGCGGTTGGACTGCACGTGGCACTGATCGATCAGACACTGCATACAATGACCGTGCTGGTGATTGCGCTGACGCTGTTGCTCAGTCCCCTCTGGCACTCCCTGATTAAACGCTTTGCCCGTATTCACGGCGTATACACATCCGACCGTTTATGAGTAATGAACTGCGGGCCGCTGCCCTGATGGGTGCAACCGGCACCGGCAAGTCGGCACTGGCTATGCAGCTTGCCGGTGAAACAGGGGGTTCGATCATCTGCTGCGATTCGATGCAGCTCTACAGGGGACTCGATATTGGCACGGCCAAGCCGACGCAGGATGAGCGGGCAGAAGTGCCTCATTTCCTGGTCGACTGCTGTGACCTTCCCGACGTCTACTCAGCTGCACGCTGGGCGGAAGAGGCGAGGGAGATCATCGGGTCGGAGAACAGCCAGGGAAGAGTTCCGCTGATTGTCGGTGGCACCGGCTTTTACCTGAAGGCCTTGCTGGAAGGGTTTGCAGAGATTCCACCAGAGTTGCCAGATATTAGAGAAAAATTCGAGCAGATGCAGCGTGAGCAGGGTACGCAAACGATATATGCCTATCTGCAGGAGCATGACGCTGTGATGGCCGAAAGGCTGAAGCCGCTGGATACCCAGCGTATTATGCGCGCGCTCTGCGTATTGGAGAGCACAGGTCGCTCGCTGTCCGATTGGCAGCGTGATGCGCTACGGGCTGCTCCTGTAATCAACTGTCCGGTGTTTGTGCTTGATGTGCAGCGCGAGGTTTTGCGGGAGCGTTTAGCCGGGCGTTTTCATACAATGGTTAATGCCGGTTGGCTGGATGAGGTGAAATGGCTGGCCTCATTGAAGTTGGCCGACACCCACCCGGCTATGCGGGCGGTCGGCTACCGACAGCTTCTGGACTACCTGAATGGCGACATGGATCTTGAAACAGCGATTGCTGACGGCATTACGGCGACACGACGCTATGCCAAGCGACAGGTGACATGGTTCAACCATCAGACTGCCGATGCCGTTCATGGCACAGCGGATGTTTTAAAAGAGATGATAAAGGGGCTGTTGCAGAGATCATGAGTGGAGAGTGGACCCAGACCGAAGATCAGCCGGATGTGGTGATAAGTGTGCACCCCGAACTGGCCAGTAAGCGCGTCGGAGAATATGCATGGAAGGCGCGTAGCGAGGAGTTTGACCGGTTGGTGGAGTCCAGTGGCTGCAATCTTGTTCGCTCTGAGCGATTTACGGTGCGCAGGGCGAATTCCGGTACACTGCTCGGAGAGGGGCAGGTGGATGAGGTTGCCCAATTCGTCGAGGTTGAAGAGGCGGTGGTTGTATTTGTTGATCATCCGCTTTCGCCGGTGCAGCAGCGCAATCTTGAGAAGGCATGGAATGCCAAGGTGGTGGATCGTACCGGTCTGATCTTAGAAATTTTTGCATCGCGCGCCCGTACCCGTGAAGGTGTGCTGCAGGTGGAGTTGGCCAGTCTTAACTATCAGTTGGGACGTCTGGTGCGCAGCTGGACACATCTGGAGCGGCAGCGCGGTGGTTTCGGTTTTATGGGCGGCCCTGGTGAGCGCCAGATCGAGTTGGATCGCCGTATGATCAGGGTAAAAATCAAATCGCTTGAAAAGGATCTTGAGAAGGTGCGCCAGATGCGCGCTACCCAGCGGATGGGCCGCAAAAGAAAAGATATCCCGACCGTGGCTCTGGTCGGTTACACCAATGCGGGAAAATCGACCCTCTTTAACCGCCTCACTGAGTCCGGGGTTTACGCGGCAGACCAGCTCTTCGCCACACTCGATCCGACACTGCGTCTTCTCGAGTTGCCCGGTGGCCTGCGCCTGATGTTTTCCGATACTGTGGGTTTTGTGCAGGAGTTGCCGCACGAACTTGTAGATGCCTTTCGCGCCACGCTGGAAGAGGTGGTTGAAGCCGATCTCGTGCTGCATGTGCGCGATGCAGCCGACCCCATGCTGGCCGAGCAGGGGAAGGTCGTTGAGGAGACGCTGGAGCAGCTGGGGCTGGTCGGTGATCTGTCTCCGCCGGTTGTTGAGGTGATGAACAAGAAGGATCTGGTGCCGGGGATTGAGAGCTGGCGAGCTGAAACTGTACCGGGCAGCCGCATTGCACTCTCCGCCATCACCGGTGACGGCGTGGACGAGCTGATTGCTCTTTTGACCGACTGGCTGCAGCAGGATATGCATGAGATGCATCTGAAGCTGGACCTGTCGGACGGGCGCACAATGGCTTTCTGTCATCAGCACGGTTCAGTGCTCTCAAAAACAGTCCATGAGAGCGTTGTCGACATGGTTGTGCGCATGAATCCGGCAGAAGCGGGACGGTTGATTCTGGAAGAGGGGGTGCACCGTTTGCGCTGATAAACGGCTATGCATGCAGGCTCACCCTGCCGGTGGAAATCGAAGGTGACGCGGCTGCTTTGATTCGACATAATACGCACCCCGAATTCCTCACAGGTCGGGAGTAGAGAAAAAGGCGGGTGAAACATCGCCTTTTGTTATTTCAGGAGTCTTCATGTCTGATCGCAGTCAGTTTTTTAATGCACCGCTTGCCGATACGGTTGTCAAAGATGCCATAGCCGCCGAACTTGGCCGCCAGCAGCACACGCTGGAGCTCATTGCCAGTGAAAATATCGTATCCCGGGCCGTGATGGAGGCGCAGGGCTCCGTGATGACCAATAAGTATGCCGAAGGCTATCCTGGCCGTCGTTATTACGGTGGTTGTGAGCATGTGGATGTGGTTGAGTCACTGGCGCAGCAGCGCGCCTGTGAGATCTTCGGCGTCAAGCATGCCAACGTACAGCCACACTCTGGCTCCCAGGCCAACATGGCCGTTTATATGGCGACCCTTAACCCGGGTGATACTGTCATGGGTATGGATCTCTCGCACGGAGGTCACCTGACCCACGGTTCTCCGGTTAACTTCTCCGGCCGCCTCTACGAGGTTGTTGCCTACGGTGTACGTCAGGATAACGAGCTGATCGATTATGATGTGATGCAGAAGATGGCAGAAGTACAGCGTCCGAAGATGATTATCGGCGGTGCATCGGCTTATGAGCGCGGAATCGATTTTGCGCGTATGCGCGAAATTGCAGACAAGGTGGGCGCGATCCTGATGGTGGATATGGCGCATTATGCAGGTCTGATTGCGGCTGGCGTTTACCCGAGCCCGGTAGGACATGCGCATGTAATCACCACGACCACCCATAAAACACTGCGTGGTCCACGCGGCGGCATGATCCTGACCGACGATGATGAATTGGCGAAGAAGATCAATTCGCGCATCTTCCCTGGCATTCAGGGCGGCCCGCTGATGCATGTGATTGCAGCCAAGGCGGTTGCATTCGGCGAGGCGCTTGGCGATCAGTTCAAGGAAGACCAGAAGCAGGTGATTGCCAATGCGCGTGCACTGGCTGCAACCCTTACAGAGGGAGGTCTGCGTATCGTTTCTGGCGGTACCGACTGCCATATGTTCCGCGTTGATGTCCGTCCGCAGGGAATCACCGGCAAGCAGGCCGAAGAGGCACTGGAAGCTGCCGGCATTACCACCAATAAGAATACCATTCCGTTCGATCCTGAATCACCGTTTGTCACCTCCGGTATCCGTATCGGTGCATCGGTCATCACAGCGCGCGGCATGAAAGAGTCGGATGCCTCCCTGATTGGCGAAATGATCCTGCAGGTATTGAAAGCACCGGAAGATGCGGCGATCCATGCGGCAGTGCTGGATGAGGTTCATAAGCTGACGAATCGGTTCCCGATTTACGAGAGTTAAGGATAGCCAAACATTTCACGGTTGATCTGAATGTATTGCCCCTATTGTGCCAATGACGATACGCGCGTGGTTGATTCACGCGTGGTCGAGGATGGTGCGGCTGTTCGCCGCCGCCGTGAGTGCGAGAAGTGTGGTAAGCGATTCTCCACATATGAGCGTGCCGAACTGAAGCTGCCGCTGGTAGTAAAGAAGGATGGCACGCGTCAGGCCTTCGATGTGGGCAAAATCCATGCCGGCATGCAAAAGGCGCTGGAGAAGCGGCCTGTTTCGGCAGATCAGCTTGAGAAGGGTGTCAATGCGGTGTTGCGCGCCGTTCAGGAGCAGGGTGAGTCGGAGATTGCCGCTGAGAGTGTCGGCGCTTATGTGATGGAGCAGTTGCGCAGGCTCGATGGCGTGGCCTATGTGCGTTTCGCCTCGGTGTATAGAGAATTCAAGGATGTGGATGATTTTCTGGCAGCGGTCAAAACCGCAGTCGGAAAGAAGGAGTAGAGATGGCTGTAAAGATTGCAGTATTGCCCGGTGATGGTATCGGTAAAGAGATTGTCGATGAGGCCCTGAAGGTGCTTGAGGTGCTGAATCGCAACTTTGGTCTGGATGCTACATGGGAAGAGGCCGCGATTGGCGGTGCCGGTTACGATGAAGCGGGTGATCCATATCCTGAGGCGACTCAGAGGCTGGTAAAAGCGTGTGATGCAGTGCTGCTCGGTGCAGTGGGTGGACCGAAATGGGAGCCGCTTGCAAAACCGCTACGTCCTGAGGCTGGGCTGCTGCGTATCCGTGAGGATCTCGGCCTGTTTGCCAACTACCGTCCGGCCAAGGTGCATGATCAGCTTCTGAACGCCTCCACGCTTAAGCCGGAAGTGATCAGCGGTGTCGATATCCTGGTGGTGCGTGAACTGGTTTCAGGCATCTATTTCGGCCAGCCGCGCGGCATTGAAGAGCTTCCGAATGGTGAGAAGCGTGGTTTTAATACACTGGCCTACAAGACCAGTGAGATTGAGCGTATTGCACGCAAGGCGTTTGAGGCAGCCCGTCTGCGCTCTAACCGTGTCTGCTCGATCGACAAGGCGAATGTGCTTGAGGCAACCGAGTACTGGCGTGAGGTGGTTACAGCCCTGCATGCAGCTGAGTACAGCGATGTCGAGCTTTCACACATGTATGTTGACAATGCGGCGATGCAGCTGATCCGTAATCCGAAACAGTTCGACGTCATTGTTACCACCAATATGTTCGGCGACATTCTCTCCGATGAAGCATCTATGCTGACCGGTTCCATCGGCATGCTTCCATCAGCCTCGATCGGCGAAGAGTTTGCCATGTATGAGCCGATTCACGGCTCGGCTCCTGATATTGCAGGCCAGGACAAGGCCAACCCGCTGGCAACCATTCTCTCGGCTGCCATGATGCTGCGATTCTCACTGAATCGCCCCGACCTGGCTGACAAGGTGGAGCAGGCGGTAGAGAATACGCTCAACAACGGTGTGCGCACCGTTGATCTTGCCGATGGCGGAGCATCCGTAAGCTGCTCGGGCATGGGTGATGCAGTCTGTAAGGAACTGGAGGCGCTGGCGTGAGCACAGAACCGTTTTTGCCGAAAAAAGATGAGGGCTATGTCGTAGCCGTGGTGGGGGCGACCGGTGCGGTTGGTAAGACCATGCTGGAGATTCTTGCGGAGCGTAATTTCCCGATTGACGAACTTTATCCGGTGGCGTCGAGTCGCAGTGCCGGCTCAACCATTGAGTTCAGGGGCAAGGAGTATGTTGTCCAGGATCTCGAAACCTTTGATCCGACCGGTGTTGATATCGCACTGTTCTCTGCAGGTGGCGGCACCTCAAAAACACATGCTCCTCGTTTTGCGGCAGCGGGATGCTACGTAATTGACAACTCAAGCGCCTGGCGGATGGATGATGATATCTGCCTCGTTGTTCCAGAGGTGAATCCCCATGCGCTGGAGATGGCGCGTGAGAACAAGATCATCGCTAACCCCAACTGCTCGACCATTCAGATGGTTGTGGCGTTGAAACCACTACACGATGCCGTGCCGATTGAACGGGTGGTGGTCTCCACCTATCAGGCAGTGAGTGGCGCCGGCGGTAAGGCGATGGATGAACTGGCCAAGCAGACGGCACAGCTGCTCAATGGCCAGAGTGCTGAAGTGAATGTTTTTCCTGCCCGGATCGCTTTCAATGTGATTCCACATATCGACGTCTTTATGGATGACGGATATACCAAAGAAGAGCGAAAGATGATGGATGAGACGCGCAAGATCATGGAATCTGAGATCGCCGTCACAGCAACGACCGTTCGCGTTCCCGTATTCTATGGTCATTCGGAATCCGTCAATATCACCTTTTCCGGACCGATGGATGCAGTAACGGCACGCAGGTTGCTGGCTGATGCTGAAGGTGTTTGTGTTGTCGATGATCCTGCAGGAGAAGATTATCCGATGCCGAGTGAGGCCGCTGGAACTGATCCGGTTTGGGTGGGCAGGATTCGCGATGACCAAAGCTGCGCAAACTCTTTGCATTTATGGGTTGTTGCCGATAACGTACGTAAAGGCGCGGCTCTAAATGCTGTGCAGATAGCGGAAATTCTGATTCCTCACTCATAGGAGAAGAGCTCCTGCAGGGTGATGGAGGGAGCACAATGAATCGAGTAGGACACATTTTTCGACTGGTCTGGTTTGGCCTGGCACTGTATCTGTTCACAGGCGTTACCTTTGCCGCATCGCTTGAGAAAATCGAGGTCAACTCCCGACTGGGAGAGCCTTTCTACGCTGAAGTTCCGCTGCAACTGGAAGAGAGCGAGCTGGTATCCAAGGTCTTTGTCGAAATCGCTGCGGCTTCCGATTACAGGATTTTCGAGGTTTACCGCGACGCTGCGGTTAACGGTATTCGTGCTGAAGTAACCAGTGATTCCCGCGGTGCCCGTGTCAAACTCAGCTCAAGTAATGCGATTCGAGCGCCATTTTTCAATCTGATCGTCAAAATCCGCCATGGGCGCGTAGCCCATTTCAAGAAGTACCCTGTTTTTCTCGAAACCCCGAAAAATGTGGTTCAGGCTGCTGAAAAAGCACCGCTTCCTGCTGTTAAGGTGGAGACGGCAGATGATTCTGTAAGTTCTGCCGCCGTAGTTGCCGTTGAAGATGTGCCGGTCGAGGAAATTAAAAAGGTCGAGTACTTTGAGGGATGGGCAAGAACCAGTCGTTATGGACCGATTGTTCGTGGCGATATGCTTAGTACCGTCGTTCATCGCCTGCGTGTTGATAAGCGCTATACGCTTTCTCAGATTTCGGTTGCGCTTTTTGAAAAGAACAAAGCGAAATTTGATAAGGAAAACATGAACCTGCTGCTCAGTGGCAGCTATCTTGATGTTCCGACTGCGGCAGAAGTAGAGAGACTCTCCACCAGTGAAGCTTATAAGGTCTTCAAAGAGCATGATAAACAGTTTCAGGAACTTAAGAATCAGCCGCGATATGCGGCTGAAGCTGAAGCACAGCGTACCCGTTACAGCAAGCGCGTTAGCGTAGGACAGGTCGCAGACGGGGTGGCATCGGCACCTGTTGCGGCCCCAGCAGCTGCTGTAGATGAGAAATCTGAGCCTGTTGTTCCTGCCAGGGATAAAGTTGATGTAACCGTTTCAGGGGAGGTGGCGCCTGTTGCTGCTGATAACCTGATACCAGAGGGTGGTGAGAGCAGCCAGAGCGCGATTCTTTCTGAACTGAGTATGCAGAACGAGATACTGCAGCAGAAACTTGCAGAGAGTGAGAAACGTATCGAGGCGCTGAGCCAGAAGGTGGATCAGGCCGGAGCAGCTGCATCCGATGCCAAGGTTGAAAGGCTGGAGATTCTTGTGTCCCGCTTGCAGGAGGAGTTGGTGCAGGCAAGGGCCCAGGCCTCGCAGTCTGGAGGCTTGGACTGGATTGTCTGGGTGTTAATTGGCCTGGTTGTTATTCTGTTGGTGGTGGTTGTGCTGTTGATGCGCAGGGAGCCAGCGCACCCATCTGAAGCAGCTGCTGTCAGTAAAGCAAGTGAACCGGTTGAGCATGAGATGTCGTCCGAAATGGAAGAGCCCTCCGTCACAGATGTGAGCGAAACAGAGGAAGGGCATGGTGAAGCTGCTCCTGTAAATGAAGGGGGGGACAAGGCTGACGTTTTCAATCTCTCTGAGGACCTTACCGAGACCGACACTGCTGAGATGGTGATGCTGGATTCAACTACATTGGAAGGTGACACGCACACCGATTATCTCTCTGAGGTTGATGTCTATATCCGCTATGGCATGGAAGAGGAGGCGTTGCAGCAATTGGAACTTGCCCTGCGTGCAAGCCCGAGCAATGTTGAGGCCCATATTCGTAAGGCTGAACTTCTGCATACCAGAGGTGATACGGATGGTTTTAATGCAGCCAAGGATGCAGCCATGGCTGCTCTTACCGGTGCTGCACTGGCGCAGTTCAATGCTACGATCACAGGGCTGACTTCCGCCGAATCTGAATTGGATACATATGATTTTTCTTCTGGAGAGGCCTCTTCTCAAGAGAGCTCTTCTGAAGAGGGGGCTGAAGGATTTGACTCCTCTGAGACAGCCGGAGCTGAAGAGGGGCCGGTGCTGGATTATGACATTTCCTATCTGGATTCGCCTGAAGATGAAGTTGCAGAAACGGATGAGCCAGAGGTTGAAACCTCTCAGGCTGAACCGGCTTCTGAAGCCGATAAACAGGACGATGAACTTGATTGGCTTCATGCTGCCCCGTTTGAAGATGAAGCTGCTGAAACGGGTGAACCTGAGGTTGAAACCTCTCAGGCTGAGCCGGCTTCTGAAGCCGATAAACAGGACGATGAACTTGATTGGCTTCATGCTGCCCCGTTTGAAGATGAAGCTGCTGAAACGGGTGAACCTGAGGTTGAAACTTCTCAGGCTGAGCCTGCTTCTGAAGCCGATAAACAGGACGATGAACTTGATTGGCTTCATGCTGCCCCGTTCGAAGATGAAGCGGAGCATGATTCAGAGGGAAATGAGGATGATGAAGCCATTACTCTGAATGTTATGGATGACGAGAACAGTGAGATCGAAGCGATTCTTGATGAATTTGAGGATGACAGTTCGAAAGAGATATCCCTTGAAGGTGACTCTATCAATATGGAGCGCACAGCAGAGGAGCTTCCGGAGTCTGAAGGCACCATTGAGATTGAGTCTGATACCGGAATTGGTGAGGAGCTGGGCAATCTGATTGAGGACTTTTCAAGTGATCAGGAAGAGCCGGATGAACTGTCTGAGTCTTCTGAGACAAAGGCGGAACAGGATGCTGATGAACTGGAAAAAGAGCTTACCGCCACCCAGCATCTGGATAACTTGCTTGGCGCTTTCGATAGTGAAGACGATTTCGATTTCAGCAGAGATAATGAGTTGATCTCATTCGATGTTGATGAGGACCTGCAAGCGGAGAGCAAACCTGAAGAGGATGATGACGAATTCGGAGCTACGCAGCATCTGGATTCATTTATTAGTGGTTTTTCCGGCAATGAAGAAGGGAGTGATTTGATCGAGTTCGAAGAGAGCAGCGCATTAAATGGCGCTGAAGATATCTCATCCGAAGATCAGGATTCAACCCAGCAGTTCGAGAATAATAGTGCCCTTTTAACAGACCAGGAGGGCGAACCGGAAGCTGACAGATCGGCAGGTGGTGAGAGGGTTGATCACGATGCAACCCAGGAGCTGGACCAGTTGTTGAGTCAATTCGGCGATGAGGATGAGGACAAGGATAAAAAACCCTGAATCTTCTGATTCTCTGTAAGTGATGACAGCCAGCAACTACTACGCAATCCATCCTCTCTCCAGGTTTCTTGTGGGGCTTGCCATGCTGAGTCTTGCAATTGCCGCGCATGCAGTCACATATGGCCTGTTATTCATGCTGCTGTCTGCACTGATGATTCGATTTATCGAGGGCGGGTGGACTCGTGTTATTCGGATTTCCGGTTTGTTACGCTGGTTTGTTATTCCAATAATCGTTCTGCATTCATGTTTTTCTCCCGGTCAGTTTCTATTCCCGGATATTCCACTTCTACCCCTGACGTATGAGGGGCTGTTGCAGGGAGTACGGTTGTCATTGCATCTCTCTGCAATATATCTTGGCGCGGCCCTCCTTTTTCTCTGTTTAAGGCAAAGCGAATGGTTCAAAGGGTTGCTACTACTGCCATTTATCAGCAGAGAGCTGCTGATCTACTTGATGATAATGGCACCGCTTAAACGCAGTGTGGGAGCAGTGCTGCTCTCTGTAAAACATCAGTGGCAGATGCGAAAAAGCTGGCGGAGTGCTCCGCAGCTCCTTGTTTCTGCATTTCGTTCCACCCTCATGGTTGCTGCAGATCAGTCGCGACTGTTATGGCTGCGCTGGCCTGGTTCTCCTGTTTACATTGAAGATCAAACAATGAAGGCGGGTGGATCCCTTGTGGGAGCGAATCTGCTCACTGCTGCTTTCGGGGTTGCAGGGCTGGTGATGGCATGGAAGATATAGTTCAACGGCAGAGAATTGCTATGGCACTGGAATTTGATGGCAGTGCGTTTCACGGCTGGCAGCAGCAGGATAACGCCGTTTCTGTGCAGGCTTCGTTGCAGGAAGCCTTGGCAGAGATCGAGGGTAAACCTGTTTCTACTGTTGCTGCAGGACGAACCGATAGCGGTGTTCATGCTGAGGCACTGCTGGTACATGCGGATGTCTCGGCAGAGCGATGGCAGCGATCACACCTGGCCTATATACACGGGGTTAACAGCAAGCTTCCGGATACGGTCAGGGTAGTGGGAGTACGCGCTGTAAACTCCGATTTCCATGCCCGATTCGATTGCAGAGAGAGGGCATACCGCTATCAGATATGGAATCGCAACACCCCTTCTGCGATCTATCGCTGGCGACACTGGTGGATGCCCCGGCCGCTCGATGTTGATGCGATGTGCGAAGCTGCTTTATGCTGCCTTGGCACGCACGATTTCAGCACGCTTCGAGCTTCAGGATGTCAGGCGGCCCACGCAATCCGGACAATCAGCCGGATTAATGTGAAGCGATCCGATGGGGTGATTACCATCGAGGTGGCTGCCGATGCCTTCCTCTATCATATGGTCCGTAACCTGGTGGGGAATCTGGTAGATGTTGGATTGGGAAGGCAGAGCCCGGAAGGGTTTGCGCGACTGCTGGATCAGAAAGACAGAAGCAAGGCCGCAGCGACTGCACCTGCCCATGGCCTCTACTTTGTCGATGCAGTCTATGATGGCTTCAGCTCCCGTGAACTGATTGGCAATAGCTGAATCAGGGGCTGATCAGTGACCCTGATTCGGGGTCTGAGTCAGTGCCAGCCGAATCCCGGTTTCCATCTTGTTGATAGATACCGGTTTACTGATCAAATGAACGCCGTAGCTGGCTGCCTGTTGCAGCTGCTCATCTTCACCGTATGCAGTGATCATTAAAATCGGAATTGTCGGGTCTTTCTGCCGGATCTCTTTGACCATCTGCAGGCCATCCTTACCGGGCATGCGGAAGTCCGTTATAATCAGGTCGAACTGCTGCTGTTCGTCATTGAACAGTTGCATGGCCTGATCGGCAGACTCTGCCATTGCTGCGCTGTGGCCCATGCGGGCGAGCATCGCCTTGTGAATATGCAGGATATCGAGCATATCGTCGACAAGCAGCACGTGCTGTGGCTGGACCACCACATGATCGCCAGCTGATTGCTCCTCTATCCGGTTTACATAGGAGCTCTGCCCGGATTTTGTTTTCTCTTCAGTTTGGAAGGAGGGGATGCAAACCGTGACTGTTGTCCGGTGTTCACCGGCAGGAGATGAGATGTCAATGCGGCCGTGGTGAAGCTTTACGATGCGCTGAACCATGGTCAGGCCGATGCCGGTGCCGCCAATGTTTTTTCTGGATGTCCAGAAGGGTTTGAACACCTTATCCAGATCCTCTTTGCTGATGCCTTCACCATTGTCGGTTACGTTGATGCAGAGTTCAGATAAACCGCTTTCCTTGTTGGAAGCAGTGCCGATGTTGACCTCGATCCTGCCTGTTCCGGTGATCGCCTGCCTTGAGTTGTTGATCAGGTTTAGAAGGATCTGTTCGATCTCAATGACGTTGATTGCAACATCCGGCAACTGCGCATCAATGTGGCAGATTAGACGGATGTTGTGGGGCAGTTGCAGACGTGCAAGCCCGATAATGTTGTCCAGTGGCTGCTGAAGCTCGATGCCAGCGGTGCAAACACTGGTCTGATCGGGGTCGCTTTTTCTGCTCAGTTTCAACAGATGGGTAACCAACTCCGAACCCCGCTCGCCGGCTTCGATAATCGACTCAATCTGCTGTTTCTCAGCTGCATCATTGCTGTTCATCTGGAGCACTTCAGCATTGCCGATCATGTTGGTCAGTACGTTCCTGAAGTCGTGAACAATGCCTGCAACAAGTGTGGACATGTAGCCTTCCTTGTACACGGCCTCCAGCTCCTCCTGAAGGGTTTCACGTTCGGTGATATCGAGCAGGAAGCAGACGCCGATCCAGTTCTCATGCCAGCGCATGCGGATGGCTGAAGCCATCAGTTTGATGATACGATCCGATGCATCAATGCCTCTTAGGTAGCTGGTCTTCGGACGGATTAAATTCTTACTAGTCCCATCGAAAAGTGCTGCACGACAGAATTTATTCATCTCCTCAGCGTCTTCAGGCAGCACCAGAATCTCAGCAGGCTTGCCGACAATATCTGACTGCTTATTATGAAATAGCTGAAACATGGCCGCATTGGCATAGAGCATCTGCGGGTTCTGGCCTGCATCGAGTTCAAATGTGAAGACCGGCAGGGGACCTTTGTCTATCAGCTGGAAGGAACTTTGCTCTGCAGCATTCCGTTCATAGATCGCCGTCTCCACCTTTTTTACGATCAGGTAGACATAAAAGGGTACGGCCAGGAGGGTGAATACCTGCCAGAAGAGAAGCGTGTAATCGATCGGTAGTTGCAGCGAATAATGCCCATAGGCGGTTGAGCCAAACAGTCCGATCAGGCACAGTATCTGGGAGTAGATCAGCATCGGGTTGCCGAAGCGCAGTCCGTTGCCAATAATGATTATCGGCAGGATGAAGTAGATGCCGCTGGCATGGCCGCCGTCGATGAGCATGCCGAAAGCCACAATAATAACATCAAGAAGCGGATAGAAGAGGGAGCCGAGAATCGTGAAGGGCTGCTTGCGCAGGCTGATCAGTGCAGCGGCATTCATGATAAAGTAGAAGCCCGTATAAATCAGAGCCTCAACTTTATAGAACTGGAAGTATTCACCATGCAGGATTACATAAGTAAGGCTGGCTATGGTGAGCAGAATGCGCGCCTTGGTCTGCTGCAGCTGAAGTTCGGCAAGGGGCTTGTCACCCGTATAGGCTTCATTCTGAAGCCACGCTGCAACGCTGTTGAAGTATGACATGAGCCCTCCACTCACAGGATTTGCTTCGAACAGGAGGTAGATCAGGCCGCTCCCATGTTGATGAGTGTAGTTCTATTTGATGCGCCTGCAAGGTGGCGGGGCTGCGCAAATAATTTTGGCGTACATTTTCGATCATCCTTGATATGGTTCGCGACCCGATCGGGTTCTGCCCATAGGTCGGCTGTTTCAGGAGTGGATAAGTGTTATATGTAGCTGTACGGGCCGCCAGGCGTGCCGGGGATCTGATTGCCAGGGCTTTTGATGAACGCGATAGTTTTAAAGTGCATCAGAAATCGGATCGGGACTATGTCACCGATGTAGATCAGCGTGCTGAAGCGCTGATCCTGAGGGAGATTGCCCAGCACTATCCGGATCACGGCATTGTCGCCGAGGAGAGTGCGAAGCGGATCAATCCTGCCGCATCCGTGCAGTGGTATGTCGACCCGCTTGATGGCACAACCAACTTTATTCACGGCTATCCCCATTTTGCCGTATCCATTTCTGCATGGAAGGATGGCAAGCCTCTGCTGGCAGTGGTCCACGATCCGATTCGTGATGAAACGTTTGAAGCAAAGAATGGCGGCGGTGCTTTTGTAAATAGGCGTCGCCTGCGTGCAACCTCAGAGAAGCGGTTGGATCATGCTCTTTTTGCTTCGGGTATGCCATCATATCAGCGTGAACATATTGACCTTTTCCAAGCGCGTATGGATATCTGTATGCGTGCTATGGATGGATACAGGCGTGGTGGTTCAGCAGCTCTAGATCTCGCATATGTGGCAGCCGGGCGCCTTGATGTTTACTGGGAGGCTGGCCTTAAGCCCTGGGATATTGCAGCCGGATATCTGCTGGTTCAGGAGGCGGGAGGCCTTGCGACAGGGCTTGACGGTGCAACTATCGATCTTGAAAAGGGCGATATACTGGCAGCCAATCCACACCTGCACAGCGAAGTGTGCACCCTTCTGCAGTCGGTCTGATTGAGCCCTGTCAGGGTTTAATGTCCCTCACGTTTAAGTAGCAGGAACATGCCGAGCCCTCCGAAAACAAGGCTGGGGAGCCACGCCGCATAGGCGGGCGGAATCTGCTCGTTACTGGCCAGCAGGTTCCCTGCATTACCAATCATATAAAAGAGCAGGCCGAGGGAGAGCGCGGAGACAATACCCCAGGACATCTTGCTGTTGCGGCTGCCTGTATGCAGACAGAGGGCGGCGGCAAGAATCACCATGAGCATACAGGCCAGAGGTGCTGCAAGCTTTCTGTGCAGGGCGTATGTGTAGGAGCCCGTCGAAAGTCCTGCATGCTCCAGGTCGGAAATGTAGTGGTATAGTTCGCCAAAGTGCATGTGCCTGGGTTTGGGAAGCTCGGCTGTTTCAGGGCCGATCGCCGAGTTGATTGTCATGGTTTCCATCTTCTCCTGAACCATGCCCTGATCTGGGGATGGTTCAGCTATCACTACATCGGAGAGCTGCCACTGCCGGTTGGCGTAAGTGGCGCTGGCCGCATCGATACGCTTGAGCCACTCGCCGCGACTACCTGTCTCAAGAATGATCATGGCAAACGTGTTCTCTCTTAACGGTGTCAGCCGGAAAAAACGATGTCCATCCTTCAGCCACTGAACGCCCTGGCTGGCGCTCTTCAGCTGTTTGATATGTATATTCTCGATGACATCCAGCCGTTTATTGGTGATCGGGGTAACCCACTCACCAACCACAAAGCTGAACGATGAGGCGAGGAACGCTACGGCAAGCAGTGGCATCAGCAGCTTGTTGATGCCGAGGCCGGCGGCCCGTACGGCGACCACCTCGTGGTTTCGGGAGAGCTCGATCAGGTAGATGCTGGCTCCGATCAGCACGATGACCGGCATGAATTCACTGATCATGAAAGGGATTTTAAGCAGCAGGTACTCTGTCATAAGGCCGGGAGTCAGCCCCTGGCCGAGATAGCGGGCTTTATCAAAGCTTTCGATGATTGCATAGATGGCCAGCAGAGCCAGCATGGTGACCAGTGAGCGGCTCATACAACCGGAAAAGATCCATCGGAATATGACAGGCATGGGGGGAGACTAGGCATCTGCTGCCTGCAGGGAAAGTGTGCAGTGGCTTTTTCTCTCCATGCGGCTTTTTGCTCATTTTTCCTGTTCCTGTTTTAATACAGGCGTAAGGTTCTGTGTTGGTGGGGAAACTGTTACACTCCCGCAAATTTTTCAGGGTGCTAACCTTCTTTTGAATGTAGTCCCGATACAAAAGGATGTATCAATGAACGAAAATGAGATTCTGGCAATGTACGAAGATGCTGGTGCATTACTAAACGGCCATTTTATTCTTTCCAGCGGCAGACACTCGGCGCGATATCTTCAGTCGGCGCTGGTGTTGATGAATATCGACAATGCAACGGCCCTGGCTGCAGAGTTAATTACCAAAGTCGATGCCGATCAGGTTGATATGGTGGTTTCCCCGGCCATTGGTGGTCTGGTGATCGGTCAGGAGGTGGCACGCCAGCTGCATAAACCATTCATTTTCACGGAGCGCAAAGAGGGCGAAATGCAGATGCGTCGCGGTTTCTCTATACCTGAAGGGGCAAGGCTTCTGGTGGTCGAAGACGTGATTACCACCGGCGGTTCAGTGCGTGAGTGCATGGCGGTTGTGCGTGAGCATGGTGGCGAGCCTGTGAAGGTGCTGGCGGTTGTCGACCGGGCACCGGATGTGGATGGCCGTTTTGATGTGCCTTTTGCAACGGCTATCAGCCTGAGTGTGGAGACCTATGCTGCGGATGCGTGCCCGATGTGCAGTGAGGGTCTGCTCCCTGCGATTAAACCGGGCAGCAGGGGTTCGGCCTGACGGGAGCACCCCTGTTGAGCTTGTGATGAAGGGCACGGCAGCGTTGCAGTCATCTGTTACGTTCGATGCCGATTGATATGAGGAGTGTAAATGAGTAAACCTGTGCTGAGATGTTTCCCGTTTGGCGGCGTCGGCGAATTCGGCAAGAACATGATGGTGTATGCCATTGATGATGATGCGGTGATTGTCGATTGCGGGATGGGCTTCCCCGAACCCGGTCAGCATGGTGTTGATATTGTTGTTCCGGATATCTCGGCGCTAGATGAACTTGGCCTGCACATTCACGCCATGCTTCTGACCCATGGCCATGAAGATCATATCGGTGGATTGCCACATCTGTTGCCGCGCCTGAATCTGCCGGTTTACGGCTCTGAAGTGACCATTGCACTGGTCAGGGCAAAACTCTCCGAACGTGGCTATAGAGGGGATCTGAATCTTCTGCCTGACGATGGTACACAGGTGGATGTCGGCCCATTTAAGGTGGAGGGGGTGCCGGTAACCCATTCGATCATGGATGCAGTTTCAGTTGCCATCCATACCGAACTCGGTGTCATTATCCATACCGGGGATTTCAAATTCGATCCGGCTCCTATTGATGGACGTGCCACGGCCATTCACCGTTTCTCGCAGCTTGGAGATCAGGGTGTGCTCCTGCTCGCCTCGGATTCCACCAATGCTACGCGTTCGGGAAGTGGTGCGTCTGAGCGCGTTGTGGGCCCGGCCCTGAAACAGGCAGTATCACAGTGCAGCGGCAAGGTTGTAGTGACGACATTTGCCTCCAATATGTTCCGTATTCAGCAGATTGTCGACGCGGCAGTCGCCTGCGGCCGGCGGGTGGCCGTTGCAGGACGAAGTCTGGAACGCAATATGGATATCACCCGCAACCTCAATCGCCTTAACGTGCCTGCAGGTACCATGGTTGATATCAAGCAGACAGAGGGTATTGCTGCCCATGAGTTGCTGATTATTGCAACCGGGTCGCAGGGTGAGTCACGGGCAGCACTGGCGCGACTGGCGCAGGACCGTTTTACCGGCCTGAAGCTTGGTCAGGGTGACCTTGTCATCTTCTCTTCCAGCAGCATCCCGGGTAACGAGCGGGTGATTGCCGGCCTCTACAACCATATCTATCGCCGAGGAGCCCGTATCATGCATGCCGGACAGGCACCGCTGCATGTTTCCGGGCATGCCCAGGCGCATGAACTGAAGATGATGATTCAGCTGACCAGGCCGGACTACTTCTATCCGGTACACGGTGAATACCGCAACCTGATCGAACACCGGGATCTGGCCGTGGCCACTGGCATTGCATTTGACCATTCAGTCATTGCTGAGAACGGTTACAGTGTGATCATTGATGAGCAGGGGGTCAGGCATGGCCCTGAATTCCATGCCGGTGCCGTATTTGTCGATGGTGACAGTCGCGACGAGATTGATGATCTTGTGCTTCGTGACAGGCGCGTTCTGGCAGGTGACGGCATGATCTCCGTGACCGTACTGCTCAGCCGTCATGAAGGCCGGCTGCTGTCTGAACCTGAACTGGTGGCGCGAGGCGTGCTGCATGAAGATGTAAGTGACGACGTGTTGTCTGCGGCAGGGAAGGCGCTGCAGCAGTTTCTCGAAGGCATGGACAGGGAGTGGCTTGCCGATATGGATTCGGCAAAGGAGGAGGTTCGTCTCTTTCTGCGCCGCTGGTGCAAAAAGCATATCGGACGCAGGCCCATGGTGCTGCCTGTGATTCTGGCAGTCTGATCGGATATGGATGTGCGTCTGGTTGTTCGTGAGTCGCTGGCACTGCTTCTTGCCGGCATTGTTATTGTGCTGTTGCTGGCCATGTACAGTTTTTCACCGCTGGACCCTTCACTGAATCGTGAAACAGATGCTGTGGTGCAGAACCTGACCGGCATGGCGGGCGCCTATGTTTCCGATTTTATCTATCAATTGTTCGGGTATGCCGGCTGGTTATGGGTGACGTTGTTGGGTGTGCTGACCTTCCGTATCGCTATGGGTCGACACCCTTATCTTGGCAGCTGGACGTCACTGTTCTGGGTTCCAGTTGTTCTTTCTCTGGCCGCACTGATGCACGCCTATGTGCTGCAAGGATCAAGCCTTGATATTCTCGAGCTTCCTGCCGGCCCCGGCGGGGCACTCGGTTCGATGCTGGGCGAGACAGTGCAGGAGCCATTGCGCAGCCTTGGTCGTGATATACTTCTGGTGACCCTGCTGCTTTCCAGTCTTGTGGCGGCATCCCGCTGGTCGCTATTGGCGTTGCTTAAGCGCTGTTATCTGCTGTTGGCTGCAGCATCTGCCTATATTGCCGGTATCCTGAGGTCGATATTCTCCAAGGCATATGAGCGCAAGGATCGCATGGAGGCGCGCGAGGTTCGTAAAGAGATTCGAAAAAAGCGGCCCGAGCGTATCGCCAAGTCTGAGCCCGCTGTAAGCAAGCAGCAGAAGGTGACTGTGTCGCGTCAGGCCAAACAGCAGCAGCAGGCAGAACTTGGCTTTATCGAGCCGGCTGCTTCCGGATTCAAGCTGCCATCATTGAACCTCTTCAACCGTGGTGAAGGACACCAGAAATCGCATGATCCGAAAGTGCTGCAGGCAGTTGCCCGCATGCTGGAGAAGAAACTGCTGGATTACAGGGTCGAGGGGCAGGTGATTGCGGTGCAGCCGGGTCCGGTGGTGACCCAGTTCGAGCTGGAGCCGTCACCGGGCACCAAGGTGAATCGAATCGTTGCACTACAGGATGATCTGGCTCGCTCAATGGCGGCAATCAGTGTGCGTGTGGCCGGTAATATTCCCGGCAAAAACGTGATCGGTATCGAGCTCCCCAATGAAGAGCGCGAGACCGTGGTGCTACACCAGGTGCTTGCGAGCCCTGAATTCGCCAACCGCAAACATATCCTTCCGATTGCACTCGGTGTCGATATTTCTGGCCAGCCGGTAGTCACGGATCTGGCCCGCATGCCGCATCTGCTTGTGGCTGGTACCACAGGTTCCGGCAAGTCCGTTGCAATCAACGCCATGATCTGCTCCCTGCTGATGGTGAAAACGCCGCAGGATCTGCGCATGATAATGGTCGATCCGAAAATGCTTGAGCTTTCGGTTTACGATGACATTCCGCATCTGCTCGTGCCGGTGGTGACCAATCCGCATAAGGCGGCCAAGGCCCTTGCCTGGGCGGTTTACGAGATGGAACGGCGCTACCAGCTGATGAGTGATGCCAAGGTACGTAATATCGATGGTTACAATAAAGCTGCCGAGAAAGATGCCGATGCTGAACGTCTGCCATATATTGTCATTGTGATTGATGAGCTGGCTGACCTGATGATGGTGGCAGGCAAAGAGGTGGAGCAAGCGATCTGTCGTATTGCCCAGAAGGCGAGGGCGGCAGGATTGCATCTTGTGCTGGCTACACAGCGACCAAGTGTTGATGTGATTACCGGCCTGATCAAGGCCAATCTGCCCAGCAGGCTCTCTTTCCAGGTCTCCTCGAAAATTGACTCAAGAACGATTCTCGACCAGATGGGCGCGGAACAGCTACTCGGTCAGGGCGACAGCCTTTTTCTCAGTGGCGGGCGTGATCTCAGGCGTGTCCATGGCGCATTCGTTTCCGATGCCGAGGTGATAAATCTTGTTGAACATCTGAAGGCACAGGGTGAGCCGGACTACCGTGAAGAGGTGTTCGAGGTGCCGACTGCATCGGACGGTGACGGTGCCGGTGGTATGGGCGGCGATGATCATGATGAGAAGTATGATGAGGCAGCTGCGCTGGTGATCGAGAAGGGGCAGTGTTCCGTATCGATGGTGCAGCGCTATCTGCGAATCGGCTACAATCGTGCCAGTCGGCTGGTTGAACAGATGGAGCGCGAAGGGCTTGTTTCCCCTCCCGGCTCAGGTGGTATGCGCAAAGTGCTTGCCCGATCTGAATCGGGTGGCGGCGGAGTGATAGAGTGAGAAGGATTTCCATTACAATTGCATTGTTTGTCTGGGTGTTTCTGTCACCGCTGCATGCCGCTGAGGTGGTAGAGGTGAAAAGTGCTCCGCTGGCGGATGAGCTTTTTGTCCAGAGCATCAAGCGTCTTTCTGAACTGCCCGGGTTCCAGTGCCAATTTGACCAGCTGATGCGTTTCAGTGATGGAGGAAGTCAGCAATATTCCGGTGAAGTTGCCATGCTTAAGCCCAAACGGTTCAGGTGGAGCTATACGTTGCCATACGAACAGCTCTATGTCGGGGATGGTTCTGTAATATGGCATTATGAGCCGGATCTGATGCAGGCGGAGAGACTTAATGATCTCGATCAGGTGGACCCTGCTGTGATGAAGCTGCTCGATGGGCGTGTTTCGCTGAAGGACCTGGATGTGCTGGACAGCGATAAGAAGAGCAAATCTGGCATTAATCGTTATCAGGTCCGTATCGGCGACTCTCCGGAAGTCTGGCTCGGTTTTGACAATAAAGGGGATCTTGTTTCGGTTGAACGCATCGATATGTTGGGGAACAGCAACCAGATGACCCTTTCCGGATGTTCTTACGTTGCACCTTCGACAAATCTATTTAGTTTTACGCCACCTGAGGGAGTGGATCGAATTGATTTGCGCTCAGCAAACAGTGAATAGGGACCTTCAATGAAAAAAATATTTTGTCTGATCGCCATGATGATGGCGGGTACAAATGCGCATGCCGCCGGTTTTGCACAGTCAGGCCACTCTGCAGCTGCAGCGGGCGTGGCAGATGCTTTTGTTGCAACCGCAAACGATGCATCTGCAGTGGTGTATAATCCGGCTGGAATTGCCTGGTTGCCAGGTGTGTCGGCCACTGTAGGCGGCACACTTAATTACCGCGACTCATCGGTAAAACTTCCAGGCGGCATCGCCCCCAACACAGGTACGGAGGCCACTGTCGGGCATATCTACGCAACCTGGGCCCCGCTGGATAGTCGCTGGGGTGCAGGTTTCGGATTCGCACCGCTATACCAGATCAATAACAACTGGAGCAGCGCACCATTCGGCACGCCTGCCGCAGACACTACCAAGTTAATGGTGGATCACGCTTCCTTTGATGCGGTCTATGCCATTAGCAGCAGCCTCGCGGTGGCTGCCGGCTTGGACTGGTATCTCACGCGCGCCACCTTTTCTCAAGGCGCCAACAATTTTAACAACAACAACTTTACCACCTTCGGCGGCCATGCCGCACTGATGTGGAAACCTGCACCTGCGTGGAGTGTCGGGTTGACAGGGCGCTCCGGGGCGAAAGTGAATGTATCAGGATTGGCCAACCAGAAGCTCTCCATTAAACTTCCCGATGAGGTGACAGTTGGTGTGGCACATGATTTTGCCGATGTCTGGCGCCTTGAAGTGGATGCGAAATGGACCCGCTGGTCGGCATTGAAGAGCATGAGTGTGACCGGCCCTGCAGCACAGCCGAATTCTTTGAATCTTCGCGACACATTGACTGCCATGGCTGGCCTGACATGGACCTGGTATCCGAAATCGCAGTTCCGTATCGGTTACGCCTACGAACAGGGAGCCAACAAGGCTTCAGGTTTCAATCCCATTATTGCCGATCAGGATGGCCATCGTGCCACGCTTGGTTTTGGCAGCGAAATAATGAATATGCATATGGATCTGGCTTACAGCTATACCTACTATAGCAAGAAAACTGCGACCGGCACTTATGCGGGAACCTATCGTGATCGCAGACAGGCGCTGGTTTTCTCTGTAAGCAAAACTTTCGAGTAAGGGTGTCTCGACAGGTCTCTTTTCTTCAGCCTGAGGCAGGGGTCTCTGAGTCGGATATTGCTGTACCGTTGGCGCACCGTATGCGGCCACGGACGCTCTCAGAGGTTACAGGCCAGGATGAGCTGACCCGACCAGATTCATGGTTCTCAGCCATGCTGAAGGAGGGGCGGGCAATCTCCTGTATCTTCTGGGGTGCACCTGGCGTGGGTAAGACCACGCTGGCGACAATGATGGCCGATGCAGCAGGCGTGCCGTTTACCCATCTTTCAGCCGTATCCGCGGGTAAGGCTGAGGTGCAGCAGGTGGTCCGTCAGGCCAAGGAGCAGGGGAAAACATGGCTGCTTTTTCTTGATGAGATACATCGCTTCAACAAGGCACAGCAGGATGTTTTGCTCCCCTATATCGAGGATGGCACACTGGTTCTGGTAGGAGCCACTACCGAAAACCCATCCTTTTCACTGAATAATGCTCTGCTTTCCCGTTGTCGGGTAATTGTTCTTAAATCGCTTCAGCCATCCGATATCGAATCCATTCTTCAGCGTGCGGCCACATTTCTGCAGCAGGAAGCTCCAATGTTCAATGTGGAGTCCGATGCACTTAAATGGCTGGCTGCAGGAAGCGATGGCGATGCCCGCTACGCGCTTAATGCCCTGGAAGCATTGTATGAGTCTGATCAGAAAAGAAGCTGGGATAAGGATGCGGTTAAAGCTCAGGGCATGAGAAGGGCCGCACGGTATGATCGTGATGGCGATTCCCACTATGATCTGATATCTGCACTGCATAAGAGTGTGCGTGATTCTGATGCCGATGCATCCGTTTACTGGCTGGCGCGTATGCTGGAGGCCGGTGAGGAGCCGCTCTATATAGCCAGGCGTCTGATTCGCATGGCCACCGAGGATATCGGACTGGCCGACCCTAAGGCCCTGAATGTGGCACTCGATGCCCATCGCATGTATGAGATTCTGGGCTCGCCAGAAGGGGAGCAGGGACTTTTCGAGACAGCGATCTACCTGGCACTCGCTCCGAAAAGCAATGCCGCTTACATGGCTGAAAAGAGGGCGAGACGGCTGGCCAGAGAGACACAGCAAACCGATGTCCCGACACATTTGAAGAATGCACCGACCAGGCTGATGAAAGAGCTTGGGCATGGCGCCGGTTACCAGTATGCCCATGATGCTGAGGATGCGGTGGTTACGCAGCAGCATTTTCCTGAGGGTGTGAATGCGGAACTGTACAAACCGGTCGACCGCGGCTTTGAACGCACACTCAGGGAGCGCATACATTGGCTGAATGAGCGAAAGGGCAGGGGAGATAAATCGTGATGAGACAATTGATTGCTGTCGCGATTGGCGGTGCAGCAGGCGCGGTAATGCGCTGGCTGATGGCATCGGGTATTCAGAAGATGGCTGGCGGCGCCTTTCCTTGGGGCACTTTCGCCGTAAATGCTATTGGCAGTTTTCTGCTCGGTTTCCTGTTTTTCTGGTTGATTGAGCGTTCCACGGTGAGTGAAGTGGCTCGGCTTGCGCTTACTGTTGGTTTTCTTGGCGCTTTCACCACCTTCTCCACCTATTCACTGGAGTCAGTAAGGCTTCTGCAGGAGGGGGCTGTTTCCCTCGCATTCGGTAATGTGATTGGTCAGGTGGTTGTCTGCCTGACACTGACCTGGCTGGGAATTCAGATCGCAAGGGCAATATGAGGGGGTAACTTGGCGAAGGAGAAGATGGTGTTTTATCATCCCTTTGTTTGGTTGCAATAATCAGGGCAAAAAAAAGCCCCGGCAAGCCGGGACCTCTACTGGTACATGTTGTGCATTTGGTGACTAAATAACGCCACCTACGAATAAAAAGAACGCCACTGCGGTGCCGCACACTAAAGTGCCCAGTATAATTCCATCCATCGAGCCTGATAATACTTCACTCATGTTGCTCTCCTATGTCGCCTCTCGGGCGATCCAATTTTCCAGTATGTAAAAGTTGAGTAAAATTATCAAGAATTATTAATTTAATAATATTCTAAATAACGTTTGCCGACTTGCATCGATTCAATTGCTGTTTCCTGATGATGGAAATATTAAGTTGACATATAACGATATTATAATATATTCACGCAATAATTTTGAGATTTAGTTATAAGAAATGAGGAATAAGCAGGAGGAAACATGTCTCGAATCGTAATATTAGGCGCAGGAATTTCAGGCCATACCGCAGCCAGATACCTTGATAAATGGCTGGGTAAGAAACATGAAATCATCGTTGTTTCGCCCAATGCCAAATGGAACTGGATACCATCCAACATCTGGGTGGGTGTTGGCCAGATGACGGAAGAAGAGGTCACCTTCGATCTTGCCGAGGTTTATAATAAAACCAATGTGAAGTTTCTCCAGGCCAAGGGGTTGTCGATCAATCCGGAAGGTGCCGGAGAAAATTCAACTCCGTTTATTACCATTGAATATACGCTGCCGGAGAAAGCCGGTGAGCAGGAAAATGTTGAGTACGATTACCTGATCAATGCAACTGGTCCGAAGCTCAACTTTGGTGCCACAGAGGGCCTGGGTCCGGATCACGGCCATACCGTATCGGTATGTACCGCGGGCCATGCCATTGAAGCGAACCAGAAGCTCCAGGCGGTCATTGAGAGAATGAAGTCTGGTGAGCACTGCACCATCCTGATCGGAACAGGTCACGGTATGTGTACCTGCCAGGGTGCTGCATTCGAATATATCTATAATGTCGACCATATTCTGCGTGAAGAGGGTGTTCGCGATATGGCCCGTGTTGTTTGGATCAGTAATGAGTACGAACTGGGCGATTTCGGTATGGGCGGTGTTCATATCAAACGTGGCGGTTATGTCACCAATGGCAAAACCTTTGCCGAATCCCTCATGGTTGAGCGTGGAATTGAGTGGATTACCCGTGCTCACGTGAAGAAGGTTGAGGCCGGTAAGGTTCATTATGAGACGCTGGATGGGGAGTTCCACGAGCAGGAGTTCGACTTCTCCATGCTGATTCCACCGTTTGCCGGTGTAGGTCTGCAGGCATTCAATAATGCGGGTGAGGATATTACCAGTGAGGTATTTGCACCCAACGGTTTCATGAAGGTGGATGCCGATTACACGCCACGTCCATTTGCAGAGTGGAGTGCCAAAGACTGGCCAAGAAAATACCAGACGCCGAAGTATAAAAATGTATTCGCGGTCGGCATTGCTTTCGCACCTCCGCATCCGATCAGTAAACCGATGCAGAGTACCAATGGCACAGCCATCAATCCGACACCGCCAAGAACCGGCATGCCTTCGGCGACAATGGCGAAAGCCGTGGCCATGAGTATCCGCGATATGGTCAATGGTGCTGCTGAACCAACGCATACGGCATCCATGGCGGAGATGGGAGCAGCCTGCGTGGCTTCAACCGGATCGCACATATTCAAGGGTACAGCTGCCACGATGACTGTGTTCCCGGTAGTACCGGACTTCGAAAAATATCCGGATACAGGGCGCGACCTTGAGCTGACGACCGGTGAAATCGGTTTGGCAGGCCACTGGATGAAGTATATTCTGCATCATACCTTCATCTATCAGGCCAAGCTGAAACCGGGCTGGTCAGTGCTGCCAGATTAATTAAATCGATACCAAGAATTCTGAGGAGCAAGATATGGCAAACAAAATCACCAATAAGGAGCCTTACCAGCAGGCTTACTATCCGCCGGCCCCGACCGGTTTTACCCGCTACATGCGTACATCCCTGATCTGGCAGGGTATCCGCTTTATCGTCATCAATCTGAAAATGCTCAAGCTGATGTCGAAGTCGCATCATTAATGACGTTTGATTAAAACGTTGTAGCTTTTCAAAGCCTCCTGCTTGTGCAGGGGGCTTTGTTATTTGTTCAGCGTAGCAGGCGTCGGGCGGCCAGATGAGCCGCGAAGATGAATCCTGTGACCGCATAGAGTGCGAGTACGCCGATATGCAGAAGTGGCATACTCAAGGGCAGCTCCGTCAACAGAGGGCGAATCAGGGCTACCGCATGGGTGAGCGGCAGCACCTGCGCAATCACCTGGATAAACGCGGGCAGGGTATCAATCGGGTAGAAAACACCGCAGAAGAGGAACATCGGTGTGACGGCCAGCGTGAAATAGTAGAGGAAGAAATCGTAGCTGGGGGAGATTGCGCAGATCGCCAGAGCGGGTCCTGCAAAAGCGAGGCCTGTCAGGAATATCACCGGCAGCGCAAAGAGGGCGGTTTCCCACTGCTGGATACCGCCAAGCACTCCTGCAACGATAAAGATTGCCGTGCCGCTGATCAGGCTTTTGGTGGCTGCCCACACCTGTTCACCGGCAATGACCTCCTGAATGCGCACTGGAGTGCAGAGCATCGATTCCCAGGTTCCCTGCTGGTTCATGCGGGTAAATGCCGAATACAGCCCTTCAAAGGTCGCAGTATTCATCGCGCTGGAGCAGAGGATGCCGCTGGCCAGGAATGCCATGTAGGGGATGCCGTTCATGTCACCGATGTAGAGGCCGAGGCCATAACCAAGTCCGAGCAGGTAGAGGAACGGATCACCGAAGTTGCCGAGCATTGAGGCGCCTGCCAGTTTTTTCCAGACTAGGAAATTGCGCCGCCAGACGGCCACGATGTGGGCTGGTATCACCTTATAGCTGCTCATGCATCTTCCCTCAGGTCACGACCTGTAAGTTTCAGGAATACATCTTCAAGAGAGGCGGGGCGGTGAATATAGATCAGATCGTTTCGTTCGGCGCAGCGGGATACCAGCGGTCTTGCATCAAGGCCATAGCAGAACCAGGTGTCTCCGACATGATCGAGACGGATATCCAGCCCTTCGCACAACTCAATGGCATCAAGCTCATTGCTTAAGCCGCGAACTGCCACCACCTCCGGTTCGACATGCTCGGCAATCAGTTCACGCGGTGAGCCCCGTGTCAGAATATGTCCGCGGTCGAGCACCATCAGTTCGTCGCACAACTCCGCAGCCTCCTCCATGTAATGGGTGGTCAGGATGAGGGTTTTGCCGCTGTTTTTGAGTGATCGCAGCCGCTGCCAGATCAGGTGACGTGCCTGCGGGTCGAGCCCGGTTGTCGGCTCATCGAGTACTATCAGATCCGGGTTGTTAATCAGGGCGCGGGCGATCATCAACCGTCTTCGCATGCCGCCGGATAGCGATGAAACCTGATCATCGCCGCGCGAGGTGAGGGCGGCAAACTCAAGCAACTCCTCTATGCGGGGCTCAGCTACGGAGGCAGGAATACCGAAATATCCTGCATATACCTTCAGATTCAGACGAACGGAGAAGTCAGGGTCGAGATTGTCCTGTTGCGGTACGACGCCGACCCGGGTGTGAATCGATGCCTCGGAAACAGGCTGGCCAAACAGTGTGTATTCGCCCGATGTTACCGGGGATAGCCCCAGCAGCATACGCATCAGCGTGGTTTTACCCGCGCCATTAGGGCCCAGGATGCCGAAGCAGATGCCGCTCTTCACATCAAAGTTAACAGCGCACACCACCTCTCGATCCGCGAATGTTTTGCGTAATGCTTTTGCGCTGACGATCACACTTTCCATGCCCTTAATCTCCCATATCCGGAGCTAACTTCAATGTATGGAATCTCATTCATATTACATCTTGCTAATATAACAAGAATCGAATATATTTCGTCCTATGAATGAGACAATCCAAATTCCAGAAGATCGAATTAAAGCAGCCAGCCAGGGGCTGAGAGCTATCGCACACGAGTTGCGTCTCTCTGTGCTCTGCCTGCTGCTGGAGCGCCCAATGTGTGTTCATGAACTGATTGAGGCCACTGGTGCTGCTCAGTCCAACCTGTCACAGCATCTTTCCAAGATGCGTATGCTTGGCATTCTTGAAAATGAGAAGAGGGGACAGGAAGTCATCTATCGCATTGCCAACCCGGCATTTGCAGATCTGGTGCATGCGTTGAAATTCATCTATTGCCCGGAAATGTGCGTACCCTCTAACGGAGAGGGGTAAAGGCGATGAGCGACCGTACTGCACTGCGCGCAGAAGTATCAGTAAATTATAATTATATAATAAAATCGACACTGTTTGCTGCAGTCATGATCTTATCTGCAACCGCTGCCGTTGCCGGTGAAATTTCGACCTTGCGTCAGAGTGTCGAGTACGCCCTTGAACATAACCGCATGCTGGGCGCCAATGCGCAATCGGTTGAGCAGGCAAATGCATCCGTTTCCGATGCCACGGGCCGTCTGCTGCCGCGTGTAGATCTCTCAACAGGCGTGGCACGAACCAATGCACCGGGAGATTATTTCGGTATCAAGCTGAACCAGAAGGCGATTACAGCTGCAGATTTTAACCCGGTACTCATGAACAATCCCGGATACATAAACAACTACCAGACCCGTATCGGTGTCACGATGCCCGTATTTCAGGGTGGTGCACTATGGGCAGGCAGGTCTATCGCTTCGCATCAGGCCGAAGCGAGCCAGTATGGTCATCACTACATGAGGCAGCAGGTGGTGTTTCAGACGGTTTCCGCTTATGCCCGTGTTCGCCAGGCACAGGCGCAGATTGCTGCGATGGAGAGTGCTGTCACGGCTGCCAGTAAGCGCTTGCAGGATACCGAAGCCATGCAGAATCGCGGCGTGTTGATTAAGAGTGATGTGATGGATGCACGTGTTCATCTGCTTCGTATGAGCGTCAAGCTGGAGGAGGCGAAAAACGGTTTCTCCTCTAGCAAGGATAGACTTGAGCAGGTGATGGGTCTTAATGGTGATGTGCACCTGAATACTGAAGAGGATCCGAAGTTGAAGATGCCGGCTCTTTCACTGGATGAGGCAGTAGAGAAGGCACTTGCCAGCCGTCCTGACCTGATGGCGATTGAAAATCAGCATAAGGCGGCATCGGCCGGCGTTCATCAGTCGCGCGCTTCTTTTTTGCCACATGTAAATCTGGTTGCAGCCCAGGATTGGAATTCACCTACCTTTGGTATGAATAACCGCAATACAATGGTTGGCGCTACAGTAACCATGAATCTCTTCTCCGGCGGTTCCGATACCGCGAAGATACGTGCCGCTCAGGCAGAAGAGGTGTCGCTGGAGTACAGGGTAGGCGACCTCAAGCAGCAGATTCACAACGAGGTTTCACATGCATGGCGCCAGCTTGCCGAATCTCAAATGCGCCATGAAAGCGAAAATGAGGCCATGCAGCAGAGTATTGAGTCTCTGCGGATCAAGTCATTGCGCTATGAACAGGGTTTGACCAGCACCTCCGACCTGCTCGATGCACAGGTGCAGGCGGATTCCATGCGCGTTGCGGCTATTCAAGCCAGATATGATGTAACGGTTGCTCAGGCGGCATTGCTGCTCTCAATCGGCATGCTCAATGAAGAGGTGATTCAATGAACAGATATTTCGCGTTTGCATCGATGCTTACTGCAGGGCTTCTGCTTGCAGGCTGCAGTTCCGATGATGGCACAGGCGAATCTGCCACTAAGGCGGTCTCCAAGGCTGAAATTCTGACACTTGCTGCCGCTGACCTTCCTGTCCGCTATGTCACCAGTGGCACTGTGACCTCAGATCACCGTGTATCCATTTCATCACGTCTCTCCGGATATATTCGAGAATTGCCGGTTCGTGAAGGGGACAGCGTTAAGGCGGGCGATGTGCTGGTTCGCGTTGACCCTGTGAATGCCCGTCAGGGTGTTGTGCAGGCCGAGGCAGACATGTCCGATGCAAAAGCGGATCTCAACCGGTATGAGGAACTTTTCAAGGCGAGCGCCGTAAGTAAGCAGCAACTGGATCGTATCCGCCTGCGTTACAAGGTGGCTCGCTCACAGCTGGAACAGGCGCGCAACCAGCTCAGTTATGCCGAGGTGCGATCTCCTGTTGATGGGGTTGTCGTCGAGAAAAAGATGAACAAGGGCGATCTCGCATCTCCCGGAGCGCCGATTCTGACACTGGAGGATCCGGCCAGCCTGCTGGTTGAGACCTATGTCTCCGAGCAGTATGTCAGTGGCATCCATGCGGGCGATGAAGTTGAAATCGAGGTTGCTTCTCTGAAGCAGGCTTTTGCCGGTACGGTTCGCCAGGTTGTGCAGGCGGCCGATGCGGTTACACACCAGTTCCTGATCAAGATAGCACTTGAACTGCGCGATGATGTGCATCCTGGCATGTATGCGCAGGTCGCTTTCAAGGTTGGCAGCCGTAAGGGGCTGCAGGTGCCTGCAGCAGCTGTGATCGATCGCGGTGGCCTTAACGGCATCTATGTGGCAGACAGCGAAGGTATCGTTAACTACCGTCAGATTCGTATCGGTCAGGTGCGCAATGAACTCGTCGAGGTGCTGGCCGGTCTGCATGAGGGTGACACAGTGGCATGGAACGGCTCACCGGCTCTTGTTACCGGTATGAAAGTACAGGCTAAATAATGAGCGACAATCATTCATTGAATATTGCAGGCCGCCTGGGGAAGGCGGCGATGTTCACCAACCTGACGCCTATGCTCAGTATCCTGATCTTCCTGATCGGTGCTGTGGCACTGATGGTGACACCGCGTGAAGAGAATCCGCAGATCGATGTGCCTGCAGCCAATGTCTTTGTCCAGATGCAGGGCGCCAGCCCGGAAGAGGTGCAGAACCTGATTGTTCGTCCGCTGGAGATGGTGCTGCGTGAGATTACAGGCGTGGAGCACACCTATGGCATGGCGATGGATTCCCAGGCCGTGGTTACCGTGATGTTTGAAGTGGGCGAGGATAAAGAGGTGAGCCTCGTTAAGCTCTACGACCGCATTATGCAGAACATGGACCGCATTCCGGCCGGTGCCTCGCAGCCGCTGGTGAAGCCGGTTGATGTCGACGATGTGCCAGCTTCAGTCATTACACTCAGTTCTCGCGATCTTGACGGGTTGGCGCTCAAGCGCCTGGCCGAGCGGGTTCGTGATCAGCTGGCTCCGCTGGAAGGTGTATCTGTAGCCGAAATTATCGGTGGCCGCGATCATGAGATCAGCATCCGCCTTGATCCTGCCCGTCTGGCAGCTTACCGCATTCCGCTGGATCAACTGCACAGTGTGCTGGTCTCCGCCAATGCAGGCGGCCCGGTCGGCTCACTGGTGGGCAATAACCGTGAAACCAAGATATGGCTTGATGGCTATCTGAAAACTGCTGATGAGGTCGGGCAACTGATTGTCGGCCAGTGGCAGGACAAGCCGATCTACCTCAGGGATATCGCCACCATCACTGATGGTCCGGCCGAGGTGGAAAACTTCCACCGTATCGGTTTCGGAAGTTCAGTCGCAGGCGGTTCCACAGACGTTGAACCTGAGCTTCCAGCCGTTTCGATTGCACTGGCCAAGAAACGGGGTACAAATGCCGTAGTCGTTACCCAGCGCATTGAGGCGAAGCTGAACGAGCTGAAGGGTGATTTTATCCCCAACAATGTGACAGCTACGGTTACCCGTGACTCCGGTCAGCGTGCCAATGCCGCAGTGAACATGCTCATTGAACATCTCGGTATTGCGATTGGCACCGTCATTCTTATTTTGCTGCTGTTCCTGGGTTGGCGTGAAGCGACGATCGTTACGCTCAACATCCCGCTGATTCTATTCGTGGTGCTGGCGATCGGGCTTATGGCCGACCAGACGATCAACCGTATTACTCTCTTTGCACTGATTCTGTCGCTGGGCCTGCTCGTTGATGACGCCATCGTGGTGATTGAAAATATCCACCGCCATCTCCACAAAGGTGTGAGGGATGCGGCGGATAAGGCACGGCTGATTGTCATGGCTACTAATGAAACGGGCAAGCCGACCATTATCGCCACGATTGCCGTGATACTCGCTTTTGTGCCGATGGCATTTGTAACCGGTATGATGGGGCCGTACATGGGGCCGATTCCGTTCAATGCGCCGGTAGCCATGGCCGCATCACTGGTGATCGCATACATGTTCACGCCGTGGATAGCGCAGCGTTTTCTGCCAACGAAAAATGTGTCTGCCGTACAGAATCATAACAACCATAACGAGAAAGATTGGGTATATCGCACCTACATGCGTTATGCCGTGCCGCTGATTGAGGATAAGCGTGTTCGCAAGCTTTTCTGGATTGCAACGCTACTGCTCTTTGTCGGGGCGATGATTCAGCCGGGTTGGCAGTTCATCCGTCCTGCCGGCATCAACGGCCCGCTTACCTTTGGCAGCGTTGAGCTGAAGATGCTGCCAAAGGGCAATAACAACACCTTTAATATTACCATCG
Organism: Mariprofundus ferrinatatus; assembly: GCF_002795825.1. Classification (NCBI taxonomy): domain Bacteria; kingdom Pseudomonadati; phylum Pseudomonadota; class Candidatius Mariprofundia; order Mariprofundales; family Mariprofundaceae; genus Mariprofundus; species Mariprofundus ferrinatatus. The sequence continues at coordinate 1,306,687 of NZ_CP018800.1, read as the reverse complement.
ACCTGCCGGAGGGTTCGACTCTCGAGGAGAGTGACCGTGTTGCCCGTCAGGTGGGCAGTGTTCTGCGCGCCCATCCGATGGTGGTTGATTACGAAACATTTGTAGGTCAGGCAGGTCCTGTCGACTTCAATGGCATGTTGCGCGGTGCAGTGCTCAGGCAGGGCTCTAACCTTGCCGAGATTCGCGTCAACCTGGTGGACAAGCACCAGCGCTCGATCCGCTCTGCAGCTATCGTTCTGGAACTGCGTGAGCTGATGGTCCCTGTGATTGATGCCAATCCGTCGGCTAATATCAAGCTGGTGGAAGATCCGCCGGGCCCACCGGTTCGTTCAACGCTGCTGGCCGAGATCTATGGGCCTGATTACGAAACCCAGCGAGAACTGGCCAAAGAGGTGCGTAAGAGGTTTGCCGAAACCTACGATGTGACCGATATTGATGATTCTGTCGGTGACGATCAGCAGCAACTCAATGTTCGTCTGGATAAAGAGAAGGCGTCGCATCTTGGCGTTGCCACCCAGCAGGTGGTTACAGCATTGCACGATTTCCTGCAGGGCTATGATTTCGGTGCCGTACATATTGACGAGGAGCGCCATCAGGTGCGCCTGCATGTGCAGTTGCCGAAAGCACTGCGTGCCCATGCCGAGGATCTGAGCCGCATATATGTCAGCGGTGCGCAGGGGGCGGTTCCGCTTTCAGCAATCGCTGTGATTGAGGAGGGCATTGTCGCCAAACCGATCTACACCAAGGACGGGCATCAGGTTACCTACGTCATGGCTGAGCCGAAGCAGGGGTCACAGGTCTATCCGCTGCTTGAGATGGATGGCAAGCTGGATGGGCAGGAGGTAGTGCCGGGTGCGACCGTAATGACCGGCGGCATGCGCTTTACCGACACTGCACCTGAGAACACCTTCGGCTATCACATGCTGTGGGATGGTGAGATGCGCCTCACCCTCGATGTGTTCCGTGATCTGGGAGCCGCCTTTATCGTGGCACTGGTGCTGATCTACCTGTTGATGGTGGCATATTATGGTGAATTTGTTCTGCCGATGATGGTGATGGCGCCAACCGCTCTGACCATGATCGGTATCTTTCCCGGCCACTGGATTACCGGCCAGCCATTCACCGCTACTTCGATGATCGGCATGATCGCACTTGCCGGCATTGTGGTGCGTAACTCGACACTGCTGATCGACTTTATTGTTGATTACCGTAAGCAGGGAAATGGCGTAAAAGAGGCTGTTCTGGAAGCGGGTGCAGTTCGGGCTCGTCCGATTCTGTTGACTGCCCTTGCCGTGATTGCCGGAACCTCGATCATGATTACCGATCCGGTATTCGGAGGTCTCGGTGTATCAATGGCATTCGGAACTCTGGCGGCCACGATCTTGACCCTCTTTGTGACGCCTCTGATGTACTACCTCTGGCATAAAGATCGTCCGTGGGAGTCCGAACAGGACTACTCGACGCTGCCATCGAACAAATAAAAAAAATCAATCCAAGGAGCACTATTGTGACGATTCAACGCACTATTCGTATTATTGCAGGCTCATTTATACTACTGAGCCTATATCTGGCCCACCTCTATAACGGCGTGGTACTGACCGAGCCGACCTGGCTCTGGTTCACCGCATTTGTCGGTGCAAACCTGCTGCAGTCAGGTTTCACCAACTGGTGCCTGATGGAAACCATTCTTTCCAAGCTGGGCATGAAATCCTGCTGTGAAGCAAGTAAATAAGAGCAATGGGTGTTGCTCTTATTTGCGCGATAGTGAAATAAAGAACGAGCAATGGCTGTTGCTGCTGTTTGCACAATAGCATAAGAGCGCTCCATTGCCATGTTTCGGCGGGTGCAGGCGGATTTCTCTCCCCCCCTCCCATACGTGAACCGTCTGTACCCGCTGATAATTAATTTCAGGAATTGAGGAAAGATAGATGCAATTTATGCAACAGAATGCTGTTTACATTTTCATCGCTCTGCTGATCGGCTGGTTTCTCTGGCAGCGGGTGATTGGCCCTAAAATGTCGGGCGTAAAATCACTTTCGGCGGCCGATTACATGCAGATGCGTAATCAATCACATACGCTGGTTGATGTGCGCCAGCAGCATGAGTGGGACGCAGTACATGCTGCAAATGCGGTTCATATTCCTTTAGGGGAAATAAAGGAGCGCATGCATGAAATTCAGAAAGAGAAGCCGGTTGTAGTGATCTGCGCCTCCGGTGGCCGCTCATCGATGGCTGCAACTGCACTGGCCAACGCCGGTTATGAAGAGGTCTACAACTTCTCCGGTGGCATGGGTGCATGGAGCAGTGCCGGATTACCGGTACGCAGTCGTGGTTAAGTGACATTGTCACAGAAACGAAGCACAGGCATATTACGATTTGCTTATATATAATAATGAAAGGAAAGAGGAGTAGATGATGGTTGCAAAGAAGGTCTGGATCATGCTGATCGCACTGTTTCTGTTGCCGGTAACGGCTGCAGCATGCGGATTTGGTGAGAAAGTTGCCGAAGGTTACGAAAACACCGAGGTGAAACACGCATATCAACACTGGAATCAGGGGGCCTCGTCTGCCGTACCTTTTGAGTTTATCGATGTGCGAACGCCCGAGGAGTATGCCGACGGGCATATCGAGGGCGCCAGGCTTATTCCGGTGCAGGAACTGGAAGTGCGCATGAATGAGGTGCCGAAAGATAAGCAGGTATATGTCTACTGCCGTTCAGGCAAGCGCTCAGCTCAGGCGGCTGGCATTCTGGCCAGAGCAGGCTACAGTAATATTGAGAATGTGCTGGGCGGGATCACTGCCTGGAAAGATGCAGAATATCAGGTGGTGAAATAATGTTGGATGCAGTAACAGTAGATCAGCTCTATCCACGTTGGCTGGTGGCGCGCGAAAACAATCGCCCATTTACACTGATCGATGTGCGTTCACCGGAAGAGTATCGCGCCTGCCATGTTCCTGGCGCCAGACTGATCTCGCTCAATACTTTGATGTCTCGTGCCAATGAGGTACCGAAAGAGGGTGATGTTTTCCTTATCTGCCACTCCGGAGCACGTTCTGCACAGGCTGCTGTTTACCTTAAACAGCAGCTTGGATTTAATAACCTGATCAATGTCGATGGGGGAACCATGGCATGGAGCAACAGTGGTTATCCGGTCGAAGGAGGTGTGAATTGAACAGCTATGGCATAAGAGCCGTGTATGACGGCAGCCTCGACGAGGCGGAAGCAGCCATTACAGCAGCCTTGAAAGAGGTGGGTTTCGGAATTCTTACCCGTATTGATGTGGCTGCAACACTGAAAAACAAGATCAATGTGGATCGCAGGCCCTATGTGATTCTGGGTGCATGCAATCCGAATCTTGCCAATAGAGGGCTGAATGCCGAGGCAGAGCTTGGGCTGTTTTTGCCCTGCAATGTGATCGTCTATCAGAATGAGAGTGATGAGACTGTGGTGTCGGTGATTGATCCGTTGGCCATGGTCGGCATGCTCGATAACAGTGAATTGAATCAACTGGCCGACGATGCGAGGCCACTGCTTGAGCAGGCGCTCGAAAGCATCAAATAAAAAAATATAAATTAGACAATGGAGAGATGATATGAAAGCAAATGTAGGAACAGTGGATCGCGTAATTCGTCTGGTTGCCGGTGCGGCATTGATCGCATTCGGTTATATGGGTGGCCTGGCTTCCCCTTGGAATGCTGTGGCAATCGGTGCCGGCAGCGTATTTGTACTGACAGTGCTGATTAAGTTCTGCCCGCTTTATCCGCTGCTGGGTATCAACACCTGCGGCAACAAGGGTTGATCAGAATTACAGACAAAACAGAGTAATAACTGGGGCAGAGCCCTTTGCTAATGAGGAGAGAAATATGGCGCATATTGTAGTCGTGGGAGCAGGTATCGGGGGCATGCCGGCTGCTTATGAGATGAAAGAGGCCCTCAACAAAATCGGCAAGGATCACGAAGTAACAGTGGTATCAAATGTGGACTACTTCCACTTTGTGCCCTCAAATCCGTGGGTGGCAGTCGGCTGGCGCACCAAAGAGGATATCAGCTTTAAGGTTGGTCCGTACCTGAACAAGAAGGGGATTAACTTTGTTGCCAGTGGCGTGAAAGAGATCCATCCGAAAGAGAACAAGCTGACCCTGCACAATGGTCACGATCTCGAGTATGACTATCTGCTGATCACCACCGGTCCGCGACTTGCATTTGAACTGGTGGATGGACTGGGGCCTGACGGCCATACCCATTCGGTCTGCCATGTCGATCATGCAGTTGAGGCCTACCACGCATTTGAAGAGTTCTGCAAGAACCCCGGCCCGATCGTTGTTGGTGCCGTACAGGGGGCTTCCTGCTTCGGTCCTGCCTATGAATTCGCCATGATTCTTGATACCGAACTTCGTCGCCGCAAGATTCGCGATAAGGTTCCGATGACTTTTGTGACCAGTGAGCCATATATCGGCCACCTGGGTCTCGGTGGTGTCGGTGATTCAAAGGGTATGCTCGAGTCCGAGATGCGACAGCGTCACATCAAGTGGCTTACCAATGCCAAGACCACCAAGATCGAAGATGGCCTGATGCACGTTGAAACCGTCAACAGTAAGGGTGAAACCGAGGATACGCATGAGGTGGCATTCAAGTACGCCATGATGCTGCCGCCGTTCCGCGGTATTCCCGCCGTGGCACAGGTGGAGGAGATGTGCAACCCGATGGGCTTTGTCATGATCAATGATCAGCAACAGAACCCGACCTATAAGAATATCTACTCGGCAGGTGTATGCGTGGCTATTCCGCCGGTAGAGGCCACACCTGTACCATGCGGAACCCCGAAGACCGGTTACCTGATAGAATCGATGGTGACAGCTGCAATTCACAATATCTGCCACGACATTCTCGGTGAAGAGCCCGAGAAATGCGGAACCTGGAATGCGATCTGCCTGGCTGACATGGGAGATACCGGCGCGGCGTTCGTGGCGCTGCCTCAGATTCCACCGCGCAATGTTCAGTGGATGAAGAAGGGTAAGTGGGTGCACACTGCCAAGGTGATGTTTGAGAAGTATTTCATGCGCAAGATGAAGACCGGTGTTTCCGAACCGTTCTACGAGAAGGCGTTCCTGAAGACTCTGGGTATTACACGCCTGGATGGCGAGTAGAAATGGCAAGGCTTACTGCCACGTTTAAGAGTGGGGCGGCATTCAATATTGAGTGCCGCGGCCACTCGGTGATGACTGACCAGCCAACGGACAATGGTGGCGAAGATTCCGGCATGACGCCGCCGGAATTCTTTGCCGGCTCTTTGGCCGGTTGTATCGGCTTTTATGTTGCCCGTTACTGCCAGCAGGCCGGTATCGACACGGATGGCTTGCGTGTCGATTGTGACTGGTCTGTCAGTGAGGATGCGCCGCGCAGAATTGGTGCGTTCACCATTGCTGTGCATCTGCCGGGACTTCCCGAGAAACGCAGAAAGGCCGTGGAGCGTGTCGCTTCATCATGCCTGATTCACGCAACCCTGCACCACACGCCTGAAATCAATATCAACCTGTCGACTGACTGAGCAACCGATGCGCACCATCACCTTGCAGCTGTAGCGAGGTATTGCATCGGGCCATTGTGATTGTCGAAACAGGTTAAGCTTGGAGGAGTTTATTCTAATGGGAACTGAATCATTAGAGAACGCGATTGAAGAGACAAAATCTGAACTTGATAAGCGCGAACCGAGAAGGTTGATCGCCTGGGCAGTTATAACGCTAGTCATCTTTTTTGTGCCGATCGTCCTGTTTTATAAACTTGCATCCGGCAGCGTCTTTGAAACAAGTTATGCACCAGTTGTGATCGTTTGGCTGATGGTTTCATTGGGTGTCAGTAATGTCATTGCGGCGGCTCTGTTTTCGGCCAGAACTGTAGAGCTGAGACTTGCTGTGGAGACAGCGACGGCGGTTCTGAAACTTGCAAAGTCAGGTGATGCAACAACAGGCGAGCCGGATGCTGAATTGAATAAGAATGCTTGAGTATGTCTTTTTTGATCCGCGGCCGCGGGATCTTTTTATAGCGCAGGTCAATGAACTCGGAGTTGCAACCCTGTTGAAAGAGAAGGGTGATGAGCTGCTGGTGCTGCTTCCGGATGATCTGGATGAGGTGACCAATGACAGAATTGAAGCACTCTTCATGGCTACACTGGATATGTCCGAGGCATTGATGGCTGAGGCGGAAGGGGTGAAGAGCTTCAATGCTACCGGCGTTGAGGTAAAACTTGCCAACGGTGATTCGGTCATGGCCAGTGTCGATGCGAAGATTCTTGCCAAACTGCTATCCGTTCTCAGTTTCGATGAACTGGCAAGTTTTGTTGACTCCATCACCCGTGCGGTGGAAGAGCCCGACTATCGTCCGATCTGCAAACGTGATTAAGCCGATGTCAGGCGCATTGCGGGTAATGTGGATTGGTTCACAGCATCAATCTGAGCACGCCTGCGCATTATGAGCGGCCGTTTTAACCCCCAGTATACCTACTACCGTCGCGACAAGCTGGCGGAGGTGTTTTTTTCGATCTTTCTGGTGGCCCTGTTTTTCCCGAAACGGATGTTCAAGGGCATGCCTGAGGCAAAGAACCTGAAGGATAGTGCGATTCTGCTCGCCATGTACCTCTCCATTCCATCAATCCTTATGACCACAACATTCGGTGCGATTGCATCGAGTCTGGCTCCGAACATGGTAGTGGGGGCACTGATCTTTATCTCGATTCTGCCTGTGTCACTTGCCATTGGTCTCTCCACTTCGTTGCTGTGGAGCAGATGGTTGAGCTGGTCGTTAAGCAAACTCTCCGGAAAACCTGTTTCTATGGCCTCGGTATTTCAGGTATGCGCTTATAGCGGACCACCATTCGTGATTGCCTGGGGTCCTTATCTGGGGCCGGTGATGGCACTCTGGAATCTGGTTCTGAACTGGAAGGGCTTGCGTTTCCATTGTGGACTCGGTGGCTGGAAAGTCTTTTTTGCCATGATATCAGGCATCCTGCTGCTTTTCCTGATCATGGTAGCCATAGCCTTTGTGCTCTTTTTGTTTCTGCCGGAAAATGTAAATATGCTGCTCGAAACATTCGAATTTCTTATGCATCAGCGAGGTTGGTTATGATTCGGAAGCAGGGATATAAGTGAGTCCGCTACTTCAGTCATTGTTGATCTATGCACTGGTTCTCGTTGTATTTGCCACCATGGTCCACTCCAAAGGACGCCACTTCAACGCGATACACCCCTTTGAAGCCGCCTTTCTGTTCATGCCGTGGATTACTGTGGTCGGCATGGCATACATCTTTTTCGGCTCGGTAGATGCGCTCTATCAGGGCACCGGTATCTGGACATTCTTCTGGGTGATGCAGGTGATCGGGGCAGCGGTGGTTGGAAGTTTTGTGCTCACGCCGCGTTATCTTGTCAAGGCGGATACAGTGGCTGCCAAGCTGTTGGTCAATGTGATCGCCAGCCTGAGTATCTCGGGCATCTTTGCCATGAGTCGCGTATTTCTTTTTGCCCTCTCCGGCGACGCCTATTTCAATGGCTGGCCGACCGAGTAAAGCTTATACTGTCAGTTCCGGTCTGCGGCGAGAAGCTCCTGAACCGTGTGCGATAACAGATCAATATCAAATGGCTTGTTAACCACGCGGCAGAAATCCATCTGCGCATCCTCATTCAGAACATGGTCCCTGTCGTAACCGGTTACCAGGATTACCGGAAGCTCTGCATTAATCTGGCGCACTGCCTCTAACAGCACGGCACCTCCAATTTTAGGCATTACAACATCCGAGATAATGAGATCGATTTCACTGCGGTGTTTCCTGAACAGGTTCAGTGCTGATTCTCCGTCTTCCGCTTCAATGATCCGATAACCCAGACTGCGCAATACCTCGCAGGTTGTCTGACGGACATCTTTATCATCATCCGCAATCAGGATGGTTCTGCCTGCTCCATCCATGACATCGGCCTTGCTCACTGCGGAAGGCTCACTTTTCTGCTTGCTCAATGGCAGGAAAATGCGGAACAGAGATCCACCGTTCACCTTGCTTTCGACCTCGATCGCGCCATCGTGCGTCTGCACCGCACCGTAGAGCATGGCAAGACCAAGTCCCGTACCTTTGCCGACCTCCTTGGTGGTATAGAAAGGCTCGAAAATATTCGACAGCTGATCCTCAGGAATGCCATGGCCGTTATCGGCAACGCTTATACAGGCGAACCTGTTGCCGGTTAATGTGGGATGTTTTTTAAGGAAGGCAGGATCAGCGCAGAAAGGTGTAAGCGAGCATTGAATCGCAGGGTTCGGAACCTCGGCAACTGCATCAACCGCATTGGTCAGCAGGTTCATCAACACCTGCTGCAGCTGCGTGGCATCTCCTTCGATTCTCAGTGGTTCACTGCAGATGCTGGTCTGGTGGTCGATGTTCTCCGGGATGAGGGTTTTAGCCAGCTTGAAGCCCTCTTTCATGAAGGGGTTGAGGCTGAATACGCGCTTCGTCACGCTGTCCTTTCGGGCAAAGGTGAGAAGCTGCTGTACCATTTCGGCTGCACGGTTGCCCAGTTTCTCGATGTTGCGCAACCTGTCACCCAACTGAGGATGGTCCCTTAACTGCATTTTTGCCAGATAAACATTCCCCTGAATGGCTGCCAGCATATTGTTGAAGTCATGGGCGATGCCTCCGACCAGCGTGCCTACCGCCTCCATTTTTTGTGAATGACGCAGCTGCTCTTCGAGATCCTTGCGATCGGAAACATCTCGTGCAATCGCAACAAGCAGCTCCCTGCCATCTTCCTTAAAGGATCTCAGGCGAACCTCCACCGGGAATTCCGAGCCATCCTTGCAGGCGTGAACCGTGTCGATGGTGCTGCTATCACTTCCATCCCTGAACATCTGGTCAAAGGAGGCCTCAAGCTGTTCGCGACTCAGGTATGGCGTGATGTCACCGGGGCCCATGGCGAGCAGTTCCTGCCGGGTATAGCCCATTCTGTTGCATGCGGCTTCATTCATATCGATAAACATCATGGAGCTGCGATCTATGATGAAAATCGCGTCTGCACTGTTATCAAGGGCAACACGGAAGCGCTGCATGGCTGCTTCAGCCAGTTTGCGATCGCTAATGTCCCTGTCAAAGGCAACATTATAGGCCTTGTCGCCGAACTCCATGTAGTTGGCCATGACCTCGATCGGAAATATTTCTCCACTCTTTCGCTGATGCTGGGTTTCGACAATGAGTGATTTTCTGGCCTTCAGGTCGGCCCAGTGTTCCCCCCATATCTCGATAGGAAAGAGGGGGTCGATATCGGGGATGCAAAGATTCAGCGCCTCCTCCTGTGAATACCCCAGTGTTTCACAGCCCGTCCCGTTCAGGTAGCGAATGCGGGCATCGGAGTCGATGAAGGTGATATTGACCGGAGCATGATCCATCACGAATTTGGCGAGCTGCAACTCCTCTTCAGCTTTTTTTCGATCGCTGATATCACGAAGCACACTGTAAAACACCGGTTCGCCGTCGAGCTCGATAATCCTCGAGTTGATTTCTACCGGCATGATGGAGCCATCTTTTCTGTAGTGGGCGGTTTCAAAGGTGGCGGCACCATGTTTTTTGATCATGGCGATACGTTCGGGAACCCTTGCGGCGAATTCGGGCGGATCGAGCTCCCTGATGCTCATCGCCATCATCTCATCCTTGCTGTAGCCCAGCCGTTCATGTGCAGTGCGGTTGATGTCGATGAAATGGCCATGCATATCGAGAATGAAGATGCCGTCGCTGGAGGATTCAAACAGCATTTTAAAGCGCTTGCGCTCATCACTCAGCAGGCGCTGCTGCACTCTGTGCTCGGTGACATCCTGAATCAGTGCGAGCACACAGGGTGTGCATTCCTCCTGGTAGATGGCAGAGGAGGAGATGTGCACGGTTCGTCTTTCTCCGCTCTTGGTAACGATTTCGAAGTCCTTTCCAAAGTTGGGGTTACCAGCGATGACGCTCTGCATGGTATCTCTGGCTCGGTTTCGTTCGGTTTCGTTGTCGTAAATGGTTTCAAGCCAGCCGTGTCTGTTGATCTCATCCCGTGTGTAACCGGTGATCTCCTGCATACGCCGGTTCCAGGTAATAAATTTTGCAGAGCCCTCATCACCTTCGGAGCACCACACAGCAATGCCCTCCGAAGCACGATCCATAAGCTGGTTGCGGAAGGCTGCCTCCTGATGCAGTTCCTGTTCAGCCAGTTTACGATCAGTGATATCGAGAACGGTACCGGTCGAATAGAGCGCTGTTCCATCCTCGGCATAACTGGTTTCACAGCGCCCGTTTACCCATTTGATACGGCCATCCTGCAGCAGCAGCCGGTGTTCGATGTCGAAGCCGGTTCTGTTGTTAAGAGAGTCGGAATAAGCCGTGTTGACATAATCGCGATCCTCGGGATGGACAGCATCCAGAAACGCTTCGTAGGAGGCGCCGAACTGCTCCGGAGTGATCTCAAAGATGAGGAATACCTCTTCGGACCAGGTCAGTGCATTGTTGGTCAGGTCGAGTTGCCAATGGCCGAGGTGGGCAATGCGCTGCGCCTGCTGATACCTGTGGCGAATATCCCTAAGGTCCATTTCTACCTGCTTCTGCTTTGTTACATCCCTGATGGTGCCTTCTACCCCGGTAACATCTCCTTGCATGTTGCGGAAATAGTGGGCGTTGGTCGATACCCAGATGATTTCACCATCCACTCTTCTGATCTGAGCTTCAAAGTTGTAAACAGTGCCGTTATTTTCATGCAGCTCTTTGAGGAATTGCTCGCGGCCGCTTTCATGGAGATAGAATTGAGCAATTTCCTGACCTAAAAGCTCTTCCGCCTCGCAGGCCATCATTGCACCTGCGGAAGGAGAAACCTTGATTATCCGCCCCTCAATGTCGGTGCGGTAATAGGCCTCCTGAAGGCTGTTGAAAATATGGTTAAGTGTCTTTTCAGAGTTTTGCAGGGCTATCTGCTTGTTTTTTTCTGCGGTGATATCTTCATAGATGCCAAGAATGCCAATGACTTCATCGTTTTTGCCGCGCAGCGGCACCTTCGAGGTGCGCAGCCAGATTGTCTCGCCTTCCGGTGTTGTTCGTTGCTCCTCATACGCCAGTCGGGAGTTGCCGGACTCCATGATGCTGAAATCATCTGCGTGATAGCGTTCCGCCTGATCCTTCCACATCAAATCGAAATCGGTTTTGCCGACCAGTCCCTCCGGGCGGGATACACCTGCATCCCAGGCAAAGATGGTGTTGCAGCCCAGGTAGCGGCAGTCACGATCCTTCCAGAAGATACGGATAGGGACGCCCTCAATAATATCCTGCAGCAGGTCATGTGAGGCGAGCTGGTCTATAATTTCTTTCATGAGGCCATCCTTAGTGACATTTTCTGTCAGGTCTGAAGGGCTCCATGCCCGGTTTAATCAATTTCCATCAACATCCTTAAGCATACAACCAATTTTCGTGCCAACATGAACCTCCGGAGAGGTTCATCGGCTTAATCAGGTGCAATCAGCGCTTTGGGATTGGCAAAGGCTGCCATCAGGAAAAACATTTTCAGGCAGAACAGCCCGACCAGGAATGCGGATGCTGCTGACACTGTTCCATCTGGAACATCCGTGTTGGGAAACAGGATCCGTGGCAGCAGTGTGAGGCCTCCGAGAAAACCGCCTATGCCTGCAATCATCGCCACGGCAACGGGATGGAACCCCATCTCTATTACCCCCTGGTGAATACTTCCAAAGGTCAGCACGATATAGATCAGCACCATCAGAAAGGGGACTGCCATCACGACCGGCTCCCAGATTTTCCAGTCAATATTGCGCTCACGTCCTACCCATAATGTGAGGCCACCAACCAGTGTTGCCGGCACGGCATAGGAGACGATGGTCAAAGAGGTAGGAGAGATCATCTGCTCTGCATCATCTCTTTCTGGATAAGGAAAGGCTCGATTGGCATGGTTAGAAATATATACAATTAAGTAACATTGACTACAAATTACAGCGATTTAGTCTTCAATGGATCGAATTTCAAAGGAGTTTGCCGTGAAAAACAAGTCCATGATTACCATAACTATACTGGCGATGTTCTCTGTAGCAGCAGTTGGCTGTTCGGACTCATCCAAGGATACACCTGCCGTCCAGCAGGCAGCACAACCGGCAGCACAGCCGGAACCTGCACCAGCACCACCAGCCGATCTTCCCGAGGGCATGGGCCCGCTGCCAACCGAAGTGCCTGTTCCGGCCGACAATCCTCAGACAGAAGAGAAGGTTGAGCTGGGTAAGATACTCTACTTTGAACCGGCACTCTCCAAGAGCGGCAACTTTTCCTGCAACTCCTGCCACAACCTCGGCACTGGCGGTGTGGACAATCAGCAGTTCTCTATCGGTCACAAATGGCAGCGCGGTGGGCGCAATGCACCAACCGTGCTGAACTCCGCTTTCTGGAGCGCCCAGTTCTGGGATGGTCGTGCACCACAGCTTGAAGATCAGGCCAAGGGCCCGCCACTGAACCCGGTCGAGATGGCCAGCATGGATGAGACTGAAGTGGTTGCCCGCCTGACTGAGGCAGGTTACGGACCGCTGTTTGAAAAGGTGTTTGGTGCCAATGCGTTGAACTACGATAACATGGCCAAAGCCATTGCCGCTTTTGAACGCACACTGATCACGCCGGATGCTCCGTTCGATCTCTATGCCCAGGGTAAAGCTGATATCAGCGAGGCTGCCAAGCGCGGCATGCAGAAGGTGGTCGAGGTCGGTTGTACCTCATGCCACTCCGGTGCCCTGTTCACCAACAACACCTTCCAGAAGTTCGCCTATGGCACCGATGAGGGTGTGAAATCCGTATCCGGCAAGGATGAAGATGATCATCTCTTCCGCGTACAGTCCTGGCGCAATGTGGCACTCACTGCCCCGTATTTCCACGATGGTGGCGTTAAAACGCTGGATGAGGCCGTTCGCGTGATGGCCAAGACCCAGCTCGATACCGAACTCTCTGATGGGGATACTGCGGATATCGTCGAGTTCCTGAAAACCCTGACCGGCACGCAGCCACAGGTGACATTCCCGGTGCTGCCACGACCAGAAGGGCATGCACTTAGCTGGAGTGATTAAGGGCTTTCAGCTGTAAGATATAAACAAGGGCCTCTTCGGAGGCCCTTGTTTATGCTGTTTGATACAACTCAGGCTGTATCAATGAAGTCTTCTCCACGATACTGCAGCGCTTCGGCGATATGCGATGCAGTGACGCTTTCAGAGGCATCAAGATCGGCAATGGTGCGGGCGACTTTCAGAATACGGTGGTAACTGCGGGCAGACAGGGCAAAATGGTTCATGGCTCGATCGATCAGCTTTGCACCCTCCTCATCCGGTTTGGCGTCACGTTCGATATCGCTGGAACTCATGCGTGCATTGACGTTTCCGCTGCCCAGTCGCCCATACTGCCTGGCACGCGCCAGTTTTATGCGTTCGGCCACCTTTTTCGAAGGCTCTCCAGGCTGCATGCGACTCAACTCGTGATGCTCTACTGGCGGCACATGGATACGCAGGTCGAAACGATCGAGCAACGGACCTGAGATGCGACCCATGTAACGTCTGATCTCTGCCTGTGAACAGCGACACGGTTTCACGGGGTGTCCGAGGTAACCGCACGGACATGGATTCATGGCTGCGATAAGCTGGAAGCGGGCAGGGAACTCAACGGTATCAGCGGCACGCGCCACGGTGACGCGACCATCTTCCAGGGGCTGCCTGAGTGTTTCCAGAACAATCCGCTTATGTTCGGGGAGCTCATCGAGAAACAGGATGCCATGGTCGGCCTTGGATACTTCTCCCGGTCTCGGATTGCTGCCGCCACCAATGATTGCGACATCGGATGCAGAGTGATGCGGTTGCCGAAGTGGAGGACACCTGCTCATTGGAAAGCGGGAGTTGTCACCGGAAACACTGTAGATACGGGTCACCTCCAGCGCCTGTTCCATCGTTAACGGAGGCAGAATGCCGGGCAGGCATTTTGCCAGCATGCTTTTGCCGACACCGGGAGGACCGCTCATCAGGAGGTGATGACCTCCGGCAGCGGCGATCTCAAGTGCTCTTCGCGCCTGCTGCTGGCCACGAACATCGGCCATATCGATATCAATTTCTCGATCATGAGAACCCTCTTCGGGTCGTGCAGCGCTCTGTAGAAGCGATTTGCCTGACAGGTGCTCAGCCACTGCAAGCAGGTGTTCTGCCGGGTATGCAGTCAACCCTGTAACGGCTACGGCCTCGCGAAGGTTATCTTTTGGCAGGATGATGCTGCTGAACCCCTGTTGGCGTGCGAAAAGGGCCAGTGAAAGTACACCGTTAACCGGATTGAGGCGTCCATCCAGTGCGAGTTCGCCGATCAGAAACGGGGTTTCAGCATCTTTTGCTGGTGCGCTGCTGCCATTCAACAGCGGCAGCCTGGGTTGTTCTGAAAGCTGTCCGGACGCCTTGAGCAGGGCGATAGCGATTGGCAGATCGAAATGTGAGCCATCTTTACGCCGATCTGCAGGAGAGAGGTTGACCGTGATGCGGCGCAGCGGGAACTCAAAACCGGAATTAACGACTGCAGAACGGATACGGTCGCGCGCTTCGCGAACTGCCCCCTCAGGAAGTCCGACTAAGCTCCAGCACGGAAGCCCTTTTGACAGATCCACCTCGACATCGACGTGTTCGGCATCGAGTCCCCGCAGGGATGCACTATATAATCTGGCCAGCATATTCAGATTGTAGACTATAATTTGTATTTTTCATGTTACTGGATATGAACGGTTATTGCTCGGATCCGATTGTTCGGATCTGTTCCTGAGCCGCGGATATTTACTGGTTACCGTCTCCCTTCGGGTGATAGGCATCGATATCGACCTGCTGTTTATCGAGAAAACGGTGCCCATAGCTGAGATAGATTTTTTTATCGATAAACAGGTCGAAGAGGTCGGGATCGATATGCCCTTCACCCTTCATGGTTTCGAGAATGGAGAGGGCTCTGGAGAGCGGCATGCCGGGTTTATAGGGGCGATCCGACGCCGTCAGCGCCTCGAAGATATCTGCGACACCGAGAATACGGGCCTGAACGGACATCTGATCGCGGGTGAGACCATTGGGGTAGCCTTTGCCGTCCATGCGCTCATGGTGGCCGCCGGCGATTTCAGGAACATGTTGAAGGTGTTGCGGGAAGGGGAGCGCTTCAAGCATACGAATGGTTGAGACGATGTGGAAATTGATGATTTCCCGCTCTTCATCGGTCAGCGTGCCTTTGGCCACATTCAGGTTGTAAGCCTCATCATCGGTAATGAACGGGTGTATCTTTCCGGAGGCATCCTGCCAGGAGTATTCGGCCGCAATGTTATGGATGCGCTGCTGCCTTTCGGGCGCCATAAATTCGCCCCCCATATTACTCTGGTGAATGAACGCCATATCCTCCTGCAGTTTTGATAGCGGTTCCTGAAGTGATTCCAGTACCGAATCCGGTTCTGCAACCTGTTGCTGAAGCTTTTCGATCATCATATCACGCCTTATCAGTTCATGACGCAGATCCAGCAGGTCGATTCGGTCGTGGATAGTCTCCAGTTTAGTGGATTTGTCGACAATATGGACCGGTGTCGTGATTTTTCCGCAATCGTGAAGCATGGCGGCAATTTTCATCTCATACATCTCTTCTTTCGAGAGTCTGAAGCCGGCAAGTGGACCGCTATCTGTTTCACTTGCCGCCCTGGCGGTCATCATGGCAAGTTCCGTAACACGGCGGCAGTGGCCACCCGTGTAGGGGGATTTTTCATCAATCGATTTCGAGATCACATCGATAAAAGATTCCAGTAACAGTTGCAGCTCTTCATTTAGCCGTTTATTGGTCAGTGCAACGGCGGCCTGGGAGGCAAATGATTCCGCCAGCTGCTGATCCTCTTCTGAGAAACTGGTGATCTTACCACTGTCCGGAGAGATCGCATTGATCAGCTGCAGGACACCGATCAGCTCTTTTTTCTGATTATGCATCGGTACAGTCAGGAAGGATTGGGATCGATAGCCGTTTTTACGGTCAAAGGCCCGGGTGCCTGTGAAATTATAGCCGTCAGCCTGATAAACATCCGGAATATTGATTGTAGATCCATGCAGTGCGGCACTGGCAGCCACAAGTCGGTCATTGGGATTGCCACGCATATCGTATAGCGGGATCGGCTCGATATTGCTCAGGTTGCCATCCGCACTGCTCAAATGAATATCAAGGGAGTCGGTCTGCATCACCTCAAAATGGAGCTTGTTGTCCTTGTGCAGATACAGTGTGCCAGCATCGGCAAAGGTAAGCGCTTTGGCACTGATGACAATCTCTTTGAGCAACTGCTCGGTGCTCTCCTGAGAGGAGAGGGAGATGCCGATCTGGTTGAGCCGTGTTACGCGGTCAAGCAACTTCTCAGACTCTGCATTTATACGGGCATTGGTGATATTTGTGCCTGCCTGAAATGCCAGGGCCTCAGCCAGAAGCAGGTCGGCTTCTGAAAAGGGTTCAGCCTGTCCGCTATCTTTATTAACCGAATTGATCAGCTGAAGGACGCCGATAACCCCCCATGTCTGATTGTGAATGGGAATTGTCAGCAGTGACTGTGTCCTGTAATTCATCTGCTCGTCAAAAGCCCTGATACCCGATGTATGAATGCCTTCTGCTGCGTAGACATCCGGAATATTGGAGCTGTTGTTCTCTATGGCTGCGCGGGCAGCGAGATTTTCCTGATTCGGGTTTCCCTCTTTGTCATACAGGGGAATGGGAATAAAAGAGGTGCTTTTTTCGGAAGGTTCGACATGTGAGATTTTCAACGTCTCATTCTGCATGACAGTGAAGTGGAGCTGATTATCGCTTCCCAGCAGGTAAATGGTTCCGCCGTCAGCCCCGGATACCCTTCTGGCACCTGTCAATAATGAGGAGAGCACATCGCCGGTGCTCTGCTTCGTGGCGAGTGTGTGCGCGATATTCTGTACTTCCGAGAATCTGCTCAGCAGCTTTCCTTTCATGCGTAAGCTCCTATGGCAGCGGCTGGATATATCATGTTATCGGGTTTGGGTCATGACAGTCAGATACCGACTGTTCCTTTCTCTTACCACAACAGGCACATCCCTTGAAAGGCGTTGTGTAACAGCTCCGGCCCGCTCCCGGGGATTACCATGGGTTCCGGAAATGCCGCTTCCAATAGCACTGAGCCTTGAGAGTACATGCGGGAAGCGGGTGGGGTCGTAGCCTGCCGTGCGAAGGATGGTGAGAGCTACCATGTCCGCATCCTGCTCCTTGGCGCGGCTGTAACCTTTGGCTGCAAAATCGACCAGCAAGCCAGAAAGGTTGTTCAGACCGCCGGCAAGCTCAGCCAGTTTTTTTACCTTCTCAGAGGCATATCTCTCACTTGCCTCACTGAGAATGTCTCTCATCAGTTTGTCCCTGTACTGTTTTTTGATCGAGCCGACAGGGTGGTCGAGGACAATATGGGATATCTCATGGGCAAGCACTGCTGCAAGCTCATCCTCGTTTCTGGTCTTGGCGATCAGGCCGGTGGTAATAAAGATAAACCCGCCAGGTACTGCATAGGCATTCACCCGCTGCGGCTCATCCAGCACAATGAAGTGGTAGCCGGCATAAACTTCCGGTCTGCCCGAGGCCATAGCCAGTGTCTGCCCGATGGCAGAGACGTACTCCTGCAGTGCTGCCCTGCCAAGCAGGCGATGGTTGGACAACAGACGTGCACCACTGGCTCGTCCAATATAGTAGCGCTCCTCATCAGAGAACGAGCGCACCGCCTTGGAGGCTGTCTGACCAAACTCTATGACCTTACCGACATCAATATTCTGAAGATCTTCAAAACTGAAATCAAAAGCATGGGAGATCGATGCCGGGAGCAGGAGCATTGTCAGCAGTACAAATGTTCTCTTATTCATCTGCATACTCCCCGAGCTTGCCCTGCTCACGGAACTTCCTCAGATAGGTGTCGGGGTTGCTCACAGTGGAGACCTGTTCGGCCCGATCCATCAGGTCGTAACGCAACTGCCTGTTCTTGCGGTTTTCTCTCTCAACCTCAGGGGAAAAACCTTTGGTGGCAGCTGCCATGTCCGACTGCGTCACCTCTCCGGAACGGGAGAAGCTTGTAAACGTTCGTTCTTCCGCCACAGCCTTCGAACTGATATATCCACTCTGGCGCCCGTCGCTGACGTGGTAGAAAATCCCTGTACTGCCGAGATAGGTGACAGATGCACCCTTGGGCAGTGTTCTTATCACGCTGCTTCCAAAGGCACGGGGTGCACTCTTCATAACCGCTTTGGAGAGAGAGATACGCAGTATGCTGCCTTTGTCCGGCACATCTGCGGCAAGCGCCGGGGATGCAGGCAGTAACAGCAGGAGTGCAGTTATCAGGCTACATCTTGGAATCGGGCTTAAAAACGCCATCCCATCCTCCTTGAACCATATTCTTATCTGCTGCTTCTATTCTGCGCAGAAACTCGGCTGTAGCCGGATCCTCAGGTATGTGATCATATACTTGCGCGAATTGCTCCTTCGCAGCAAACAGCTCACCTTTACGATAGCATATTAATGCCTGTTCGAACAGTTGAGCGCCATGTTGCAGCGATTTTCCAACCTCGCCCTCTTTACCAAGCAGTTCATACACAAACACCGGCTTTTTCTTGCCGACGACCTGAATGGCATCAAGCTCCCTGGTGACGAAGCCATCGCCTGCAAGCGCCCTGGTTTTTTTCGAAATCATCAGGTTGGTGCCATAGAATTTATTTGCAGCTTCTAGCCGTGAGGCAAGATTCACCGCATCACCCATGACTGTGTAATTCATTCGGGTACGTGAACCCATGTTGCCGACCAGCATCGGACCACTGTTGATGCCCATTCTCACGAACAGTTGATCCCTGCCTTCGGCGGCCCATTTTGTGCGCAGCACCCGCAACCTCTCCTGCATCTCGAGTGCTGCCAGCAGCGCCAGACGGGCATGGTCGTGCCGGTAGATCGGCGCACCCCAGAAAGCCATGATCGCATCACCTTCAAACTTATCGACGGTACCATGATATTTGCCGATGATGTCGCACATCTCGCTGAGATACTCGTTGAGCAGGGCAACCAGCGCTTGCGGCGACAGCCTTTCAGATATCGTGGAAAAACCGGCAATATCTGAGAAAAATGCAGTCATGGTTCGTACGTCGCCGCCAAGCAGTAGTCGATTGGGGTCATCGACCAGGGCTTTGACCACATCGGGGGAGAGGTACTGGCCAAATGCACTGGTAACAAAGTGTCGCTGCCTGGCCTCGGTCACGTAGTTAAATCCGGTGGCGAGGATAAAGCAGCCAATCAGGTTGATGGAGGTGGCTGTTACATCGATCAGCAGGCCATGATGTTTGAACATGTAGATTGCAGTTACAGCGTTCAACGCCAGCAGCAGGAAGGTGAAGGCAAAACCTGTGGTGGCACGGAACCTCGCCGTGACAAGCGCCAGCAGCAGAGAGGTTAGGAAGAGTACGGGGAGCACATAGATTGCTTCATAACGGCTCTGCAAAAAGTCTCCTGCAAGAATATTATGGATGGCGGTACCGTGGTAGTGGGCACCCGGATCATTAGACTTGTTGAATGGATTGGGCCTGAAATCTTTCAACTCTGTAGCATCGGCACCAATGATGACGATCTTGTCTTTGAACAGCGCAGGGTCGTAGTAGGGGGGGCTGCCCTCATCTATGCTGATCTGCGATTTGATGACTCTTAACAGAAGGTATTTGTCGTAGATGCCGGAGTCGCCGTAGTAATGGCTTCGTGCCATGCCTTCGGCATCCAGTGGAATCGACCGCTCAATGCCCGGGCCGGTAAGCACAAGCTCGTTTTCTTCGATACGGTACGCGGTGATGCCGAGAGCAGATGCTGAAGCTGAGAGGGATAGTGATGGGTGGTAGCGATTACCACTTCTGATCAGCATGGGAATTCGCCGGCCAATGCCATCCCTGTCCTGTACAAACTTCACATCACCAACTGCTTTTACACGCTCAGTGAGTTCAGCAACAGGCGCCCTGATATAAGGGTAATCCTTAAACATGGTTGCATCAGTTCCTTCCACCGGCAGGGCAAAACGATCTGTTATTCGCAGGTTCTCCAGGGCTCTCTGTTCCGACATGGCACTGCGATGGCTGCTGGAGAGGTTGGCCAGGATCACGCCAGCCTCCTCAACTGCCGAAGCAAAGCCGACATCATCCTCATATCCATGCACGGAGCGCTCACTAAAAATCATATCGAAGATGATCTCTTTTGCGCCTGCGTTATTAAGGAAACGAACGGCTTCTGCATAGGCGGAGCGTGGCCATGGCCAACTGATCCCGTCTACTTCGTCAGCCTCGATGAGGCTGGCATCAGTGATCAGAAGATAGACAACAGGTTTCTCGTCTGGGGGGGATGAGATGTGGATCTGTAACTGGTCGGAAATGGCGTCATGGGCAGATTCAAACGCATCAACCAGATAAAAAATGGATAACAGGGATGTGAACAGTGTACATAACAACAGTAACCTGGGCGTGCTAGCGGCACCCTGCTTCTCCCGGGCAGAGGAGCTTTCATTCACCGTCGGTTGCCAGTTGTTCCAGGATCAGCTGTGGCTGACACACTCAGGAATGTAAGCTGCAGCTGCCGGCAACGGCAGGAGAACTTAAACATGGGTTGGAGGAACCAGCCTGACATATGTTCAGTTTAGACCAAGACGAATCCATTTTCACTGTTGGTTCGGTCAGAGAAGCGATGCGGCTGCAACTTCATTGCAATACGCAGCATTGCTTTAACAGGTGCGGAGCTGTCCGGCGCTTACTGCGAGAGTTTTTTGAGCGCCGCTTCCAGCTCGGCGACGCGTGCCTCAAGCGCATGCAACTCCTCTTTCGCCTTTTTCAACATCACTTCCTGTACCTGCATGCGTTCATGGGTTACCACATCGAACTGCGACAGGGCATTCTCTACGATACCGCGCACCTGCGCTTCGGCACCCTGTTTCAGGCCGCCAAGCATGCGAATGCCGCCGGCAATTTTTTCTGCAATGTCATCCAGAGGTTGCTGTTGATGGGTCATCTGTTACTCCGATTTGCTCAGGATAGTTTTTCTTTTTTGTGCAGGATCGCCCTCTTTGATTGCCCCTTTCAGGTAGGCGTAATCGCCGGAAGGCAGCTTGATTTTCAGCCACTCCCTAGCCCCGCTTTGTGTGACCTCAAGACTTGCTCCGGGGCGGAACCAGCCGACACGGGGCGATTTGACACTGGGGTCTTGTCTGAGATTGTTGTACTTGGATGTGTCCATATGGGCTGATGCAGGGAGGCGCTTCAATTTTTCGTCGATGACCTCGATAATAGCGTGCTCAACCGACTCCTCTCGCGAGCTACCTTTCACCTTTATATAAACTGTGGTGAGTTCCGGTGTCTGAGTGCGTAAGGTGATTTCACCATCCAGACGCTCATTGCCAAAGCCGATGCCATAACCGCCATCTTGCTGAATCTCCAGTACATCGACATCCAGTTTCAATGATTGCAGGCTCTGCTGAACACCTGTCAGCGTTTTCCGCATGTTGGCAGGATAACTCTTCTCTTTACCAATAAACTGATTGGCTGCCACTTCAAACAGTGCCCCAGGAATGGCAGAGACGGCGGTTAATGCAACGCAGCCTGGAAGCATCATCAGCAGGAGTAAGGAAAAAGCCCGAAACATCAAGATGAACCCCACTGTTTTGCTTCAGGATTCACTACTTTCAGGTGATCAAGGACCCGGTCAACAAGATAGTCGACTATCTCATCAAGTGAGGTCGGACGATGATAGAATGCAGGCATGGCAGGGATAATATCAACACCCATACGAGAAAGCTTCAGCATATTTTCCAGATGAATGGTGGAAAGGGGCGTTTCCCGGGGTACGAGAATCAGCTGCCGTTTCTCCTTCAATACCACATCAGCTGCACGCTCTATCAGGTTGCCGGACAAACCTGATGCAATCCTTGCCAGCGTGCCCATTGAGCAGGGAATCACGACCATTCGCCTGATGCTGGCAGAACCGGATGCAGCGGGTGAGAACCAGTCAGAGAGGCTATAACAGCAAAGCCTGGAAGAGGGGATGGTTAGGTGCTCGGCAAGGGCTGCAGTTGTGGCATCCGTATCAGCTGGCAGTTCCAGATCCGCCTCCTGTTTAAGCACCACGCGTGCGGCATCGGAGAGGATAAGGTGTTGGGTGATGCCGGCATCGGCCAGTCGTTGAATCAGTCGCAGGCCATACGCCGCTCCCGATGCGCCTGTCATGGCTACGATGATCGGTTCCTGTTGTGGAGCGTTACTCATGGTCGGCCGCTGTCTCCTCAAGTTGCATTGAAGTGATACTGTAAAAGATATGGAGATAAGGGCAATGCCCGGTTCGTCCCCATCATCAGCCAAAGTGGCGGAAAGCCTTCCTGGCCTCCACGGTCCATCGTCACATCGAAAAACTTTCGCCCAGATAGAGGCGACGGGCATCGGGATGGGCAATGACCTCATCAGAGGTGCCGTGAACAATAATCTCGCCGGCGCTCATCAGGTAGGCCCGGTCACAGATCGACAACGTATCGCGGACATTGTGGTCGGTAATCAGGATGCCGATACCCTTGCTCTTCAGCTCGGCGATAATGGCCTGGATATCTTCAACGGCAATCGGGTCGACACCGGCAAAAGGCTCATCCAGAAGCAGGAACCGTGGCTTGCTTACCAGCGCGCGCGCAATCTCGGTGCGTCGCCTCTGACCACCTGAAAGTGTATAGGCCTTCTGGTCCCGTACCGCCTCAATACCCAGTTCGACAAGCAGATTCTCAAGCTCTTCTTCAACCTGCACATCAGGAAGATTCAGGGTTTCAAAGATTGCCAGCAGGTTTTCACGAACAGTCAGTTTACGGAAGATGCTCGCTTCCTGCGGAAGATATCCGATTCCACTTCTTGCCCTCTGATACATCGGCTGAGCTGTAATGTCATGGTCATCCAGTGATACCTGCCCACTATCGGCGCTGATTAGTCCGCATACCATGTAAAAGCTTGTGGTTTTACCGGCACCGTTTGGTCCCAGCAGGCCGATACACTCCCCGGAGAAAAGGTCGATATCGACACCGGAAACCACCTGCTTGTTGCGGTAGCTTTTGCATAATCCTTTTGCTGACAGGTGGTGAACGCTGCTCATGTTATTTGGCCGCCTTGGGAAGAGGGGTGCCAGCAGCCTTGTCCGATTCGATGGTCATATGCGTTCTGCCTCCTTTACGGGGCTGGACAACGGTTTTTTCATTGCGCATGTCATGGATGATTGTTTCGCCCGTTATCCTGCTGCCATCCTGTTCCAGTACGGCATTGCCAATCAGGGTAAGTCTGTTGTTTTTCTGGTCGAAGATCGCCTTGTCAGAACTTCCGGTAATACCTTTCTGGGCAAGGCGCACATGACCGAAAGCCTCAGTATGATCCAGCTGGCTGTTTTTGTAATAGGCGAGAAGTTTGTCACACCAGAGCTCGAAATCATCGCGTTTCAGATGAACATTGCTGATGAATTCAGCCCGCTCGCTTTTGTGCTGAAAAACCATCCTGTCAGACTCAATCTCCATTGCTCCGGCCCACAGGAGGGACGGCATCATAAAGATCGCTACTATTATCGCAAATCTGACCACTATTTTACTCCCTGCCATTGTGGGTTGCTGTCCTGAATCCAGATGCCACCATCCACCTTGATCTGATCGCTGCTTCGCTGCAAGCGCATATTATTCCCTTTTGCCGAAATAGTTTCCCCGACGACTGCGAAGTCGTCAGGCACCTGAATCTCATCCTTTGTGCTGTCATAGATCAGGGTCTCGGTAGTCATCTTCCAGGTTTGATAATCAACATTCACCTGATCCTGAAAATGGATGTTTCTCTGCAGCGGCTCAAACCATGCCTGCTGGCTGCTGATGTTGATCTCGACACCGGAATCAGTAAACAGCGTCAGGGTGGGGATGAGCAGATGCATCCTGCCATCCAGTTGCTGTTTCGCTTCGCTGGCACGCAGCTGCCAGATGATTTTTCCATCCTTACGCTCGACAATCACCGGGCTCTCCACCTCGGTTTTTGGGCGCTCCGTATTATCTTCTACCTTCTCAACTTCTGCAGGTCCTGCCAGCCACATCATTAAAATTGCCACGACAATACTTCCTGCTGAAACAGCAAGACTGATCCACTTTGCCCATCGCCAGAGAGATCGCTGCATTCAGGCGCAGGTCAGGAGGTTGCCCAACCACAATCTTCAGGCGAGACACCGTAACGCGAGTGAACAACCTCCTGCCATGCATCTTTTGCCAGCAGCAGTCCTTCAGCCGCCTGACGGATGGCTCCACGACCACCCGGGCAATCGGACACCCAGTCGACATGGCCCAGCACTGAGATATGTGCATCACTGGGTGCAAGACTCAGTCCGCACTCGTACATTGGCGGCAGGTCGAGAACGTCATCGCCCATCATGGCGCACTGGGAAGCAGGAATACCCGATTCCTTGACCAGTTGCGCCAGTCCCTCGGCTTTATTAAGACACTTCTGGATAACATACCCGATGCCGAGATCTGCTGCCCGTGCCTCAACAACAGGGGAGGTGCGACCGGTGATAATAGCGACCTGTATGCCGGCACGCTGGATAAGTTTGATGCCATGGCCATCGCGCACATTAAAGGCTTTAAGCTCGTCACCGTTTCTGTCCATGATGATAGATCCGTCGGTCATCACCCCGTCGACATCGAGAATCAGCATTCGGATAGCTGAGGCTTTCCTGAATGGGAAATCAAAACCTTTTTTCTGTGTCATCAGATGCCTCCCTGAAGAATGTCATGCATATGCACAATACCGACAATGTTATCTTCACTTCCCTCATGGACGAAAAGCACCATGATCTTCAGATCCTCCATCAGCCTTAATCCCTCGCTGGCAAGTTTTCCGGCTTCAATTTTCGTCGGGTTTATATGCATCAGCTCTCGAACCGGAGCATCGAGATCCATATGGCCGGACTCGAGAATTCTGCGCAGGTCGCCATCGCTCAGACAGCCGGTGAGTTTGTCATTTTCGCTGATACCGGTGATGCCGAGGCGGTGCCTGCTCATCTCCATAATTGCATCACGCAATTTCGCATCATGGGCAACCATCGGCAGTTCGCTACCCTGATGCATGACATCGGCAATACGCAGCAGTTTTTTACCAAGGCTTCCGGCGGGATGCACGCGGGCAAAGTCCTCCTCCCGGAAACCGCGCTGATTCAGGATGACTACCGCCAACGCATCGCCAAGCGCCAGAGTGGCAGTCGTGGAGGCGGTCGGGGCAAGGTTAAGCGGGCATGCCTCACGTGTTACCGGTATGTGCAGCACAGTGTCGGCATGCTGGGCCAGTGTTGAACTTCTGTTGCCGGTGATGGCAATAACGCGGGCACCACGCCGTTTGATCTCCGGCAGAAGTCCGCATACCTCTCTTGTTTCACCGCTATGAGAGAGCGCCAGCACGGCATCAGCTCCGGTAATCATGCCGAGGTCGCCATGCTGTGCTTCGGCGGCATGCACGAAGAATGCCGGAGTGCCGGTTGAGGCGAAGGTGGCGGCAATTTTTTTCGCGATAATACCTGATTTCCCCATGCCAACGACCACCAGCCTGCCTTTGATATGGAGGATGGTTTCAATCGCCTGCACAAAGCTCTCATCCAGAGATTCACGCTGGGTTTTCAGTGCGTCGATTTCGATATCTAGCACATCGCCGGCTTTTGCAAGCCACTGCTGTTTCTTTTCGGTTGTGGTCATATTTAGGCCTAGTCCCAGGCAAGCTGGACTGGATTTACTTTCAGTTGGGCGAGGAGCGGTGCGCTCTGTGCCTCAAACCTTTCCTTCTCAGTCGTTGCCACCGGTTGTGCCGGCGGATGTTTGACCGTTAGCGGATTCACTGCCATGCCACGGGAGCGGAATTCGAAATGGAGGTGGGGGCCGGTTGCAAGTCCCGACATGCCGACATAGCCGATAATTTTGCCCTGACGCACCTTCATGCCACTCTTTAACCCTTTGGCATAACTGCGCAGATGTGCGTAGGCGGTGGTGTGGTTGCGGTTGTTGTGGCGGATTGAGACGTAGCGCCCGTAGCCGCCTTTCCACCCGACAAAGGTGATATAGCCATCACCGATAGCATGGATCGGGGTACCGCTCGGGGCAGCATAATCAACACCACGATGGGCACGTGTATAACCGAGCACAGGGTGTTTGCGTTTGGTTTTGAATGTTGAGGAGATGCGTGAGAACTTCACCGGTGCTTTCAGGTAGGCCTTGCGCATGCTCTTGCCTTCCGGTGTGAAGTAGTCGGTTTTTCCATCGGCCTGCTCATAACGAACGGCGCGAAACTTTTCACCCTGATTGATGAATTCTGCAGCCAGTATGGTGCTCTCAAGCATTTTGCCTTCATCATTATAGCGCTCTTCGTAAACAAGCTGGAAGCTGTCTCCGGTTCGCATATCACGAGCAAAATCGATGTCCCAGGCAAAGATGTCGACAAGGTTCATGGTTGTACGCGAGTCCATGCCCGCCTTGTCAGCAGCAGCGAAGAGACTGTCAACAATTACGCCGGACGCAGTGCGATGGCGGGTTAACACCCTGCGCTCATCCAGTGTGGCCTGCCAGTTTTCGGCACCTTTCTCCTTCTGGAGATGCAGTCGTTTTGAGCCATCGATATTGTAGTAGGTGGAGGTGCCGTTTTCGTTGTCTATACGGGTAAAGCTCTGGCCCACACGGATGTTTCTGAGTTTGTAGATTCCGTTTGCCGTACTGATCATGGCATGGCTGGTGGCGTAGTCGAAGCCAAGCCGCTCAAGCGCGGAGATGGCATTATCGCCACTCACCACGGTTGTAGTTGTTGTGCGGTTCAAATGTTCATTCTGATCCAACTGCGGGGTGATCCACTCCTCCTGCGGAATGGAAACGCTGGCATCAACATTTCGTCCACCCCCGACGACGAAGAGCATGATAGCTGCAAAACCGATAGCGGTTCCGATCAGCGGGAACCAGCCGGGGGCCGGGATGCGGGGCAGTCTGGAGGTGGCAGGCGATTTTTCTGCATGAGCATCCTTGATTCGCAGCACTGGCAAGGAAAATCTCGGTAGAGAAGGGAGCTTGAAGTTCGCTTTTTTCCTTTTTTTGCGACGGCGATTCGAGCCGACCTTGGCGTCGGATGAAACCCGGTCTGAAAAGTCCTGTTTGAACGTGTTCGGCAACAGCTCCTCCTGATTGCTGCAAGCTTAAGTGTGGCGCATTGCTTGTCAAAGCTTCAGAGGGCATTATTTTGTTTTTTTCAGCCATTTTCAGGGAGTGAACATGCCAAGTTTCGATATTGTCAGTGAAACCGATATGCAGGAGATGAGCAATGCGGTGAATCAGGTGATCAAGGAGATTACAACCCGTTACGATTTTAAGGGCAGTAAGGCCAGTATCGAGTTGGGGGATCAGAGCATCACTGCGATCGGGGATGACATCAACAAGCTCAACACCGTAACCGAGATCCTCCGCGCCAAACTGGTACGCCGGAACCTCGAGCCCAAATGCCTCGAGTATGGCGATCCACAGGATGCCAGCGGCAGTACAAAACGGCAGGTGATCACCATCAAACAGGGGGTGAGCACCGAGTTGGCCAAAAAGATCGTCAAGAAGATCAAGGATGAGAAGATGAAGGTACAGGCCGCGATTCAGGGCGATCAGGTGCGCGTCACCGGCAAGAAACGCGATGATCTGCAGGCCGTGATGGCACTGGTGCGCGGCATGGATACGGATCGCCCGCTCTCGTTTACCAACTTCAGGGATTAGAGGTTGTATATCGATGCGGAGTTTCCGCTCGATCCGGAACTTGTCTATCTCAACCATGCCGCTGTCGGTGTATGGCCGAGGCGAACGGCGGATGCTATCAAGGCCTTTGCAGAGCAGAACATGGTGCGTGGAGCGGCCGACTACCCGCAGTGGTTGAAAACAGAACGCGAACTGCGCGGCAGGCTGAGGCGGCTGGTGAATGCCGCCTCTGCGGATGATATCGCACTCTGCAAAAACACCTCCGAGGCGCTCTCTCTGATCGCCTACGGTCTGGATTGGCAGGCGGGCGACAATATCGTCTCAACCAGCCAGGAGTTCCCCTCAAATCGTATCGTTTGGGAATCGCTGCAGGGGCAGGGCGTCGAACTGCGTCCTGCAGATATCTCTGTTGATGATCCTGAAGCCGCAATGATTGCGCTTTGCGATGAGAATACCCGCCTGATTTCTGTCAGTTCGGTGCAGTACGCCACCGGTATTCGTATGGATCTGAATCGTCTGGGATCATTCTGCCACGACAATAACATCCTCTTCTGTGTCGATGCGATCCAGAGCCTCGGCGCTCTGCGCTTCGATGCACAGGCGTGCCATGCCGATTTTGTCGTGGCTGACGGCCATAAGTGGATGCTGGGGCCGGAAGGGGTCGCACTTTTCTATTCAAGAGCGGCTGCACGTGATCAACTGCAGCTGTTGCAGTATGGCTGGCATATGGTTGAGCGGGCAGGGGATTTCGATGCCCTTGAGTGGTCTGCTGCGAAATCGGCCCGCCGCTTTGAACCGGGTAGCCCCAACATGGTCGGTATCTATGCGCTCAATGCTTCTCTTTCGCTGCTTGAAGAGGTCGGTTATGAGGCCGTTGAGAATGCGGTTCTTGCCAATGCCTCCAGCCTGATTGAATGGGTTCAACGCAGAAGCGACCTAGAACTGATAACTCCGGCAAACCCCGATCGCCATGCCGGCATTGTCACCTTCCGTCTTCAAGGTCTTGATAGCGCCGGTCACACGGCCCTCTACCGTAGCCTGATGGCAGGTGGCCTGATCTGCGCCAACCGCGCTGGCGGCATCCGTTTATCTCCGCACTTCTATTCTGATCTGAGCCGTTTCGAACTGCTTTGGGATCGTATCTCAGTTCAGCCTCATGCATAACAATCAGGTCCGTTTGTGGGCCAGGAAAAAATCACGCAAAATTCCTCTGTTTAGGCTATAATCATTTCAGATACACTCTGAATACCCCGCATTAAGGAGGTCCCGGTGTGATGGAAGTGAGCCTCAGGTTTGAACAAGCGCTGGCGGATATGGACAGGGTTGCGGCCCGGGAGATCATGATGGCCAGTGCGAATGAGCAGGGGGCACTGGCATGTGTCTCCAATATCGTTGTTCCGGCACTTGAAAAGATCGGCCTCGGCTGGGAATCGGGAAGGTATGCCCTGGCTCAGATCTATATGAGCGGCACCATCTGCGAAGAGCTTGTGGACGAGATTCTTCCCCCCGCCGATCCCAATCGTATCAAACAACCTGAGATGGCTATTGTGGTTCTTGAGGATTTCCACGTGCTTGGTGAGAGAATCGTCTATTCGACGCTGCGCGCCAGCGGTTATGAACTGCAGGAGTTCGGACACGGCATGCATGTCGATGCGGTAATTGAAAAGGTCAAACAGCACGGCACGAAGATCCTGCTGGTCTCCGTTTTGATGTTGCGATCAGCCCTGCTGGTCGGCGAACTGGTGAAGCGGCTGAAGCAGGAGGGGCTGGATGTGAAGGTGGTCGTAGGCGGCGCGCCGTTCCGCTTTGATCACAACCTCTGGAAAGAGGTCGGGGCCGATGCCTCAGGCAAGGATGGCATGGAGGCCCGTGATATTATTTCCGGTATGTTAGGGGGTATGTCATGAACGGCGAATCGATGACGTCACTACAGCGCGTGCTGACCACCCTCGGCCATCAGGAGGCTGATCGGGTGCCATTCTTCCTGCTGCTGACCATGCATGGCGCCAGAGAGATGGGGCTCTCCATCGAGCAATATTTCTCAAGGGCGGAGCATGTCGTCGAAGGACAATTGAAACTTCGGGCAAAATACCGTGACGACTGCATCTACAGCTTCTTCTATGCCCCGATCGAGGTGGAGGCATGGGGCGGCGAGGTGATCTATTTTGAAGATGGACCACCCAA